>JANQPU010000371.1 GCA_028285315.1 Acaryochloris sp. IP29b_bin.176
GTGGAGGTATGAACAGGAGAATATTCAGGTGTGATAAATGTAGTGTGGTTCTCTCTTATGCCTGATTTTACTGTCCAAGATCAGGGGTTCACTTCAGACCCAGTACTATCAATTTGCGATCACCCCGGTCACCACTGAGGGCAACGAAAAGTTGGGCGTGATTTTGCTGCTGCAGGATGTAACCCGACTCAAGGAAGTAGATCGCCTTAAGAGTGAGTTTGTGGCGACAGCCTCCCATGAATTGCGTACGCCCCTCACGGGCATGACGATGAGTATGGGATTATTACTGGAAACTGCTCAGGAGAAGCTGTCTGAACCAGAACTGGAGCTGTTGCAGACGGCCCAAGACGATATCCAGCGGCTCCGAGCATTGGTCAACGATCTGTTGGATTTATCCAAAATTGAGTCTGGCAAAATCAGTTTAGAAATCACGTCAGTTGACGTGTCTCTGCTGATTGAGAGAGCCCTATCCACCTTCAAAGTCCAAGCGCAAGAGCAGAGGGTGGAACTGACGCCTGTTCTCCCCGATGAACTTCCCCTCGTTAGAGCCGATGCCAATAAAATCACTTGGGTGCTCACCAATCTGATTGCCAATGCCCTTCGCTATACCGAAAGAGGGGGCCGGATTGAGGTGAAAGTCTCTCCCCGGATAGATGTCATACATATTTCAGTCAGGGACAATGGAGCGGGTATCCCTGTAGACTATCAGTCCAAAATTTTCGATAAGTTTGTGCAAGTTGAAACCGATAAAGATGTAGGAGGCAGTGGGTTGGGCCTAGCCATATGCAAAGAAATTGTGAAAGCGAATAATGGTTCAATTTGGGTGGAGTCTACACCAGGAGAAGGAAGTACCTTCACGTTTACGTTACCCGTTATGAGTCAGTTCTCACCTACAGGAGTATAACTTTGATGTCTAATACCAAAATATTGGTGGTAGATGATGAAAAAAGCATCCGACTTACCGTTGCTCAATCTTTAGAACCCCAAGGGTACACGGTTAAAACGGCTGTGAATGGGAATGACGCCCTGGATCAGCTACAGCAAGAAGCCTTTGACCTGATTCTCACAGATCTAAAAATGCCAGGAATGGATGGCATGGCCTTAGTGGAGCAGGCGATTCAACTGCACCCCAATCTGCAAATGATTATGATCTCAGCCCACGGCACGGTGGAAAATGCCGTAGAGGTGATGAAGCTGGGAGCTATCGATTTTATCCAGAAACCCTTTACCCCGACGGAAATACGCGAACTGGTTAAGCAGGTTCTAGATCGTAAAACCAGGGAGGAGGATGCTTCTAGCTTTGATAGTCTGATGGAGTCTGCCAAGTACCAAGCCAGTCAACGCCAACTTGAAGATGCGATCGCAACCGTAAAAGAAGCCATCGGCGTTGATCCATCTCAGCCTTCGGCCTTTGTCTTACTGGGACAACTTCAGGAATCCTTGGGCGATCGCTTAGAAGGTATCAAAAGCTATCGAGTCGCCCTGGACCTCGATCCCACCCACAAGGATGCTCAAAAAAATCTGGACCGAGCCACCACATCCACCTTCAGACCTTCCCTCAGTTAAGCGCAAGATATTTGACATCTGTTAAGCAAACACCTATATGGCAAACTCTCAATATATTGTCGTCGTTGGCTGTGGCCGCCTTGGCTCTATCCTCGCCAATCGCTTAAGCAGTGAAGGACATAGCATCGTGGTGATCGACCAAGACGAGCAGCATTTTTCCAAACTATCCACGGCCTTTAGTGGCTTTCGAATTGTCGGAGATGCGGTGGAATCCGCCATCTTAAAGCGCGCCAAAACCGACCAGGCCGATTGTTTTTTCGCCGTCACAGACCAAGACAACATCAACTTAATGGTGGCCCAAATTGCCAAAGAGATCTTTCAGGTCCCTAAAGTGCTCGCTCGGGTCTATGACCCCGCTCGGGAACAAAGTTATCAGGAGCTAGGCATCACCACCATCAGCCCCACCCAATTATCAGCCCAGGCATTCTTGGAGAGCCTCCAATTGGCTCAGGCGGTGCAAGTATGAAGTTGATCCTAATAGGTAGCGGCAAGCTCGCTTACTTCTTGACTCGACAATTTGCCAGTAAAGGCTATGCACTCACCCTTATTTGCTCCGATCAAGCGGATGCCCTCAGCCTTTCCCGCCAATTTAAAGCCACGGTCATTCTAGGCGATGGCAGCGACCCCGCCGTCCTCCAGGATGCAGAAGCCTACCGGGCCGATATTTTGCTCGCCTTGACCCCTCAAGATCAGGATAATTTGGTAGCCTGCCAAATTGCTCAACAGCAATTCGGCATCACTGAGACGCTAGCCATTGTCAACGATCCCGACAACCTAGATATCTTTGAAAAACTAGGGGTCACCATTGCCTTTTCAGCCACGGAAATTATTGCCCATCTGCTAGAGCAACATTTGGAGTTTGAAAATATTAAAAATATTACCCCGGTTGCGGAAGGAGACATCAACGTCATGGAAGTGACACTCAATGACGACAGTCCCGCCGTGGGCAAAACCCTACAAGACCTGGAAGTTTCTAGCCAAGCCCAGATTACCTGCATTGTCCGCAACCAATACATCACCATGCCCAAGCGGTGGACTCGATTACAAGCAGCGGATCATCTAATTGTGGTGAGTCGCCCCGAATATGCAGGACAGTTTCTGAGAGTGCTAACGGGCAAAGAAGCCTAACCCCAAGATGCAAAAATACCTTGCTCAGCGTTATCAAACCATTCTCGGCTATACCGGGCTGATCTGTCTGATCTCTGGCCTCACCATTTTGACGCCCCTACTGGTCCTGCCCGTGTACCCGGAAGAAACGTTCTTTGCCTGGGGCTATCTATTGCCTGGATTGGCCTTAGCTTTAGTGGGAGCTTTGGGGTGGAAGAGTCTAGCGCCTAAGCCAGCTCTAAGTTTAACCCTGCCAGAAGGTGCAGTCATTGTGGTCTTGGCTTGGGTTATGTCCATTCTCACCAGTACTTTTCCGTTGATGGCAACAGCAGGATTGACCTTTACCCAAGCAGTGTTTGAGGCCACCAGTGGGTGGACGACCACGGGGCTATCAGTGGTGGATGTGGAACAATCCACTCATCTCACCTTGCTGTTTCGCAGTGTAATAGAACTGGTGGGAGGGGCAGGCTTAGCCATTGTCACCCTTAGTGCCTTAGCAGGACCTGTGGGGGCCAGTCTGCCAGCCGCAGAAGGCCGAACCGAACAACTGGCCCCCAATGTGCGCCGCTCTGCCAAATTGGTCTTAACGATTTACTCCGGCTATGTCGCATTTGGCATTGTGGCCCTACGTCTAGCAGGGATGGGCTGGTTTGATGCGGTCAATCATTCCTTTGCTGCCCTATCGACCGGAGGCTTCTCGACCCGAGCTGATTCGATTGGCTATTGGGATAGCCCCGCCATTGAAGCAGTAACGATTGTGCTGATGCTAGGAGGGACGCTGAATTTCGTCACCAGTTACCTGCTGTTAACAGGACGGTTCCAGGCCGTCCGCAAAAATGGCGAGATTCGGTTACAGGCGCTCCTCATTCCTGCCGCTACCGCTTTGCTGTTTCTTGGCGTCACCACTCGTCTGTATCCTACTGCGAGCAAGGCTTTGCGGGTGGCCTTATTTGAGATGGTATCTGCCTTATCCACCACGGGATTTTCAACCGTGGGGTATACCGACTGGAGCAGCCTAGGCTGGCTGATCATGATCGCTTTGATGTTAATTGGAGGGGGAGCAGGGTCAACGGCAGGTGGCATTAAGCAGTATCGAATCTATATTCTCTATCGTGCTCTTTTGTGGGAAGTGAAACGGATGATGCTTCCTCAACGGGCGGTAACCGAGCCCCGAGCCTGGCAAGGAGAAAACCAACACTTTCTCAGTGATGCTTTGATCCGCCAAGTCAGTGTTCTGGTATTTCTCTATCTGCTGATATTTGGGATAGGTAGTTGCGTGACGGTTGCCTACGGCTATCCGTTGCCCGATAGTTTGTTTGAATATGCCAGTACCCTCAGTACCGTTGGCTTATCCGTGGGCGTAACGGCAGCCGATGCCCCGACCGGTTTGTTGTGGACCCAAACGGTGGGGATGTTACTAGGACGCTTAGAATTTTTCACCATCTTTGTCGGCTGTATGCGGCTCTGCCAAGATATCCCGGCCCTATTGCGTTAAACCTAGTTCTTTATAGCAGCAATCGTTTCGAACCGGATCAGAGGGCTAAGCTAGAGATCTCTACTAGTCGTTCGGACTCATCGAAGAAAGGACAGCAAAGATGCGGGAGGGTTTTGATGATTAGAGGCAATACAGTCCCACCTATCAGTGACTTAGAAACCCTCTCTACCCTCTCCGGTGGACAAATCATCGTCGTTGTTCTGGCAGGTCTTTTGTTCGGACTCGCCTTTCAGCTATTGCTCGCCAATTTTGGGATTGCCATTGGGTTATCGCTATTTGACTTGAAACCTAAGCCCCAAACCTTGGATGAAGGGTCAGCAGACACTGAAGACGATGGCTTTGGCAGTATTGCTTTGATCGGTGTTGCGGCTGGACTGGCAATTATGCTCTCTCTGGATGGAGTCTTATTTGCCGCCTGTTTTTTAGCCGTTAAGCTTAGTCAGGCCAGCGACCCGTGGTTAGGGGCAATTTTAGGTGGCTTAGTGTGGTCCGTTTATCTGATTTTGCTGACGTGGCTCAGTACATCGGCAGTGGGCACCGTTGCCGATACGGTCTTGGGATTTACCCGAACGGGATTGCGGCGGCTGTTTGAGGCGGTGGGGCAACTATTTAATCCCGATCCTTCAGACGCTAACTCCGTAAAGGAAGATTCAAACGCAACTGAAATGGTTAGGCAGCAGTTACTGCGAACTTTGGAGGAAACGGATTTCACCCCTATATTTGAGAACGCCCTATCCAAGTTGAAGCCTGAGCCTACTGACCAACGCGATCTCTCGCAAATTGCAGCCCAGGTTATTGCTAGTGCTGACCAGAATAGTGAGATCGATTTGGATCAAGTGGTCGATAAGTTGCAAGATCAACTCCATCTTCCTCAAACCACTCTGGAACAGATTCGGCAGCAGGTTAGAGAATTAGAGCTGGAGGTGGGCGATCGCCAAAAGTCGATCGGAAACCCTCACACCCTTCAACCGGACCAAATCTCGGATCTGAAAAACTTCCTGCAAACAGCTGATCCAGCTGATTTGCAACCCGAACCCTTATCTGCCAAACTTGCCCCGTTAGAGACCTCACAACCTTCCCAACCCTGGAGCACATTACAGAACCTAGATTTCAAAGGACTACTCCGCACTGCTCTCCGGCGAGTCGATTTATCGGATTGGGATGTTCAGCAAATTTGGCAACTGCTGCAATCTACCCAACAAAAACTGACAGGATCCTCGCAGTCAGAACAGCCCGTGAATATTGTCCAGTTGGACGTTGAAGACTATCTGTTAAATACGCCAGCCTGGAATCTGAATCCAGAAGTGATTGATGTTGACTTCAAAGAAATTATTTATGACCCTGAGGCTGATCCCGCCCTTGTTCACCAGCAACTGACGCTCCTGAATCCTGAGCAAATGCGGACCCTCCTCCAGCAACGGGAGGATATGCCTCCTGATCAACAGGCTGAAATTGCTGACGCGCTTGATCGGGTGCGTCTCAATGTCTTGGAGCAAGTACAGCCTTCTGCGGGACTCAATAACGCTCACCGTGAGCAACTGAATCAGCTTCAGCAAAAACTGGAGTCCTACTGCCGCTATACTCCCCTGAGTAGACTGAGCCCAGAGGGGATTGAACAAAAACTGCAAACCCTGGTTGAGGAGATCCAGATTCCAGTTTCAGAACTGGCTGAGCAGAGGCCAGACCTGGACCTTGAAGCGTTGCAGAATCTCCTGCAACGACGTAAAGGCTTAAAACCCAAACAAAGAAAAGCACTCCTAGCTGCTGCTGCTGAAGCCTGGCAGCACCTCTGGCCCAACCTGATTCAACCATTACCCGCAATATCTTCTATTCAGAAACGGCTGAGGACCGTCATTGCAGAACAAGTGCGAGGGAAGGACGGTGAATCTATCACTTTAGAAGACCTTAAACCTCATCTTATCCAACTGATTGATCAGCCGACGTCGGGGTTAACCGCATTAAATCAATACTTAGGACAACTGGACTGGGTATCACTTGCTCAGGAGCTGCAGGAGGAGTCCGATCTCAACGCCCAGTACCTTTACTCACTCTTGACGGGGCTGCGAGAAGAGTGGCAGCAGGTTGTTAAAGTTCCCCGCCGTTGGGCTCTCCGAACTCGACGGACTGCCCAAGATTGGCAACACCAACTGCAGCGCTACCTTAAATATCAAGATCGATCGGCTTTGACAGGTACTGAATCCTTGGAAAAAGACTTGCGTAACCTCCTAGATGAAGCCAGTAATGATGTTTTTGTTCCTAAGCTAAAAGACAAATCGTCCTGGCCCCGACTTCCTAGTCAGCCCGAGATCATAGCCCTTCTTCAGGAGCGGAAAGATTTAACGACTACTGAAATTGAACAAATATCGTCGCAACTTTCCTCAACCTGGGACAAGTTGGTCGATGAAACTCAACGTTTACGAAAGCAAGCCCAATCTTCAATGGACGCCGTAGCGACGAAGGTCCAAGAAATATTGAACTCGCTTCCTCATTCAGCGCCTGACCCTACTCACCTGCAAGAGACGCTCAGTGACGCTCTACCCAATGTCGAATTAGCGCAGATTGGAGACAACCTCCAGTCTTTGGCTCGAAAAGCCCCCACTGAACTGCTGGAAGAATCGTCCTGGCAGCAGATTCGCGATCGCATCTCCGATCTCACCCAATCCACCTACCAGCAGATTGTTCGCGCCCGTGAAGACCTAGAAGATCCTGTCAAACACCAACTGTCTCAGCAAGCCGAAGTACTTCAACATCAACTGTTAGACCAAATTGATCAACTACAAATAGAGCTGCAACAGCAAGCCGTAGAACTCAAACAAGAAACCCAACGTCAGGCCGATAATGTTCGTCAGTCTGCTGCGATCGCAGCTTGGTGGTTATTTGCCATTGCCTCTACCTCTGGCATCACCTCAGCCCTATCCGGTTTCTTAGCGGTGAGGGGATTACGGTAGTGTCCCAGCTACTGCAGCAATGCGGCAGGAATCGGTTGCCATTGGGCTGGAAGTTGTTCCTGGCGGTTCACTGCAACTTGTTTGCAGGCCGTTAACATCCGCTGATCATTCTGGCTGAGTTGCTCAAATTGATGTAAGGGAGACAGATCAATATTGATAGGGGCTTGCTCCATTTGCATCGATGCCAGCATCACCCCAGTCACGACCTCCGACTGCTGATTGAGATTGCCAATAAAGCATTGAAACTCTGAGCGGGGATAGTAGGAGGCACCGACGACGGTGTTTCCAAACTGCTCGAACACAACATAACCCTGTTGAATCTGGTTGGGCTGCTGAGACTGTCCATACAGGTATGACGCCTGCTGCTCAACCCCAGCCTGACGGGGCTGCACGGCCTGACTTGGCGTTGATTGAATACCGAATGCGCTGAGTCCTACACCCAGAGCAAACAGGATGTTGGCGAATTTTTGGTGTGGCAGTTGCATAAAAGGTATGAAATTCATAAAAAAGAAACTTGAAAAATCGATTTGAAAATTGACACCGTGATCAAACGGTTCGATAGAACGAAAATTTTGCAAGGTCTAAATAAGCAACTACAGGTTAGTCGGGGTTTCTGGCGCAATCTCTATGCCATGAGATACCTTTACCTGCTGCTGATCAGAAATTAAATCGCGCAATTCATTAACATCTACACCAATGCTTTGGCAGGCATCTTGGACAGCGTCTAGAAATTGCTTTGTCTGGTTGCCATATCCACATTGTTGCGCCGCGAATTCAGCGCCTTTCTTAGCATTAGCCTTAGCACAGTCAATCAATTCAATGCCTTTTAAGGGGGATGAAGCTGCCATAAATGTTCTCCTAGAGGACTACAGTGGGTTTCTATCAACCTATGTTGGGAATGGTCAAACTATTTCAAATACTGACTGAAAGCGGTGGCCTTGAAGCGAGTGCCGATCATGGCTTCCACATCTGATTCAGACAGGTAAGGCCATAACTGCTCAGAATTTTCCAGCACTATTCCTTCTTGCGTGTATTGCAGGGGAATCTTGCGATATTCCCCCAGTAGATTTAGGGGTTCAGGGGTCTGGATTAGCCAGCACGTGCGATCGGGGTCAAGCTGATAGTCTCGGGTTACCCCGGTTGCGATCGCGTCCAGTCGCTTAATCGCTAGCGTCTCATCACCCTGAGTAGAATTCTTGATAATGACAACATCGAAATCAGGCCGACGATAAATCGTCAATACACAGGTTGAGATTTGTTGATCAATTCCAATAAATGGATAGGTTACCTGTTCATAATGCATGAAAAGTTCGATCTCCAATCCAACAAATATTGCTTGCAGTTACAGATGAATGTTAGGAATAACGAGCGTAGTGGTGGGTAATGCTTGGGCTACGGGAGCAATTTCAATCGCAACTTGCTGATGTTTGAAAATGTACTCACCACAATCCGCTAAGTCATCCCACCCAAGCCAAGTTAATCCAACTTCAGAAATGACCCAAACGATGCATGAGAGCAACAGTCTTTTCCATCGAATATCAGAAATTCTAATAGTATGTTGGATGCTTGCTTGCACCTAAATTTGGCTCCATTTATCCTGCTGCTACTTCAGCCTAAGCAATTGTTCTTAGCGTCACATCAGGCAATAGAAGGAGTTCATGCAATAGATTCCTCTATCAAAAGAGATAGAAAAAACCATTTGGGATCTTCTAAAGAGGGGCTAAGCACTTGAGCATCAACCTGATAAAGCAGAGGTTCAGCTTGGTCATTGCATGGGTTAAGGTCCGTTCAAAATTCTTGACCAGACTCTTACATCTGTCCCTCCCAGCATTTGAACGCTCAAGCACTCATCTGGCTTTCACCCCTGGCTGAAAATTGAGTCGTTTATGGAGTTTTAATTGGGTGAACTCAATGGCTCAATGGGTCCAGACCACAACACCGTAAATGTCCATATAACGCAGTGCCAAAATTACTGTGTCGAGGTCGACGATGACATTGCTCTTTGAGCCGAGTGATATAGTGGTCTACTTCCAATAGCGTCAGTCCATAGTCTGCATGAGTCACCAAGCAATATGCCATGGCCATCATCAGTACCAAGGCTAGACAGCGAACCTCATTTACTTGAAAGTGTCAGCTCTGCCTCTAACCCATACCGATCCCATCATAGATAGCTTATTGATAGGATTAAAATAGCGAATAGAAGTTTTTCTGCAGTTATATCATGTCTAAAAATGACAAAGGATGCCGCTTTGTCTAACAATGACGGCATCCTTTATTGCCCTATCAATTTCAAAAACAGATAGACAACTTATTCAACTTTTAAGAATAGAAGAATCAACCAGCGTTTAAGCGAAGCAAAGATAAACACCTAAGCTGGTCACCAAACCTCCCATAAAGAGTTGCGCTAGACGAGCATGACGTTGAAAAAAGTGCTGGCAAAATAGGCCAATCCCAATGCCAGTCAAATTCAGCAGCGCTGTAGCCACCACAAACCCCAATCCATAGGCCAGACCAGCAGCCGAAGACGGCATTTCTGCACCGTGCGCATAACCATGCAACAGAGCAAATAAAGCAACAATAGCAGCGCTCTGAACCACAGGCAGGCGAATCGCAGCCGCAATCAATACACCCAGAACCAGCACAGAATAAGCAATACCTTGTTCAACAAAAGGAAGTGCTAAACCTGTCGTGCCAATGAAGCCACCTACCATCATGACCGCCACAAACGTCAACGGTACGGCCCATAGCGCTCGTCGATTCATCTGAGTTGCCCATAGCCCCACCGCCACCATTGCGGCCAGGTGATCCAACCCACCAATCGGATGGGTAAATCCATGAACAAAACCCACACCATGGCTGCCATCAACATGGGCCTGAGCACTGATGGGGATGAGCACAATGGTTAATAGCAGTACTGGCAGCAGGATTTGCGATAATTGCAGTTTCTTCGTCCATCGCAGCCAACGAAACGTCTTATTCACAATCTGTACCTCGCAGATATGTTGTAGAGAAGGATGCAGTCAAGGGTATTCTGGCTTATTGTTCAGCACTATTTTTACGAGAAGCTCCTTACTCCCTAAAGAGGAAGAACAATCTTATCGCTAAGGCGCATGAACAACTTACAGTTGCGGGACAGCGGCGGAGTTACACCGGACTTTCCCCAGTTGCTTGGAGGTCAAAGCCGACAGCTCTGAAAGACACCTAATGGCAACTTGATCGGTAGCAAATAGCTCTCTGAATCATTGATTGTGAAGAGAGTATATCACTATTACAAAAGCCTATAGCTAAGGATTATATGTGCGATAGATTTGGAACGTAATCAAAGCCGTAATGAAACTGCCATGTTAGAGCATGATGTTGTAATCGTTGGGGGTGGTTTGGCGGGGTGCCGCGCTGCCCTGGAAATTGCTCGCAAGGCTCCAAACCTAAATGTGGCAATGATCGCCAAAACTCATCCAATTCGGTCCCACTCTGTTGCTGCCCAAGGGGGCATTGCTGCCACTCTCAAGAATGTGGATGACCAAGATAGTTGGGAAGCCCATGCCTTCGATACTGTCAAAGGTTCTGATTACCTGGCTGATCAAGATGCAGTCGCCCTCCTTACCCAAGAAGCCCCTGCAGTCGTGATTGATCTGGAGCATTTAGGGGTCTTGTTTTCTCGGCTAGAGGATGGTCGGATTGCTCAGCGGGCCTTTGGGGGACACAGCCACAACCGCACCTGTTACGCGGCAGACAAAACGGGTCATGCTATTCTCCACGAGTTATACAACAATATTCGGCGCTATGGCATCACCATCTATGACGAATGGTATGTGATGCGACTGATTCTAGAAGACAATCGAGCTAAGGGCGTGGTGATGTATCGCCTTCTTGATGGCGAGTTGCAAGTCTTGCGGGCTAAAACTGTGATGTTTGCGACTGGGGGCTACGGTCGGGTGTTCAACACCACCTCCAATGACTTTGCCTCCACGGGAGATGGGTTATCCATGACCGCACTCGCGGGTTTGCCCTTGGAAGACATGGAGTTTGTCCAGTTCCATCCCACAGGTTTGTATCCGGCTGGGGTATTGATTTCCGAAGCCGTTCGAGGAGAAGGGGCTTATCTGATCAATAGTGATGGCGATCGGTTCATGGCGAACTATGCCCCCAATAAAATGGAGCTAGCCCCTCGTGATATTACCTCCAGAGCGATCACGACGGAAATTCGTCAAGGTCATGGCATTTATCCCGATGGCAGTGCAGGGGGTCCGTTTGTTTACTTAGACTTGCGCCATATGGGACGGGAAAAGATTATGAGTCGCGTCCCCTTTTGTTGGGAGGAAGCCCATCGTCTGGCGGGAGTCGATGCCGTCACTGAACCCATTCCCGTCCGCCCCACCGCTCACTACTCAATGGGTGGCATTCCTGTAAATACGGATGGGCGGGTTCGTAATAGTGCCGATGGCTTAGTGGATAATTTCTTTGCAGCAGGGGAATGTGCCTGCGTATCTGTGCATGGGGCTAATCGCCTGGGGAGTAATTCTTTGCTCGAATGTGTGGTGTATGGTCGCCGAACGGGGAGTGCGATCGCAGCCTACGTTCAGGATCAGCAACTCCCCCACGTGGATGAGCAACACTACCTCCAGCAAGCCCAACAGCAGATCCAAGATCTGCTCTCTCAGTCCGGTGACTTTCGCATTCATGATATTCGCCAACAGGTCCAAGATTGCTTGAGCCAACATTGTGGCGTTTTCCGCACGGCAGACATTATTCAAGCGGGTTTGGATCAGTTACAAACCTTAAAGCAGCAGTATCAGCACATTCGCCTCGATGACAAAGAAGCCCTTTGGAATACCGAAATTATTGAGGCCCTGGAATTACGTAATTTAATGGTCGTTGGTGAGGTGATCATGACGGGGGCACTTCAGCGCCAAGAGAGCCGAGGTGCGCATTCCCGTGAAGATTTTCCGACTCGAAATGATCAGAAATTTCTTCAACATACCCTGGCCTATTTTTCGTCTGCCGGGATTAAGCTGAAATATATGGCTGTCAATTTAAATCAATTTGAGCCTCAAGAGAGAAAATATTGAGTTTTATCAACAAAAGTTGCTCTCTAGAGGTTCCATCGTCATCAAGTGGTTTTTACTCGCTATTATTGCTTTTTATCAATATTTTAGGTGGCTTGATCCATCTGCTTTTCTTCAAGAAAAAAGGGGTCACAAATTGTTGCTCTTTTATCCGTGAATATACGGACTGCTCGCCTCTATCCCAATGTTAAGTTGAGCATAGTCACACTGTATTTAGAGGATTCGAAGCTTGCGTCACCATCTTTTTCATCACCCAACGTAGTTGTATCGCCTCTCAAGTTTTTAACAACCTATGTTCTGCTAGCGCTATTACTCTGTGCGTTTAGCAATCCTACTTTTAGTTTTTATCCCTATATGGCTTATTTTTCTAGAGCGATGTAGGGCCTAGTCTTTCTTTAAAACTTATTCCTGACTCAAGGCATTACTGAACCCGTTGCTTGGGCTGTCTTGCCCCGCGTTGAGTTGCTGCCACTCACCCCTCCTGCACGTTCAATGGTTTCGCTCATCCCTAACTATTCCAGCCCACGGCAACACCCTGATCAGGGCCTGACCCTTTTAGAGCTGTTGGTTGCCATCGTGATCGTGGGAATTTTGTCTGCTCTGGCTGTGCCATCCATGTTGCAACAATCACTGAAAGCCCAACAAGCTGTGGCCCAAAGCTATATTGGCTCGGTCAATCGCGCTCAGCAAACCTACCGTCTCGAATTTCCAGTGTTTGCCAACAACATAGCCAATCTCGGAATTGCTCTACCGCTTGCGTCGGATCAATATACCTTTCAATTCGGAACTACTAACTCTATCCTGGCTGAGTTCCAAGCGTTTCCCCAAAATAATGACTTAAATGCCATCACAGGCTGTGTCTTTGCCAACATTGTGGCGGGATCATCTGCAACCACTACTAGCACAGTGTTGGAACAGGCTGGGGCTGGGGCAGCTCCTGCGGTTCCACCTTCTTGCTAAGATCTAGCGTCTGAATGTTGTATTGTCTGCGGATAGCTGTGATTGGCTGATCGAGTAAGTCCCAAAAAGGCCAGTAAGGACTGAACAGGTCCTGGCGCACGGCTGTCCCTTGGACAAATGCCTGGATTACCAAACTGGGGACAAAGTTATTTTGGCTGGGTTCTAGGATGCCAAGGGTGGTGAAGTGTAAGCCGAGATGGAAATCCAGAACCACTTCCAGCAACAGTTCAAACCCAAATTGGCTGCCACTCATACCTGCCTCAAACCCCGCCACCACAATCTCACCCACTGGGCTGGTATCAATACCAGACAACAAATGGATCAGATCGTGGGGCACCAGAATATCGCCAAAGCTCTCCTGTTCACCGGGTAGGGGAAAGTTGCGATCGCGATAATACTGATACAGTGCTTTCCCTAATGTTCCAGCGGGTAAATCCGCTAAAGCCTGGTACTGGCGTGCAACCTTGGGATCACCGAGATATTGGTGAGCAGCCCCAACAACACTCTTGAATTTTTGCCACCATCCACCTGGCAGGAATTCTCCGAGCGATCGCACGGAATAATCCAATAATAAGCGTCGTAACTGTCCTGCATGCACCTGCTTCAGGCTCTTTAAAGTGTGGGGTTGGTTTATGCAGGATTGGGCAAATTGTTGAACTAAATCCACCTCAGCTTTTTCGACCTGCATTGATAGGTAGGGCATCAGGATCAGAAATTGCAGAGCCAGTTCCTGATGCTGACCGATTAATTCACGACCCAATAGATCCGGTCTAATTATAGGTAGGTCCTCAATCGACCATTGCTGCTTGAGAAGGTGATCTTGAATCGCTTGCATCATCTCCTTGGCTAACGGATGCATTTCCTGTTGCCCCTGGAGTGTCGCAACCGTTTTCAGGCTTGATAACAGCGTTACAGCTTGAGGCTCATTCCATTGTAATCCTTGGAAATAGGGGCGATTGGGAGTTGTAACAGAGCATTCGGTAGGGTGGGCGGGCGTAGCGATAGACAACATGGTTGTAATTTTGGTGACGATGGCTTTATTTTGACCGACTAGTCGGTCATGTGTCAAGGTTGGCAATGAACGAACTTCGATAAACTACGAGGGAACGGCTATGATGACGCCATGAGTCCCAAAATTGTTGACCGAGAAGCAAAGCGACAGGAGATTCTGGCGGCTGCGATCGCAGTCTTTGCAGAGAAAGGGTATCACTCCACCAAGATGGCCGATATTGCCCAAAAAGCAGAGATGGGCAAGGGGACACTATACGAGTATTTCCGCACGAAGGAGGAACTCCCTAAAACCATTTTTGGCTTGATGATTCAGGATTTCGATCAGCAAATTTCGAAGATAGAGCAAACCCACCCGGATCCCGTCGAGGCCATCCTGGCAGGCATTCAACTGTGTTTTCAGGATCTCGATGAGTTTGCTCATGTTACACCCTTGGTGTTTGAAGTTTTGGGCAATAAGGAGCTGGATCGGTCGATTGGGTTAAGCGAGGATTTTGAGCAATGGCTAGAGAGCTTAAATCAGTTCTTTGTTACTCAAATTCAGGCGGGACAATCGCAGGGGCAAATCGTCTCGGATCTGTCGGCTCCCATTTTTGCGCGTATGCTAGTCAGTACCTTAGATGGTATGGCAACCCATTACTGTCTGTTTCACTTTCAACCGGAGTTCTTTGCAGCGCAAGTTAGCGTTCTGACAGATATGGTGCGGTCCTACATCAGATCCTGATTCAGCATCATCACTTCATCTGCTCTCTTGCAAAAGGACTTTTGAAGGCGTTGCAATATGGGTGAGGCTATCGCACTGATTCTCTACCTCGCTATGTCATCGGCGGCGGCAGTATGACCTCTATGTTAGTTGGATTGCAGCATTTTATAGTGACGAGCTATCGATAACCTGCACGCTGGAAAAACTCTTTGAGACAAGATGATACGAATTGTGCAAGCGGTTTTGTATAGTGAGAAGCCTTTGGTGCTGAGTTTGAACTTATCTGCCACTGTTCAACTATTAGGTGTGGGAACCAGAAGCTGTTGTAAAACTCTTCCAATCCTAGGCTTTCTGTGTTACTCAGCAAGCTAATAACCTTCGAAAACGAGAGCTGCTGGAGGGGAGTTTTAGGGATGCCTGCTACGCTAGAGCCAAGAGGCCCTGAAAGGGAGTTTGCCAGATGAACAGCTCGTTAGGAGAGATGGCAGGAAAAGGTGGGCAAGGTGCCATTGCCAAAGTTGGCGCATCTATCCTTGAGAAGTTGGTTGAGAAAGGGATTGACTTTGTTAAAGATCGGCAGGCTTGGGCCGATTTATTTCTGAGGTATGAGACGAAATATCTGGAGCGATACGGAATCGTCAAATTGCTAGGGATGAAGCAAGGGATAGCTTTAGATCAGGTCTATACTGGCGTAAGAATTTTAGATGATGTTAGTATCCGTCAGTTTGAGTCTCTGGAAGCTTTAGAAAAGACCTATCGAGAACGAGGCATACGTCGTTTGCAGCAAGGTGGATGCCGTCTGGGTAAGGATGGTGAGCCAGAGAATGGTATCCAAGTGGCAAATCAATATTCATGTTTGATGGTTCTGGGAGGGCCAGGGGCAGGCAAGTCCACCTTTTTACGGCGTATTGGTTTAGCAGCAGCAAGGGGAGAAGCGCAATTCTTTGAACATGATTGCATTGTATTGGTTTAGCAGCAGCAAGGGGAGAAGCGCAATTCTTTGAACATGATTGCATTCCCGTCATGCTGGAATTGAAGCAATTTAAGGAGGCTGAAGTTGATCTCCAATCAGCCGTTGCCCAGGAATTTGCAAATGTAGGCTTCGACTTTTCTCAACCATTTGTGGAAGAGGCTCTGCAACAGGGAAAGCTGCTGGTTTTATTTGATGGGTTGGATGAAGTTCCCAAAGTCAATCAGGACAAGGTGATTGATGCGATTCAAAACTTTGTCAACCGTTACGGCAATAACCGTTTTATGGCTTCCTGTCGGGTGGCTGCTTATCGGAGTAGTTTCCAAAACTTTACTGAAATTGAATTAGCCGACTTTGATGATAAGCAGATTCAACAGTTTATCCATAACTGGTTTACGACGGATGTAGATCAAGCGAACAATACAGCAGAGCAGTGTTGGAATTTACTGAATGAGGATAGCCAGAAATCGGCCAAGGAATTAGCCCAGACTCCTTTACTGCTGACGTTTTTATGTATCTACTACGACAAAAAGCAGAGTTTTGCGGCTCATCGAACGACTCTTTACCGCACTGCTTTAGATATTTTGTTGGAAGAATGGGCGGCGGAGAAACGAATCCGGCATGAACCTGTCTATGAGGGGTTGAATACTGAATTAGAGAAGGTAATGCTGGCTGAGATTGCTTATGAGGGGTTTGTCAATGATCAGCTTTTTTTTACTCAGCAAGAACTCCTTGACCAGATTAAGCAATTCCTAGAAGACTCGGTAGATAAGCCTAAGTATCTTGATAGTCGCAAGGTATTGGATGAAATCTCTGCTCAGCAAGGAATTTTGGTCGAGCGAGTCGAAGATGTTTACTCGTTCTCGCATTTGACCCTACAGGAATACCTTGTTGCTCAGCATATTAGCCATACTGATGACTTTGACCAAGGTTATGAAGTAATTGTGCGGCAACACCTCACCCAGCAGCGGTGGCGAGAGGTCCTGTTGTTGGTGCCAGGATTGTTACCCAAGGCAGATAAGGTGTTGCAACTTATGCACCAAATCGCTGTTCAAGAAATCAGTTCTTCAGCTTTGCAAAGATTGCTTCTTTCAACAGAAGAGGTTACAGCTAATGCTGAGCATGAGTTTTCCCCCACTGTTAGGCGGTCTATTGCAATAGAGAGCGTTCTCGTTGGCCTCCTCACCTGCACCAGCGATCGCGTCAGCGAACTTGCCATTATCCTTATCGGAGTCGGTTCCAACGCCAGTGCCCTTGTCAGAGCCCTTACTAGCGACAGTGACCACACCAAACCCATCAATCTCATCAGCATCTTCACCAGTGCCAGCAAGCACGCCAGTTACCTCGCCAGTGCGCTCACACAAATCCATGATCTAGTACTCTGTCAGGCTTGATATGAAGGTCGATATTGATCGAGAGTGAAGGTATTCGTTTAGACCATAACCGATGCCTAAAAAGAAATACATCATC
>JANQPU010000169.1 GCA_028285315.1 Acaryochloris sp. IP29b_bin.176
GCTGGGGAAAAATCAACTTTAAATCCATATGAGTACTGAGTAAGCACGATTTAAGCTCAAGCGACTATATCCAGTTTTTAATGATTAAGATGCACTAGGCTTCCAAGTGGCAAATAATGGGTAGAGTGAAGGAAAAGATTGACCCTTGGCCTTCTTGAGAATCGACCCAAATTTTACCCCCGTGACGTTCGACGATTTTCTTACAGATTGCTAGACCAATACCTGTTCCTGAATACTCATCTTGATGATGTAAGCGTTGGAAAATAATAAAAATTCGCTCTGAAAATTGCGGATCGATACCAATGCCATTGTCTTGAATAGATATCGTCCAAGTCTCATCGGCCTGAGTGGCCCAAATCCGCACAGTGGGAACGTCTGCTCGGCAATATTTGATGGCATTGGCAATGAGGTTTTGCAATAGCTGTTTCATTTGAGTGGGATCTGCAGAAACAGTGGGTAAGGTTCCGGCAGTAATCTTCGCATGGCTATCCTTGATGAGGATTCCTAAATCAGAGATAACTTGCTGTAGCGTTGCCTCTAGGTTAATGACTTGGATGTTGGGTGCAATCCGACCGACACGGGAATAGCTTAGGAGATCACTAATCAATCCCTGCATTCGGATGGCCCCATCTGTGATGTAACGAATATATCGATCGCCTGTTGCGTCTAATTCACCTTGATAGCGATTGGCTAGTAGCTCCGTAAAATTCCTGATTTTACGGAGTGGCTCTTGCAGATCATGAGAGGCCACATAGGCAAATCGGCCTAACTCCTGATTTGAGCGCAGGAGTTCGGTATTTAGCTGTTGAAGCTGTTGCTCTGCTTGTTTGCGATCACTAATATCATGATTCATTCCCGCCATCCGTAGCGGTTGGCCCTGCTTACCCCGTTCCACAACTTTGCCTAAGTTGGTAATCCACTTCCATTCCCCGGACTTGGTACGCATTCGATAATCAAATGCATAAGGGATAGTATCATCCTCAAGATGGGCATTGAGTACTTCGACAACCCACGGTAAATCCTCTGGATGCACTAATTTCTCCCAGGTGGAGTAGCTGGGGGCTAACTCACCCTCTGCATAGCCAAGCATGGTGGATGACTGGGGACTCCATTCATGCTCATCAGTTGCGAGATTCCAATGCCACCAGGCATCCCCTGACGCTTGTAGCGCCAAATTCAGTCGCTCTTGGCTTCGCTGAAGCAATTGATTAGCCGTTTGAAGTTGTTGGGTACGCTCTTGAACTCGTTCCTCTAATTCTGCTTTTGCCTGCTGAAGTCGTCGTTCTAATCGCTTACGTTTGGTGATATCTCGCCAACTTGAACGACTATACAGGACGTTCCCCGCTTCATCTCGAATTGCCCGAACATTGAGACTCACATCTAGCGGACGTCCATCTTTACGTTGTAAAACCAACTGAGCATCCTTAACTTCTCCTGTTTCCACAAAACGCTGAAAAACCCGCTCAACTTGAGGATGACAATCCGGGTGATACATGGAGAAGATGGAGCGCCCTAGTACTTCTGTTTTGCTATAGCCCAACTCCTTTATTAGCGTTTGATTACAACGAACGATTTCCTTGCTTTTGGCACTGACCGATACATACATATCTGGGGCATTGTCATAGAGATCTTGATACTGAGCTTTAGATTCCTTTAATTGGGTATAGGCTTGTTCTAGTTTTACTGTTCGTTCCTTCACAACTTCTTCAAGCTGATCATTCATCGAATGCAACACGTGTTCAGCCTGTTTGCGAGCAGGGATATCCTGGATTTGAGCAATGAAGTTTAAGGGTTGTCCGTAAGCATTTCTGACTAGTGCAACACTCACAAGCGCCCAAACAATATGCCCTTTTTTGTGGATGTAGCGTTTCTCAAATTGGCAAGTGTTGATTTTTCCAGAGAGGAGTTGATCACTGTAGACTTGATCCGCTTCTAGATCTTCTGGATAAGTAATGTCCCGAAAATGGGTTTGTAGCAAGTCTTTCTGGGAGTAACCAAGCAAGTTGCACAAAGCCGGATTGACTCTGATCCAGTTGCCTTCAGGGGTCAGTAACGCTTTACCGATGGGTGCAAACTCAAAGGAATTATTCAAAAGTTGTTGATTTCGGTAGAGTTCAGACTCAATTCGCTGACGTTCAGCAATCTCCCGCTTCAGATCCTGATTAGCAGCCTCTAACTCCGCTGGACTCTTTAAGGATAATGCTTGAGGCACAATCGGAAAGAGCTGTACGGAGGTGAATAATGACACGGAAGCAGTGAATGCCTTTGCAACCCCTGATAACCAATAAGTGGGATGCCAAAGAGTCCAAATCTCGAAAATATGGGTGATGCCACAGGACACAATGAAGAGCCCAAACAATGCAAAGACCCAAGGATAAGGCAGATCTTTGCGGTTGAGGACGAAATAGCCCAAGGTGCAAGGGATTGAGAAGTAGGCTAGGGCAATAAGCCCATCAGAAATGGCATGGAGCGAGACGAGTTCGCTGTTCCATAAATAACAATGACCATGCGGGATATAGGCAAGAACTAAGCTGCTTACCAGATCTCCATACATCAAATTCCCCCTACGCAATATCAATCCGGTATTACTTATGGCTCAATAGCTGTTTCAGGGAGGTTGTTCCATTCTAGTGGAGGGTAATGTTAGGTAAAAATTTTCCTCCACTAGAATGATGCTAACGCTTTCTAAG
>JANQPU010000414.1 GCA_028285315.1 Acaryochloris sp. IP29b_bin.176
AAGCGTTAGCATCATTCTAGTGGAGGAAAATTTTTACCTAACATTACCCTCTTCAACTTGAATGGAACAACCTCCCTGAAACAGCTATTGAGCCTAAATCTTTAACTATCTGGAAGGTTGACTTTTTTATATTCGATATTAGGTATCAAATCGCAAACCTGCACGACCTAGATCCAGCTGCTTTCTAATAAAGGGTCCACTTGGAAGGTGAGTCAAAGTAAAAAGTTTATGGCCAAACACTGCCTGAAGATAGTGCTCCGCACTTGCCCAGGTTAGTGAGGGATTGCTTGTAGCGAATGGCTTACCTTAAGATGCAGCTGACTTAAGATTAGGCAAGAGTTCTACTGTGGCCGGTTCAGGTGTCAACGGCTTTAATCTCAAATCCACATAGAATTCGTTTTGCTCTAACTCCACTTTGGATTGGGCACAAAGTAATAACAAAGCCCAGAAGACACCAACCCGATCATTCATAAAAGACAGTAGCTCCTCAAAGTCTAGCCAGTCTTGATTCGGAGCCAAACGAGCGAAAATTTCTTCTAGTTGCTCTGCAACTTCGGATAGATTCTCTTGGTGCGCCAGTTGCGAAATCGCCTTCATCGACTTGGCTTTTGACATTCGCCGAACTTTGCGAACCCGAGGGCGCTGGGCCTGGCGTTCAACTGCAACGGCCATCAGCTCTAGTTGATTGATGAGTTCCGTCAGCGTTACCCGCCGTCGTTGAGGGGGACGAGCAACAGGACGACGCTGTAAACACCTTTCCAAAGGAGAGGGGAGGCCATTAGACACTGCTTCGACTTCGTCAAACAACAGCAGCTCCATTTCATCGGGTTCTTCGGGTCCTTCAATCAAGTCTCCAAGGGTTTCGGCCTTGAGTAAAACCAGCATCGAAGCATAAAGAAAAGCTTGGCCTGAATCGGATAGTTCCTGCGAATCTTGATAGGATAGATGACTCAAAAAACGATCAAAGACATCGATCACTTGAACATCCCACGGATCAATTTCGCCCCGTTGGGCTAAATCGATCAACATGGATATGGCATTGTGGGCAAAGGAACGACTCATATAGGCTTAGTCTGAAGCAAGCTCAGACGGTGGAGGGGTCAGGATGGTTGCCTCAGTATCTGCTCTTGGAACAGTTGTTTTGACAACAGTCGGCTCAGACAAGGTTGCCACAGAAACCGTATTGTCGGTCATCGTAGACTGACTGGGAAGGAGCAACCGTTGTTCTTCCAGCTCGGCTTTGTAGCGTTCTAGATCTGTTTGTAAGGATTCAATTTCAACTTCTCTCGCTTGCAAGGCTTCACGGGTGACAAACAGCTCTTGTAAGGTGGTCCACACACTGAAGACCCAAGCCAGAACAGCACCAATCCCTAAGGTAATGATCAATTCAATCGACAAAGGAGCCGTCAATTGGACGCCCTCCACCACTTTAATGCTGACGAGTTGTGTATTTTCGATCGCAAACAAAACTACAGCCAGGCAAATCACAAAAATCAGCGTAAAGTTGACCTGTCGCATTTGTTAACTCCCAAGGTTGTATAATTCTGCAATTCTAGCGATGCTCAGCACTTGACGGTCTGAGCTTGAACTTAGGATAGGACAAACTTCAAATATTTTTTCAAAGCTTAGCAGGTCTAGCGAGGTTTCGGCAGTTTCCTTTGAGGGGAATATTAAAATTCTGGCTTGTTAGGATAACAGTACCGTCTTTTTTCTCTGGCAAATTCATCTCCTCCCTGTATAGGGACCTATCGTTCGCACATGCTACCCAAAGCAAAATTATTACAAAGTGTAGAACATACGGACTGTATGTCTCGTCTCCTCGACCAGGCCACTCAAGCGTTGAAGACTTGGGAAGTGGTTGTTTCTACCTTTCTCTCTCCTCCAGAGTTAGCGGAAGCGCAACAAATGTTTGCGCCTTTGACGGAAGTCTCTATTCTGGCTTGGGGCGGATATCCCCAGGCAGAACGGCAACGACTTGCGATCGCACGCTCCGATCTCCCCCTTGATCAAACCCAAGTAGAATTAGCTGCCCTCCGTATCTCGGGTAATTTTTTATTTGACCCAGCCAGCCATCGAGACTTTTTAGGGGCAATCCTCGGCACAGGCATTGTCCGCGATCAGATTGGCGATATTCTGGTGTTAGGAGAACGAGGTGCCCAAGCGATCGCAGCCCCGCAACTCGTCCCGTTTCTGGAAACCCATCTCACCCAAGTGCGGACGGTGCCTGTGCAGGTAGAACCGATTCCCTTTGAGGAACTTAAGGTGCGAGAGCCTCGCTGTAAGGAGATGACGACGGTAGAGGCATCCATGCGCCTTGATGCTGTCGCCTCTGCGGGGTTTGGCTTGTCTCGCAGCAAAATGGTGAATCTAATCAATACCGGAGATGTCCGGGTCAATTGGAAAGACATTTCCCAGGCCAGCTACGCCCTCAAAACCGGTGATCTGATCACGATTCGAGGCAAAGGCCGTCTAGAGCTGGGTGAGGTTCAAATCACCAAAAAAGAGCGCTATCGAATTCAGCTCAAGCGTTTTAGCTAGGTCTTTACTGTTGTAGAGGCACTTGCCGCCAGGTCTCTTGTTCTACCACCGTATGCACTTGCCACTGATCTTGGGATTCAGGATAGTCCGCACGAAAATGTCCCCCACGACTTTCTGTGCGGAAGTTCGCACTCTTGAGAAGTAAATAACCAATATCCAGTAAATTCTGAGTTTCGGCCCAAGCTCGAACCGGAATATCAGGGCTCACAGTGACCGTTTGTCCGGGGGCCAGGCTCTGCAATTGCAGGGATAAGGGGGAGTGCAGGAAGTCTTGTCGCCACTGATTCACTTGTGCGATCGCCAATTGTATCTGGTTGCCTGTGCGGGAAATACCTGCACTATTCCACAGGACTTCGGGTAATTGAGTCCTGATCGTCCCCAGCATCGATTCTTCCTGCTGCCCTACCTCTAGATCGATGCTCGGCCCTACGGGACTAGTCTGAGAGGCATCTTCATCAGGCATAGAAGACACTTTTAGATGGGCAAACTCAGCCGCAAACACTAGGCATTCCAGCAGCGAGTTACTTGCCAAACGATTCGCACCATGTACTCCCGTGCTGGCCACTTCACCTACCGCATATAAACCGAGAATAGAGGTTTGGCTCTGCAAATCTGTCATTACTCCCCCCATCCAGTAATGGGCGGCTGGAGACACTGGAATGGGGTTTTGATAAACATCGACCCCCCATTTCTGGCACACCTGAATAATCTTGGGAAAACGCCGCTGGATTTTCTCTGGCTCAATCGATCTCAAATCCAGCCACACTTGATGGGATTGGGATTCGGGCTGCGCTTGCAAATGGGTAAAAATAGAACGGCTCACCACATCTCTGGGAGCTAGCTCTCCTTTGGGGTGATAGTCAAATATAAATCGGTGACCAGAAGCATCCAATAAATGAGCCCCTTCACCGCGAACCGCCTCACTAATTAAGAATCTGGGGGCACCTGGTACGGTCAGGGCAGTGGGATGAAATTGGAAAAACTCTAAATCTCTTAGTTGGGCCCCTGCTCGCCACCCCATCGCTACTCCGTCTCCAGTACTTAAGGCTGGGTTAGTGGTTTGGGAAAAGACTTGACCACCCCCACCCGTCGCTAAGATAACGGCTGCAGCAAATACCCAAGATATCTGCCCTTCCGATAGCAAACAAACCCCTTGGCAACGTCCTGAATGGGGATGCAACCACAAATCTAGAGTGAACGTATCTGCCAACACTTCAATGTTCGACCGCTGCCACATTTGCGCTGTCAGGGTTTTGATCAATGCTCTTCCCGTCGTATCAGCCGCATGGAGAACCCGAGGACGAGAATGCGCTGCCTCTAAGGTCATAGCTAATTGCTGATCTTGACGGCGATCGAAGGCAATCCCCATCTTTAAGAGTGCTTCTACCTGGGCTGGTGCCTGATGAACCAGAAAATCCACTGCACTAGGTTCGCAAAGCCCCACCCCTGCCTGCAACGTGTCTTGGGCATGCAGTTCAGGCGAATCACCCTCATCAAATGCAGCCGCAATCCCTCCCTGCGCCCAATCACTGGCAGACCGTGACAAGCTATCTTTGGTAATTAATCCCACCCGAAGGTGTGATGGCAACGACAAAGCGGTATAGAGCCCTGCTGCACCACCACCCACAACTAAGGCATCAAAGTGTGGAGGAACTTGAGTACGAGAATTGTGTGACAACGTTCCAAGAAAATCGCTGTAATGCAGCACATCTGAAAAAATACTCCCTGCCTTCAAGCAGTGGTTTATCCAACGACTGCATCGGCAGAGAGTGAAACTTTACAAACTGATGGAATAGAAGTTCGGCCACGTTCTAAACCATCAGTCCATAAACATCATCCATTAACGGAAAGGCTTGTAAACACCAGGATTATAACGATCCTGACCACCGACCAAAGAAGGATCTGGATCAGTGACTGTAAAGTTACCCAGGTTCTCTTGCAAAGCTTTCTTTTGCTGGTCGGTTAAACCATCAATTTGTAAAACTTCTTCAACACTGCTGTAGGGCGCATTCTGGACTACTTTTCCAGCAACAGTAGGGTAGAGACCCTTGTATTTCATAAATGCAAGGACATTAGTGTTGTTAACATCAATCTTTTGACCAAAGTCTGTTTCCAGTTTTGCGTCAATAGGATTACGGTAGGTTTCTGCTAGCACAATAGTTGGACCAGATTGCCAGCTCATATCCAGCGCACTCACAGGTTGAAACCAACCCATGAAGCTGAGACAAGTTGCCACAGCTAGACCCAGTAAACCAAAACGGCGGACAAACGAATGCATATCCTTAAGTACCTCCCTGTCTCAGAGATTTCAACACAGCTCTTAGAAGAGCCTATCATCAACTACAGACTCCAACCCACAAAAAACCTTGTTAGGGCATTGTTTTCTGAAATTTGTATTTTCAATACACCAATATTACTACTGGTTGGCCTCTAAAAATGTTTTGAGTTCGGGAAAAGAGCAAGCATAAGCTGGCTTGGGATGTTCATATCCTTTCAACTGCACCGTAAATTGGCGCAGCGGCAAATCCTCACTTTGCCACCGCTGCATATGTTGATAAGTCGTGGCCCCAACTGCAAGATCTAAACCGATTTGCTTAGTACTGGTTTCCAAACGGAAGGCCGCATTGACTGTATCTCCCAAGGCGGTATAGTCTGGGCGATCGCTGCTGCCTGTATTACCCACCATGCCATATCCAGTATTCACGCCTGCTCCAATTTTCAAGGGAAACGGTAATGGATAAACCAAGTGCAGATTTTGCGTCATTTCATTCAGCTGATGTAAGGCTTGGAAGGGCTGCCGAAGTTCTTGGCGACTAACATCTTGGGTGCCGTGAATCCACACCGCCATCACCGCATCGCCAATATATTTGTCAACCCAACTCCCGTTCGCTCGAATAATATCGCCAGCCTTACGGAACCAAGTGCCCACCACTTCAGACAAGAGGCGCTCATCTAAACTGCGGGTTAGACCTGTGAAGTTACGAATATCAACGACCAATACGGAGATTAGCCGTCGAACATGCAGTAAAGCCGTCACAGGTGCTTCTGATAAGCCCTGTGTAGCCGTAGATAGGCGGACAGCATCAGGGTTATAGAATTCAACGTTTGTTTGGCCAAAGGTGAGTTTATCCCCATGCTTTAAAGAAATGGGCACACTGACTCGTCGCCCGTTTACAAACGAGCCATTATGACTTCCCAAATCGATTAGGTATAGTTCTTTGGTTCCCATGGATTGCAGCATGGCATGGTTGCGGGACATCCATTGATCAGGCAACACAATGGCATTATCCGACCCTCGGCCAATCGTCCAATAGGAATTGCCGACTAGGGAAAGTTTATAGCTCCCCGATTCGCCGTGAACGTTGAGATAAGGATGATGGGTGTCATCATCTGATGGAGGCAGCAGTGGACGAGAGAGTACTTCTGTAGAACCGTCAAACTGGGTACTAGAGTTGCTCAGTTCCTGTTGCAAGTGGTTGAGGTGTTGCTGTTGCTGTAGAACAATTGCAATCAGCTGTTCGCGAGTGAGTTCCGCTAAACTTTGGGAATTAAAGACAGAGTGAGACTCTTTAGGCACTGGAACGGATAGAGTTTTACGAGAGTCATGGGTGGCCTCGCTGCCATGACTCTCGTGCTTACAATTACTCGGGGTGTTGTCGGTACCAATCAATGGTGTTCTGTAATCCCTGTTCTAAGGTGATGTTGGCGGTAAAACCAAATTTTGCCTTCGCTTTAGCCGTATCTAAGCAACGACGCGGTTGACCATTTGGCTTATCCGTGAGCCAAACCACGTCACCTTGAAAATCCATCAATCGACAAATGAGGGTGACGAGATCACGAATGGAGACTTCAGAGCCAGTCCCTAAATTAATAGGATCAGATTCGTTGTAATGCTCCATCGCCATTATTATTCCCCGTGCAGCATCCTCAGAGTACAAAAACTCGCGAGTGGGTTGCCCATCCCCCCAAACCTCTATTTTGGTCGCGCCAGCTTGCTGTGCTTTATACACTTTGCGAATGAGGGCAGGGATGACATGGGAACTTTGAGGATCAAAATTATCCTCTGGGCCATATAAGTTAACGGGTAATAGATAAACACCGTTGAAACCATATTGCTGGCGATAGGCTTGCAATTGAACAAGTAACGCTTTCTTAGCAACGCCATAAGGTGCATTAGTTTCCTCAGGATAACCATCCCAAAGCGCTTCTTCTGGGAAGGGGACAGGGGTAAATTTGGGATAGGCACAAATGGTCCCGACGCAGACAAATTTCTCAACGCCACCTTCATAAGCAGCATGAATCAGTTGAGTGCCCATCATCAAATTGTCGTAGAACAATTCGGCAGGCTTGATTTGGTTTAAACCGATGCCGCCCACATGGGCCGCTAAATGGATGACAATATCTTGCCCTGCAACAGCATCTTGACAAGCGCTCAGGGATCGCAAATCACATGTAGAAGAGCGAGGGATGGAAATATTCTCAAGTTGCGCCCCGGCTTTTTGCAGTTGGGCAATGACTTGACGGCCCAGAAAACCTGCGCCTCCAGTGACTAGGAGCTTTTTACTGGCAAGGGTGGATGTAGTCATGATTATGTTTTGTCAAATACAGTTATTGGCGGACAACCGAATTAAGCTGGGAATGCTAGGCTAGTAATGCTAGTTTAGATATTCTCATCTATTTTTTTAAAACTCTATGGAATTGCATGATCAGGCTGACGAGCCTCCCGAACGTAGCTCCGATGTTTTCTCCAAAATCGCTGGAACTGCGATCGCATGCCTGACCTTGGCTATGCCGATTTATGTGACAACTTACTATTCTTCAGCCCGGCAACTTCCCCTTTCTCCTCAGTTTTCAGAGTCTGTCATGGCGACAAAGCGATCGCAAAGCTAGATGCTTATTCGTATGATTCTGGGTCGGGTTCTAACTGCACTTCAAACGACTCATCTTCGACAGTGACAATATCACCGACACTAAGCTGACGCCCACGGCGGGTTTCAATATCACCATTCACCGCTACAAATCCAGATTGGATCAGGTGCTTCGCTTGCCCACCCGTGAGAGTTACCCCTTGAAATTTCAAAAATTGATCCAGTTTCATGTAGTCATTCAGTCAGGATTTGCTGTGCACTCAACCTAGCGTAAGCAATCTGCACTGGAATGCCAACATTCAATCAAGATTGGTTTGAATCATCAATAATCGAGCGAATTCCTTCGATGGAAGCAGGAACAGAGCGGGGATCCATAAACATCACCTTACTACTGTCGCTTTCACCTATCGTTGCCCCCATGTCCATATAATTCTGTGCTAATAGAAATTGCAGGGCCTGCCCAGCTTTGGGATCTTTTTTGAGTGCCTGAGTGACAATCTGCAACGCTTCTGAAGTGGCATGGGCTCTTAAGACGCGATCTTGGCGTTCACCTTGGGCTCTAAGAACGATGGACTGTTGCTCAGCTTCGGCGGCTAGAATTGCTGATTTCTTTTTAGCCTCGGCTGCCAGGACTTGAGCTTCGGCTGAGCCACGAGCGGAGTTGACAGCAGCCTCTCTTTCACCTTCAGACGTAAGAATAGCCGCCCGTTTCTGGCGCTCGGCAGCCATTTGCAATTCCATAGAATCTTGCACTGCTTGAGACGGGGTAATATCCCGTAGCTCTACCCGCGTCACTTTGACTCCCCAGGGATCTGTCGCACTATCGAGTTCCTGCAGTAATATTTCGCTGATTTGGGTGCGAGCGGTAAAGGTTTCATCCAACTCCAGTTTACCCATCTCGGCACGAATTTGAGTTTGGACAAGATTGACCATCGCAGAAGAGAGATTTTCAACCTTGTAATAAGCCTTCTCCATGTCGATAATTTGCCAATAAACCACGGCATCGACAGTAATAGCGACATTGTCGCAAGTAATACAAGATTGAGGGTCAATATCTAACACTTTAAGCCTTAATGTGTCTTTATAGACTACTTTGTCGAGTACAGGCACAATAAAATTCAGCCCTGGATCCAACCTTTTTTTATAGCTACCTAAGTTCTCCACCAAAGCAGCATTCCCCTGGTTCACAATGCGCACAGAACTGGCAACACCGGATCCTCCCAAAGCGACCATAATGAAAAATAGAAATTGCTCCACAGTGATACCCCAAATGAGTTTTTAAATAATTTTTAATGATTTTACGATTCCGAGTGAAAGGTAAGACCTTCGCCAAACTCAGTAGGAATCACAAATAACGTAGTTCCTTTCCGGCCCACAACGTACACTTTGGTATTGTTTTCAATCGTTAGATTCTCATCCTCACATCGGGCTTGCCATGAACTCCCCTCATACATGACACGACCGGTTTGACCAGCTGGGATTTGAGTTAGGGTCTCGGCTTCCACCTCGGCTTGCAAAATTCTGGCGGTTCTTCTCGGCACAAACCTACGGACTAATCCGATCAGGAGGATTGACAAGATCAACCAAATCAAAGCCTGGAGATAAAACTGAGGCACCGCTAGAGAAATAACCGCGACGGCAAAGGCACTGATGCCCATCATCAGTTCGACAAAAGCGGTTGGTGTAATGACCTCAAAAACACAAAACGCTAATCCTAGTCCTAACCATAGCCAAGCCAAAATATTGTTCCTTACCGATTGCTGGATCAGTTGTATTCTTTATCAGCAGTATACCCAGGATGTTTCAGTTCTGATGTTGGCATGGGCAGTTTATACTTGAAGGCGCTAAATTAGAGCAGAGCTGGAAGCAGCCCCGGCTGAAATTCACGTGCGATTATTATGGGGATTGTTCACTGGTTAAAGCGAGTATTAGAGCCAAAGCGCCCTCAACCGAGACCTTCTTCATCCTCGCAGTCAACTTCTACCGCTGAAGAAAGCGCTACATCCCCAATCCAAGAGAGTTCTACTAGTTCTGTGGAACATGTTCAAGCAGATCAGCCTGCTGCGTTGACGACCGTAGGATTGGGAGAGCCTGCTTCTCCTGTTCCCTCAGTTCCGCCACCTAACACTCAGCCTGCCGCTCCATCCCGAGCAACCTGGGTGTCAGCTGATAAAACAGTGCAAGTCGGCAGCTATTGCTTACCCGGTTTAATTTATGTGGGTGACAATCTCAAGGGCATTAGCATGCATGTCAGCATCGAGCCTGCCTTAATTCGACCACAGCTCAAACTGGATGAAGCCAAACCCGATCGCACAGGCAATTGGATCAGTGAGTGGCCTTCCTATAGTGAAATCCCTTCCGCCAGTCGAGCCGCTTATCTAGAGTGGCTAGCTGATGGGCGTCAGGACCCACAGGTGCCGCTGGGGTATGTCTATTTATTTTTTTATGGCCTTGAACGCCGAGTACTCAAGGATTGGCGTCGGGCTCGACGGCCCATTTTGTCAGAATTATACATCATTATGATGGAGGTTGAACGCCTACACAATCTGTATGGTGGTCAAGCTACATTTGGGCAAGAGGTTCGCCAGTTCCTGGAAATCTGTCGCCTCCTTGTGCCTGACCAGATGACGGCTTTACCACCACCCTGGGCCTTTGAGGCTATAGAGATGCCTCTTAGTTTAGAGGTGGGTTTAGGATATTTAGCCGCTACTCAAACACCGTTACCAGCAGATTGGGCCTTATCCTGGGCTATGCATGTATTTCCGCATAAGCTTCGGACCCCTGCACTACGCTGTTTCTCAGAATGGCGATCTTGGTTTCGTTTAGAGTACCAGCAAGCCTTCGGTGAAGGGTTAGTGTTAGACGCAGATACAGAACAAGCATTGCCAACCACTATTACCTATCAACCGACTAGTGTGTCCTTCGGAGGTCCCGTTCAATTAGATATCCCCGATCTTCCCAAGATCAAAAATCCTCAAGCCAGCTTGGAGAAAATCCTGCCATTATTGGAAGCGGGAATGCAAGTATTAGATTCGTATAGTCGTTGGTTAGGACGAAATCCAGAGGAGCGAGGCGATTACAATGCCCTCTTGTTGCTCCCACAGAAATTGATGGCCGAATTTGCATCCCCGCAGGTTAGCGCATTTAGATCCTGGGTAGAAACCAATCTCTCCGATACAGGAATGGTAGTGGTTTCAGGTCAAGATCTTTTGCAGCAGTGGCAAAAGCAACCCACAGATAAGCTGACGAAATCAGACGCGACTGTATTATCAGATTATTTAACCCGTCTGGGCATTGGTATTGAACCCGACGTTCAACTCGGTGGCAAGCTCCCCACAGCGCACCAACCCGTTGTGTTATTTCATCTACCAGAGACATTGCCCTCAACACCTTCTGATAAGTACACCTTGGCAACTTTGTTGTTGCGCCTGGCTGTAATTGTGGCGGTTGCCGATGGCGAAGTGACGATCGCAGAGCAGCAGCGATTACAGGACTATTTAACCTCAACTCCTCATCTGCAAGATAGCGAACGGGTGAGATTGCAGGCCCATTTGCAAGGCTTACTGGTTGACAAGCTGACGTTGCGGGGGCTGAAAGTAAAGTTGCAGCCGCTGTCATCGGAGCGGAAGCTTGCAATCGCAAAGTTTCTCATCCACTTAGCCGCCGTGGATGGCGACATTAACCCTCCAGAAATTTCCATTCTCAGTAAACTTTATTCCTTACTGGGACTGGAAACTCAAACCGTCTATAGTCACATTCATGAAATGACGGTAGATGCGCTACCCATTACCACAACCCCTTCGACCCCAATCCCTTCCCCTGCTCCTACGGGGACACTGCAATTGGATCGGGCCTTAATCAATGCCAAAGTCACAGAATCTGCCACAGTTTCTGCACTGTTAGCAGATGTATTTATCGAGGATGCTCTTCCTGAAGAAGGAGTTGAACCTGATGGCATCCCAGATATTGCTGGCCTAGATCAGGCCCATTCGCAGTTATTGCAACACCTCAGCCAACAACCAGAATGGCAACGGCAAGATCTAGACCCCATTGTGGCTAAGCTGGGTCTTTTGCTGGATGGGGCTCTAGAGATTATTAACGAAGCGGCCTTTGAGCAATGTGATGAGCCATTGACAGAGGGCGAAGATCCTATAGTTATTGATAGGGATATTCTGCAAACCCTCTTAAACTCCACTCTGGCCTAGCCCACTTAAATATCAGCTCGAAACCAGCCCGAATGTTGCTGTAATCATTAAGGGCGGGTTGAATTTGCTGAGATGAAAAATTCTATCATTCAGTTCCATCGATCCCATGGGGCTACTCATTAGGGCTCTAAATAATTTCAGGCAAAAAAATAACCCCGTCGGGGTTATTGGTGTAAGGAGTGGTACAAGACGCATATTGCGCTTATCTAAGTTATTTCTGATTAAAGCTTATGGGGGTGAAGATAGGGTGAAGTCTGAGATAAAAAACTTCTCCTAAACATGGATCTAGACCCAATAGCTGCGGCTAGACCAACTGTAATTGCTGGCGGAGATGTTGGCTCAGCCAGTCAACACTCAAGCTAAGGAAAATAAAACAGCACAAGGTCCACAACACGCCAGAACTATCAAAACTACTGAGTTGCTCATTGAGTAATCGCCCCAGACCCCCAGCACCGACAAGGCCCACAATCACCGTTTCCCGCATTCCCACCTCCCAGCGATAACAGGAATAGGCCAGAAAACGAGGTAGCGTCATGGGTAAAACGCCATAGAGAAAGACAGAATAGCTAGGGGCTCCTTGAGCTTGCAACGCCATAAGAGGCTGTTGGTCCAAATTTTCATTCACTTCTGCCATCAGGCGACCCAGAATACCGAGATTATGGATACCAAGGGCGATCGCACCCGGCAGCACTCCCGGAAATACAATAAACAACACGATCAAAGCCCAAATCGGAGCAGGGATGGCTCGACAAAGTAACAAGAACAGTCGCAGGGCTCCCACCAGCACCCTACTTAAACCTTGACGCCAGAGGCTAGTTTGTTTGCGCAGAAATATCCCCCCTGGCAAGAAAAAATTAGCGGCGGTCCCAAACGATAACAGCATGCCACCACAGCCAGCCCCGATGATTGCCATCAGAGCCATACCGAGCGTTTGCCACGAGAAGTCTAATAGTTCCAGCAAGGTCAAATCACTAGGTTTTAAAGGCCACACTCCAGCAATCACCTGCTGGCTATTTCGCCATGTTTGGGGGGCAATCAGGGCAGACAGATCAGGGCTAATATAAGACCAACTCCAAACCACCAAGCCCAGTAGTCCGCTCATCATCAGCGTGCAGGAGAACAGGCTATTGGATGATGAACCTTGAGGATGGGGAATAGGAGATCGCTCAGAATGCACCTGTTTAAACTTAGGCGCATCTTTTAGGTGTAAGTTAATGCGGATCTGGCAACCGAGACGCTGGCGGCACCAGGCACTACACCCATCGATCCCACCATTCAGAACCACTAGGGCGTAGATAAATGTCCATACTTGCTGATATTGCAGGGACTGTAAACTCAAGAAAATTTCATGCCCCAGCCCGCCAACACCAATAATGCCTAGGGTGGCTGCTGAGCGCAGAGAACATTCAAAACGGTAGAAACTATAAGACAGTAGGTTCTTACTCGCTGAGGGTATTAACCCATAGAGGAAGGCATTGAAGGGCCGTCCGCCGCTCTGGAGAATGGCCTCAAACGGCTGGCAAGGGGTATCGTCGAGGATATCGCCAAAGACTGTCGCCACAATGGCACTAAAAGGAATTGTAATGGCAGCGATCGCCGTCAGCGGATCCAGTCCCCACAGATTAATCAGCAATAGTCCCCACAACATTTCGTGAATAGCCCGGGGAATCATGAGTAGGCTTCGCAAAACTCTTCCGAAATTGGGTAGAAAGACCATTCCTAAGACCTGCCCCCCCACCTCTGAAATAAGCACACTGCCGATAAAACCAAGGCATACGCTAAACACCGTGCCGCAAATCGCATAAGCCAGTGTCGTCAACAACGCCTGCCAAGCCGTGGCAACCAGCGTTGCCGTTAGATCAGGATGAAGACTTGCTTGCCAAAATTCAAGAAACTGCGGCCAGCCATTCGAATTCCATAGGTGGCCTGCAAAGAGACCAGTTATGCAGCTTGCTATGACCAGTGCACTGACAAGCAAGAACCATAGTCGTCTACTCTCGATAAATTTTGAGGCCATGCTACCTCTCGATCAACCTAGTAGGCCAAATTTGCCAAAGCGTCATAGGTTGATGCAACCCGAAAGCTTAAGGGGAGTTGGAGTAGTGTGGAAACAATACACACTCCATACCATTCTCAAAAAAGAAGCCCTCGTGCTGAGTTAAATCCGTTTTCAGGTCAGCAGTAGGGCCGTAGACGCAGTTAGGAGGTATCTTGCCTTACAAGTTAGCGACACTATTCAAAAAACAGTAGATCTCTTAA
>JANQPU010000415.1 GCA_028285315.1 Acaryochloris sp. IP29b_bin.176
GGTTCAGACTCTAGCAAGGATTCAAAGTCGGCCAAGGCATCGTACTTGGTTTGAAACTCTTCTAGGGCAGCTTGGAGGTTGGTTTTCTCCTCGGTGAGCGTATTGATTGTTATCAACTGTTCGGCTTCCTTCGCTTTTAAGGTGAGCTGTTCTTCCTCTAGGCGCTGCTGTCGTTCTGTAAGGGTCTGAATAGTTTGTTCAAGCTTGGCGTTGTCTTGCTGAAGCTGATGGGTTAAAAATTGATAGGTTTTGATGGCTTTAATGGTGGGTAGCAGCTTTTGCCTAAGATTCATGTGGGCCACGTCGAGCTGATGAAATTCGTCAGAGAGTTTGATGTAGGCCCCAGCAAGGCTGTTGTAGCGTTCGGCGGTAGATGTCATGGGAGTTTATTAATGAGTGATTTATTCCCTCTATTATTGTGATCCCCATCGGATGCCTTTGTAGTTGGGAATACGTTCGAGAGAATGAAAACTGGGGAATTACTCACGGCTATCTCAGCACCCGGCAGACGTGGGAGGAGTTGCTAGCAGGATGCAAGGCCAGTCAGAAGGGACAGGTGGTTGAGATGGCGTTTCATCATTGCAACTTTGCATCATTCCAGCCCAAAGCCACTATTATCCAAGACTTCCATTACAACCCGCACTATTTCAGACTCTGGCCTATCAATCTCTGCAACAGGGATTCATCGCCCAACTCGGTGAAGGATTTGAACAGCTTATAACCCCCGGAAAGGGCTTTGGAGAATTCAGCCAGGTTTGGAGACGAGAAATCAGCCTACAAGCGGTGCAACCTAGCAATCCATGAGGTGAACTTGTATCTAATTTCAGCATTCTTACTGTGTTATCTAACTACTTTTCTGCTTAGGCTAGACATATCAAAGGGTATCAATTGAGATATCTGTGGTGCAAAATGCGAAGAGTATCCTATTAACAAAAAGTTGTCTCAACTTCACAGTAAATTCCTGCATTCCAATACATTAGCCATTTCTTGACTGGGCACAATAATAGTGGAATCTTTACTGAAAAACTCATGAGTTTGCTTGGGATGGAAAGACTTCCAGGCTTCTACCATAGCTTGCACTGCAATCTCTTGAGGGAGCTTTTGTAATGTATTACTGTGGTGGAATTTTAAGCTAATCCCTAGTTGTTTCCCTAAAATATTGAGTTTATCTTGTTTATTATCTTCAAAGGAAATAGTTTCTTCGCATGACATGACTTGATACCTGATACGACTTAATTCATTGCCAAATAACTATCTTTATTTTATTTTAATAATATACAGAATTACGAAATCTCAATTTTTGTGATTTCCGTTGACATCTCAAACAAAAGTGATTAAAGGTTGTCTTTGTTATTCTGTGTATCTTGATACATATCAACTGATATTAAACTCAATGTCCAGAAAGAAGAAATCAACCCCAAACACAAGTGCGTGAAGTGATGCAGACCAATGAATGAATTTAGGGATGATGCCAAATCACAATCTATCCTTATCCCTAAATTCATTAGAGTAGCTCCAGGCACTGATTTTCCAATAGGGCTGTGATCCCTGCTCAGATGTCGAGTGATCTGCGTTATCTCGGCTATGAGGAACAGATAGCTATGCTGGTCGTGAATAGGCGTCACTCCGGCCCCAATCGATGGTCTGCTGTCTCAATCCAGATTGTGAGAACCCGCTGAATCCCGATAACCACAAGTATTGTCATTCCTGTGGCATAGCATTGGTTCCCCTCCTTCGTAATCGCTTTAAGATCGTTAAACCATTGGGTAGAGGCGGTTTCGGTCAGACTTATCTCGCTGAAGACACAGACAAGCTCAACAAACCTTGCGTTATTAAGCAACTACTCACTCAAGGCCAAGGTAGTAAGGCAAATCAGAAAATTCTGGAGCTGTTTATGCGAGAAGCAGAGCAGTTAGACCTGCTCAAAGAGAGTCAGCAAATTCCAGATCTACTGGCCTACTTCAAGGAGCAGAACTACCTGTATCTAGCTCAGGACTATGTAGACGGCCAGGATCTGCTGAGAGAGTTACAACAACAAGGACCTTTCAGTGAAGCCAAAATCCTAGACCTATTTTTTGATTTATTACCCGTACTGGAATTTATCCATAGCAGGGGGGTAATACATCGAGATCTCAAGCCTGAGAACATCATGCGGCGTAGCAGAGATCACCGCTTAGTCTTAATTGACTTTGGGGTTGCTCGTCAGATATCCATGAGTCAACGAACTGTTCTGGGGACACGAGTGGGGTCACCTGGATATTTTGCAATAGAGCAGTTTTCAGAAGGTAAAGCTGTTGTCGCCAGTGATTTGTTTAGTCTAGGTGCGACCGTCTTTCATCTGTTGAGTGGGCAAAATCCCAGTGACCTGTGGACCGTCCAAGGGTATAGCTGGGTGCAGGATTGGCATCAACATTTACCCGATCCGATCTCCCCCTACCTCTACAAGGTGATTAATCAATTGCTCCAAATAAAAGCAGAAGATCGCTATCAAACGGCTGCATCTGTGCTGGCTGATCTACATCGCCAACGTCCACCTCATCCTGAAGCGCCTTCCCCTCTAGCACAATCTCAACCACTCAGCTCGACTCCACCCTCGACTTCGCAGCCTCCTGCTCCCTTACCATCTACTCCCCAACAGACCTTGCCCCTACCAACTATAGTGGCGCACCCCCCCAGTCGTTCATCGTCTTCAACCTCTCTCAACAGCCTACTCGTTAGGAACCGACGTCAGTTTTTGACTCTTGCGGTATTTGGCGGAATTGGGTTGGGGAGCGCAGTCCTTTGGAACCAGTTGAGAAATGGAAACAACGGTCCACTTCCAACGCCTCCAACTCCTTTGGCATTGGATATGCCTTTGACCCTGGAAGAATTTGATTTTGAAGTGGTGAGCATCGATGCGCGAGGAAGGATCATTAACCGCAATCAAAATCAAGCTCATTTTTTCACTGAAGACTTAGGCAAGGGTATCAACTTGGAAATGGTGGCTATCCCCACTGGAACATTCACAATGGGCTCTCCAGAAAATGAGCTGGATAGGTTAGCTCATGAAGGTCCGCAGCATCAAGTGACTGTCCCTGACTTTTACATGGGCAAGTATCCGGTGACGCAAGACCAATGGCAACTCATCATGGGGACGAATCCCTCTAATTTCAGAGGTGTAAATCGTCCTGTTGACACAGTGTCTTGGAACGAGGCTAGTGAGTTTTGCCAAGTACTCTCCCAGAAGACAGGCAGAAACTATCGTTTGCCCACTGAATCGGAATGGGAATATGCCTGTCGAGCTGGGACGACCACACCGTTCTATTTTGGTGAAACGATTACTACTGAGTTAGCGAACTATCGGGGCACGGATATCATTTCTGAGTCAGGCATTAATTCAGGTCAGTATGCGTTAGGTCCGAAGGGGAACTATCGTCAACAGACGACAGAGATAGGCAAATTTTCGCCCAACTCCTTCGGTTTATATGACCTGCATGGCAATGTGTTGGAATGGTGCCAAGACATCTGGCAAGACAGTTATGAGAACGCACCCGCAGATGGAACCGCCTGGATAGAAGAGAACAATCAGCAATCTTATCGAATTGTCCGTGGCGGATCTTGGGTCAATATTCCCAAGGTTTGTCGCTCTGGGTCACGGGGCAAATACCTACCGGAGTATAAGAACAGCGCATTTGGATTGAGGGTCGTCTGTTCTACACTCAACAGTGATAGGGGATAATACCAAACTGTGCCTGCAAGCGTAATTTTCAAATCTGTGAAATCCTCTCCTAGCCTACTTTAGTCACTAATTAAAATTACACTCTTGGAGACTTATTGGTATAACAACAGAATTTGGAGTTGTAATCTATTGCCAAGTCAGGTTCTATGCAAGATTTGGAATTGCGATCGCATTCCAGAACCCAACCCGCGATCGCAATCCCACCCACCATGATCACCTTCACCAGGACGACCGCAGATCGCATCCTCCAACTTCGCCACTGAGTTTTATGGCCAGGTTTGCCTATTGCAGAGGTCATCTTTGCAGAATCCCAGGACCAAGAAACTCTACATTATGGGGCATACGAGCAACGAAGATTTTTACGTGGTAGAGGCATCAACGGGAACATCCTGCAAAGCAATTAGCATTTCACGGGCTGCGATGAACCGCTGCCTTGGATCATATTGAATCGCTCGGTCGAGGATATCAGCTAACACAGGGTTGACCTCTGGTATGTATTGACG
>JANQPU010000416.1 GCA_028285315.1 Acaryochloris sp. IP29b_bin.176
AAGCGTTAGCATCATTCTAGTGGAGGAAAATTTTTACCTAACATTACCCTCTTCAACTTGAATGGAACAACCTCCCTGAAACAGCTATTGAGCCATCAATATTTACTCACTAACGGACTTTGGCCGTAAAACCACTTGCCTTAAACTGCTCCAGTTTTAATGGGGTTTCTAGCGCTTCGGGTACACTCACTCTTAGCTCGAATGTACCTTCTCCAGGTTCAACCACATCAATGGCTCCCAGCCGACCTCGGTTTTCCATTGCTGGATTGTTATTGGCATCAAAAATACGGCCAAACACATCTGCATCCATCACAGGTTTACCAGACTTGTTGACCGTTGTCCCTGAAATAATAAAACAGTTGGCCAATCGCATGATGGGTCCCCCACTAGTGACAGTCCCCTTGCCAACCTCAGGAGAACATTCAGCGTAGGTCAGATCCTTGAGTTCAATTTGCGTGACAGCAAGAGCAGGTGGGCTGAAGCAACTACTGACGAGCAACGCAAACGCCACACACAAACAGGCAAATTTAGCACGTAAAGACATAGTGGTTGATTTCATCCGAATTAATCATTGAAAACGATTTTGTTAACGATCTGTCCCAGGTGCATTTGCTTGGATCTCACTTGTGGTTGGCAGTTATGTTGGGAGCAAATTCTAAGCAAAACAGCAAATAGAACAGAGGTAGACACTATAGTATCTACCTCCAGCATTCTATCGTTATCTGTAGTTGAGCAAACCCCTAACTAAGGCAAAAAGGATACGCGGGAGAGTCGATTTACTTATACTTATGAGCCTGCACAGGGATCTCCCTTTGCAGCACAAGGATCTTTAGCGGCACAAGGATTGTCTTTCTTGGCGGCGCAAGGGTCATCTTTCTTAGCAGCACAGGGATCCGTTGCTTCAGTTGCTTCGGTTCCGTTCTTATCTTGGGCAGCACAGGGATTAGCGCAACCGATTACTAGGCCACCAACACTTAGCAGAGAAACAGTGGCAACCATTGCCATATATTTAACTTTCATGAGTACTCTCCATGACAGATTAATTTTCGGTGCAACTAAAATTGCCTAATTAATTGTTGCATTAAATGGAAATTTGATTAGAAGAGGGGGCATTTAGCACATTTCCCTCAAGATTTAGGCATTCATTCCCGATTGAGACGGACTAGTCTGAAATTTTGCTGAGAAGGAGATTGGGATTGGTTAAGAAAGTAATTTATTAGTGGATTGAAGTGTTTTAAGTAAGGGCTCCAGGTCCTGGTTGAGTTGATGATTTTGGATTCTCAGGGAAAATTTATTTTTTGGTCAGGGCGATATCATCTATGCACCTTTAAAATTGAGTCAGGTCCTGGTTTGAGCATCTGTTATGAGATAGAAAACCTATGTAATTCAAATTCCTTCAATATGGAGGTTCGCTGGCATTTGTCTGCATAGCAGGTTGTGATTCGGAGTTCCCAACAAGTGATGCAGATTAACTTGCAAAGGTCATTCAACTGATTTAAGCGGGCTGTCATTTTTTGGAATGGAACCTAAAGATTTCAAAGTCAAAACTACCCAAGCAGATAACTGTCAGAAAGTGCATGAAGGAACCCTAGAAAAATGCCAAGCCAGTTTAAATCTTTGACCTTGAAGTCTGGAAGATATGTTTTTGAAGCCTCTAATTGAGATGTGCCCTATCAGCTAGATTTTTATTTATGAGGAGAGGTTTTAATCAAGTGACCTTACCTAAGGTGAGTGATGGTGACTGCCATCGAGGACAAACTAAATCCTATAAGATTACCCTGAAGCCGGAAAATTACGTATTCAGTGGTCCACTGAACCCCACTGCTGACTATCCTGTCATTGTTCAATAGATTTGAGTCCACTTTGTAGAAAGCCGAGATGGTAGACCAAGACTGGTTAGTAACGGATGATGGCCAAGTGCAAGCTTGGTCTCATCAGTCCTTGCCACAGAAGAGGGCTCAGACCTATAGACTATATCGGTTCCTGACGGAAGTCGAAGATATTTTGGTAGCGACGGAGCAGGATCAGGAACGGTTGCAGGCAATTCATCCCCTCGTTAGGGAACTGTTGACGGACTCGGCCTGGTTACAGTTTGAGGTCCAGCCTCCTGACCCTGAGCGAGGCTGGTCCGTTACCATGCTCTACGATGAACCTAATTTCCCCCTGACCGTACAAACGGTAGTCTGGTTACCGGGTCAAACGTCCTCCATTCATAATCATGCGACTTGGGGGGTGGTGGCCTTAGTCAATGGCCAAGAGAAAAATACGTTCTGGCAGCGCAGACCATCCGATGACCATTCCCATAGAATTGAGACTGTGGGAGAGTTGATCTTGAATCCTGGCGATACGATTAGCCTAATGCCTGAGGCAATTCACTGTGTTGAAGCTTTAGGCGACGAGCCTACGATTTCCTTTAATATTTATGGTCTCACGGACTATCAAGCCCGGTATAACTTTGATCCCATTTCCCATACCGCCAAGTTATTTTGAGGGACGGTTAACGTGGGTGAACTTCCGTTCAAAGCTTCTATTCGTAAGGGATGGCAAAACCTCTCTCCACCGTTACGCCAAGCCATCAATCCGTGTTCACTTCAATTTCGGCTGACGGCTAGCATTGCTGGGCTAATTGCGATCGGACTCACCAGTGTTGCGCTGTGGACCAGCTGGAAGATGCAACGGATTTTGATCTCTAGCCATAAGCAAAAAATTGTTGATATTGGCGATCGCATCGCGGATGATGTGGTGCTCTATCAACAAGATGATATGTTTACCGTCCAAGAGAGCATCCAGAAGGCCATCAAAAATCGTTCTGGGCGCAATTTACTGCTATGGGTGAACGATTCACAGGGGAGGTTGGTGGCGACATCAGCCAATCTGAACCTGCCCAATTGGCAACGGTTTGAAAGCCCCAGCACTCTAGCAACCGTTTTCCGAGACAGCATTTTGCCAAAGGTCTACCACATTCAAGGTCGAGATTTTGTAGCCTGTCATAGCTCCCTCATGGTGAGCAACCAGCGATTAGGAATATTGTTTGTGGCTCAAGAGATTACCGAGGATCAACGCAAGTTTGTCGCTAGTGTACAATCCCTGGCCCTGGCCAGCTCCGTTGCCATTGTGCTAATTACGCTGGCATTAGCTTGGTATGTGCAACGCTCGTTACGCCCCTTGTGCCAAATAGGTTTAATGACGAAAGCAATTTCACCCAACGATTTAGGGAAAAAGAAAGTCGAAATCCAAAATGCCCCCAGTGAAATCCAGGAATTGGCTGAGACATTCAATCGGATGCTGGATCGCTTGTCAGAGGCTTGGCAAGCACAGCAGCATGCGACGGAGCGACAACGAGAGTTTGTTAGTAATGTTTCCCATGAGCTGCGCACGCCCCTAACGATCGTGCGAGGCTACTTGCAAAGCATTCAACGGCGGGGAGATAATCTGACTGAAATGCAGCGTGAGGCTCTAGAGATCTCTACAACGGAAGCTGATCTGACCATTCGTCTACTGCAAGATTTGCTATGTTTAGCCCGTGCTGATGATGGGTACATGCCCTATCATCTGGAGACATTTATTCTGAACGATGTGGCGGCAGAAGTCGTAAATATGGCAGAACGGTTTAATCATCGTTCGGTTTTGCTGGAGGCTGAGTCTCCCTTGATTCCCGTGTTTGCCGATGCGGATCGCCTACAACAGGTATTGGTAAACTTAGTGGAAAATGCGATTAAATATTCAGAAGCTACGGAACCAGTCACTGTGAAGCTAGAGCAACGGGAGGAATCAGCTTTGATTCATGTGTGCGATCGCGGCGATGGCATCCCCTTCCAGCAACAGTCTCGCATTTTTGAGCGTTTTTACCGTCTAGATGAAGCCCGCGCCCGTTCCACGGGAGGAGCAGGTCTAGGCTTATCTTTAGTAAAGACCTTCACCGAAGGCATGGGAGGACAAGTCAGTGTGCTCTCAGAACAAGGTGAAGGTAGTACATTCACCGTGACATTACCGATCTCTCCTGAGTCAACAATATGACAGCACATATTCTCCTGGTTGAAGATGAAACCAAGCTGGCCCAATTTGTGGAGCTGGAACTCACCCATGAAGGCTATCAGGTCACCGTTGCCAATGATGGCATTGGCGGGTTAACGGCTGCCCGTGAGTCCCAACCTGATTTGATTCTCTTAGACTGGATGCTACCGGGATTTTCTGGAATTGAAGTGTGTCGACGATTGAGGGCCACGGGGGATAAAGTGCCTGTAATTTTATTGACGGCCAAGGATGAAATTAGCGATCGCGTCGAAGGATTGGATGCTGGCGCGGATGATTATATGGTCAAACCCTTTAGTATTGAGGAGTTGCTGGCTAGGGTTCGCGCCCATTTGCGCCGCACCCAAGAAGAAGATCCCGATGTTCTCGAATTTTCTAACCTCACCCTTAATCAGCGCACCCGTGAAGTCTTTCGCGATGAACGATCCATTGAGTTGACAGCCAAAGAGTTCGATCTGCTGGTGTACCTGATGATGCATCCCCGCCAGGTTTTGACCCGCGATCGCATCTTGGAGCAGGTCTGGGGTTATGACTTTATGGGGGACTCTAATATCATTGAAGTTTACATTCGCTATCTCCGCCTGAAGCTAGAGGAGAGCCAGGAAAAACGTTTAATTCAGACGGTCCGGGGCGTGGGTTACGTCATGAGAGAGTAATCCGTTCTTGCTCTGATAAACGTAACGTCCAATGAAGGGATACTCCACTAAACTTGATCCCGTGATTGTTGACCCCTTAGGATGAGGCTCAGTTACCGATCATCTGGGCTGAAGCATGATGCTTTAGCGAGATCTTCACCTTACGCCTGCAAATACCGATGGGACTCTTTGATCAAATTGTTAGCGCTATTGATAACCCAACCTTACAGGCCAACACGGGTCAATTGGGCAATATCCTGAATACAGTTCAGCAGCTGAGCCAACAGCAAGGCATGAATAATAGCTCCACTGAAGCCGTCATGTCTTTGCTGGGCAATCATGTCCGTTCTGCCTTGAAATCCCAGTCAACGGGCCAAGCCCAAGCCCTCGTTAATCAATACAGTGGTACAAGTGCCAATGGGGCTGCAGTCAATGCGCTATTCTCTGCGAGTCAGCAACAGCAAATTGCCCAAGAAATTTCGCAGCGGACCGGCTTGAGTAGCAGCGTCATTCAGGGGTTATTGCCCGTACTGGTTCCAATTGTGTTGAATTTGCTCCATAGTGGCTCATCCCAGGCCAATCCACAACAGGGTTCAAATCCCGTCTTAAATCAGTTTTTGGATAGTGATGGGGATGGTGATGTGGATGTTGCCGACGCCCTGCGCTTAGCCGGAAACTTTTTAGGCCAGCGTTAGCCTTTTATTAAACCTAAATCCTCCTCTGCCCTATGGCCAAACTTGAGATCAAACACCTCAATAAAACCTACAATCCCAAAGTGGTTCCCGTTAAAGACCTCAGCTTAACGGTGGAAGATGGCGAGTTTTTGACATTGCTTGGCCCGTCCGGCTGTGGCAAATCCACCACCCTCCGATTAATTGCAGGACTAGAACAACCCACCCGTGGGGAAGTGGTGATTGGTTCTGATGTGGTGACCCATAAAAGTGCTGGCGATCGAGACATTGCCATGGTGTTCCAAAGCTATGCGCTGTATCCCCATATGAATGTCTACGACAATATTGCATCGGGATTGAAGCTGCGCAAAATGTCTGGTACTGACATTCAGCAGCGGGTGGCTGAAGCCAGCCGAGTCCTCAATCTTGATGATTTGATGCGTCGTAAACCCGGACAGTTGTCTGGTGGACAACGGCAGCGGGTAGCCCTAGGACGTGCCCTAGTGCGTAATCCTGCAGTGTTCCTGTTAGATGAGCCCTTGAGTAATTTAGATGCGCTGTTGCGAGAGCAGGTGCGAGCAGAGCTAAAGCAGTTGTTTGAGAAGCAAAATGCTCCCGTCGTCTATGTTACCCACGATCAAACGGAAGCGATGACTCTTTCAACCAAGGTGGCAGTGCTGTATCAGGGAGATTTACAACAGCTCGATCCACCGCAACAGATTTATTCCCACCCCGCCAATCAATTCGTTGCCGGGTTTATTGGCAGCCCCCAGATGAACCTGTTAACCCTTCGGTGTGAGACTCAAGCAGCTATCCTGGGGGATACTCGAATTCCTCTACCTCCTGGAGCAGATCATCTTCGGGAGATTGTCTTGGGGATTCGCCCCGAACATATTCACCTAGCCACTTCTGAGGATGCCATCACGGTCTCGGGTCAAGTCTTCTTGGTGGAAAATTTAGGTATGAGCAATCTCTTGAGCCTTAAAGTTCAAGGGGCTGACGAGACGATACGGGTTTTACTACCAACGGACCAAACCTGGTCAGGAGAGACGATTTCAGTGGCATTACCCACGAATCAGCTCCATTGGTTTGACATCCAAAGCCAAAAGCGTTTGGATTAAGTGGATGGCCCTGCCTGGAACTGATATTTGCTCAAGATAGGGGAATCAATCCCTTGAGCCCGCAAATGTACACTTGCCCAATGGTTTACTCGCAGTCGCTATTATTTAGCCACTAGATGATAATGGGGCTAAATCGTTTGTACTCGCTCCTTTTCTAGAGTAGTTAAAACGCTAGGGTCCTCATTCAAGGATTTACAGCTTATTATGTCTATATAAAATAAACGATGAATGCTGAGGGGACATTCTGTTGGCGACTGAAGTAGATATAGAGGGTAAAGCTGACGACGAAGGCAATCGAAAATATTGCTGGCAATGTGACTTTGTAACCCGGATGCATATGACCAAATGCATCGTCTGCGGTGCTCCCCTTTATGATAAGCCTAAGCACACTCCTCAACCTCGGAATAAGTTGAACTCTGACGGCAAGGCCAAGCGACCAAACAAGAAAACTGTTCTGCTCAGTTTTTTACTTTTTGCGGGGGCAGTGAGTGCTGCGATCGCACTGATCAGTCCTTGGAGACGAACCACGGCACCAGTCCCTAGCACTGGCCCAACCAATATTGAAGTGTTAGGCGATACGTTTCTGGGCTATAGCACCCTGTGGGATCAGGAATTCCAGAAAAAGCTCAAGGAGGCGCAAATCACGATTGGCTATGCGGACGAGCTGGATCAGAAGACGCGATCGCAAAAGCTCTCCAGTGGTGAAGTTGATTTTATGGTGACGACCATCAATCAGCTGTTTGAGACCCCCAGTACGGGCAAAGTCGTCGCCATGTGGGATTGGACGCGGGGGGCTGATCGTCTCGTTCTCAATAACAAGCAGTTTCCTCCAGTCACTAACGTTCAGACGCTGAACCGTACTGCCACCCAAGCAGCCCAGCAGGGGGAACTTCTATCGATCATTTTTGCAGGCAATACTCCGAGTGAATATCTCAGTATTCTGTTGGCGGATAAGTCTCCAGATTTCGCCTTAGAAAAGTTCAATATTATTCGCGTGGATGACTCATCGACGGCTTGGCAGCGGTTTCAGAATCCGCAGCCCGGAGAAAGAATTGTCGCGGGTATCTTTTGGGAACCTCATGTCACTCAGGCCAGACGAGCAGGATATATTCCCTCTTTGTCTTCTGCCCATGTTCAACGCTCGATTGTCGATGTGGTAGTCGCCTCTCCCCAAGCTCTGAAGGATAATCCTGGCAAGGTCCAGGAGTTTGTGAAAGCCTATTATGAGCATATTGCGCGGCGCTCCATTGATAAAACGGCTTGGCGACAGCAATTCGAAAATTTAGGGGGATTGACCTCGTCTGAAGCCCTAAACTTTTTACAGGGCGTGTACTTTTTTGATGTCAACTGTGCCAATCATTGGATGAATGGACCAACGAAACTACTTCGTCAGCGCCTCGAATACACAAAACAAGTGTTGTATGGCAGTGGTCGTCTAACAGCAACGCCTAACAATGTCGAGCAGCTCTACGATGGTCGCTTTGTGGCTGAACTAGCAACGTCGGATGATGCTGCAAGCTGCCCTGCTTTACGAGTTGCCGCTCCACCTACTGAACCTGCTCCTAAACCCACCTCCGCCACCTCTCAACAGACACAGGCAAAGACAACTGCTACACAAACGACAATTGCCATTCAGTTTGAAGTGGGGTCGGCTCGACTGAATGATCAGGCAAAAACTGTGTTGGATCAGATGTTGGAAACAGCTCGCCCTAACGATACGGTTCGCGTCAATGCCACTTTTGCAGATGCCAGTAGTGCTAGAGCCCTAGCATTGCTGAAAAATCGGGCAACGGCGGTGGAACAATATGTTGCTGATAAGCTGCCCACGGCTAATATCCAGACAACTTTGAATTCTGGCGGCACGGAAAGCCCGAATGTTAGAGTCTCGATCGGTGAAGGATTAACACCTTAACGCGTTCTGGTGTGAGCATTCCGTTGGACAAATAAGAGGCTCTAAGCGCAGCAATGGCAGATTATGACGTCATCGTGATTGGCAGTGGTATTGGGGGACTGATTGCTGGCAGTTTATTGGCTCGATACGGTAAACGAGTGTTGATCTGCGAGAGCCATGCAATTCCCGGTGGTGCTGCCCACGGGTTTCAGCGACAAGGCTTTCATTTTGATACCGGCCCCTCCTTTTATTGTGGTCTGAGTGACCCTCAGAGCTTGAATCCTGTTCGCCAAGTGTTGCAGGTTTTAGGCGAAACCATAGATGCGATCGCATATGATCCCCTCGGCTACTATCACTTTCCCCCAGATGATCCGGCAGGGCATTTAGAAGACGGCTTCCCCATCTATGGAAACGCCCAAAAATACCGAGAAGCTGTTGCTCAAATTACTCCTGACGGAGCCCGACAACTTCAGAAATTGGAACAAGACTTTCTAGCCCTATTTGCCCCCCTCAAGCAAATTCCACTTCTTACCCTACGCAGCAACTGGACCTTGATTCCTTGGCTGATTCGGCATCAGCCGATGGCCTTAGCCCAGCTATTACCCCAACTCCGCAATATCCAGAGTTCCGCCGGGGCTATGCTCAATCGGACCGTGAGCGATCCTTGGGTCCGTCGCTTGTTCGATTTGGAATGCTTTTTACTCTCAGGGCTTACAGCCCAAGAAACTGTTGCCCCGGAAATGGCGTTTATGTTTGGGGAACGGTCTGGCTCAACCATTGATTATCCCGTTGGCGGCAGTCCTGCCATAATCAAAGCCCTGATTAGAGGCCTGGAGAAGTGGGGAGGAGAACTTCGCCTGAAGGCCCACGTGGACCAAATCCTAGTGCAAGGGGGAAAAGTCCAGGGGATTCAGCTTAAGAAGGGGGAACGTCTAACAACCCCGATCGTAATTTCCAATGCTACGGTCTGGGATACCTACCATCAGCTCCTCAACCCGGTGGATCTCCCCCCGGCCTATCGCCAACGCTCCTTGGCAACGCCCGCCGTTGATAGCTTTATGCACCTCCATATAGGCATCCGAGCTGAAGGACTATCAGATCTTCCGGGACATCATGTAGTGATTCATAGCAACCAGCAGCCCATCACTGCTCCTGGCAATACCTGTATGGTGTCTATCCCCTCTGTTTGGGATGCGTCCCTAGCACCCGAGGGATATCATGTAATTCATACCTATACCCTGGAACCCTTCACCCCTTGGGAGCAGGTGGCGGATTATGAACAGCTCAAGCAGGAGCGGGCACAGCCGCTCTATCGAGCCTTAGGAAAAGTGATACCCGATGTGCGATCGCGGATCACTCTAGAACTGATCGGCACGCCCCTCACCCATCGCCACTATCTGCGTCGCTATCAGGGAACCTATGGCCCTGCGATTGCTGCCGACAAGGGAACATTCCCCAGTTGTCATACGCCCATATCGGGCTTGTATCGAGTCGGAGATTCAACCCTACCCGGTATTGGCGTCCCCGCAGTGGCTGCCTCCGGCATCCTCTGTGCTAATACTCTGGTCTCCCCGCAGCAGATTCAGGAGTTGCTCAAAACGGTAGTTTGAAGTGTTTTTGGAAAGTGCTGTTCTACTTCGCTTGACCTTTGAGAATCACAGACCGATCTTGAAAGTTCAGATCCTCAATTTGGAGCTGGCCTAACTGGAGATTCACGGTTTTGTCTAAAAGATCCGGTGGGAGATTGATGCGATCGCGAATATCAGCATAGGAAAATCGAATATTGCCCACCACCAGCTGAGTGTCTTCTCCCAAAATAACTTTCCCTCGCTGTAAGCGAGGTTTACCCTCCACGCCCACATAAATTTCCCTATCTTGTAGAACCGGAAAACTTTCCAGCAATCCATCCACCGTTGCCCGATACTCAGACGACAACTGATCCAGGGGTAACGCGGACGTATCAATCACAATCCCCGTTTTGAGTTGGCCTGCTTCAATCTCAGTATTCATCGCCTTAACCGCCGCCATCACTTGGGGACTGCGAGCCTGGACCGGGAGGGAAGTTACGACCAACTGATTGAATTCCTGAGCGGTTAATTGCATCTGAGGTGGCAGGGATTGGCTTGGATTAGCGCTTAAAACCCGATCCACTTTCTGCTGTAGGCCAAAGGCTAAGTTCTCGATCTCAGAGGGTTCATCCACTTGGGTGGGTAGCAAGATGGAGGGTGCCGTTTCAGTGGGCTTCAATTCACGGGAATACCAATCGGGGAGATGTGTCACCCGCTGCCAGGTATAGGCCAGCCAACCCCCACCCCCTAGCAATAGCAGGCAGGCAACCACTCCTATTTTTTTGATCATGCAAACCTAATTTAAACCTATGCCAACGTTAACCTGTAATGGACACTTGGCTCCCCCAGTCCAACGACCTATGACGTTCAACGCCCACTAGGAGTTTCAGTTAAATTCTTAACCATCGCAATATGAGGCATGTCCGCTTGGATAAAGGGGGTTCCTTGGCGTTGAAATCCGAATTGCTCGTAAAACGATGCCGACTGCGCTTGCGCATAGAGAATAGCCGTAGCAAATCCCTGCTGCTGGACATAATTAAGGACTGCGGTTGTGATAGCTTTGCCAATACCCTGCTGTCGAAACGCCGATAATACTGCTACTCGCTCAATCTTGGCCTGTGTCCCATCGTCATAGGCTCTTACACGAGCAATGCCCACAGGCTGCTGCTGCCAATAGGCAATGAAGTGAGCAGCTGTTTCATCTTCCCCATCCATGTCCAATTCAGGAGCAATACGTTGCTCCATGTGAAACACCTGTTGCCGAATGAAGAAAATCTCGCTGGCATGGTCTGCATAGGCAGTAAGGGTAACCTCTAAATCGGAAACCAGTGATGAGTCGATCTGCATTGCTATTCTCGCTAACCAAGAGCAATATTCTAAATCGGCTGACACAGATGAGGGTAGGATTTCTCGCCATCATTTGTAGGGTTCTCATGATTTTCGATCACAGGTTGGGTATTGCATATTGGATGTAACGAACAAACAGAGCGGTTGTTACCGCTTCACTGATAACAGCCCATGCGAGGTACAAGACTATGATGATTCGTTACTGGAATCCCATCGAAGATGCTGATGTTATTCGTCATCAACTAGATCGTCTCTTTGAAGGAATGATAGACACAGATACGCCTACTAACCCTGGTATATGGACACCTGCTATTGAAGTCTGGGACGAAGGCAATGCCCTCATCCTCAAAGCTTTCTTACCCGGTGTCAAAGCTGATGATTTGGATATCCAAGTCACTCGTGATGCCATCTCACTCTCCGGCCAGCGTCATGCAGACGAGCAGGCTGAGGGTACTAAGCGGCTCTACTCCGACATTCGATATGGACACTTCCGTCGAGCCACCAAGCTCCCGGTTGAAGTACAAAACACCAAAGTGGAAGCCTCTTTTGAGCAAGGCATCCTGACCCTCACTCTACCGAAAGTCGAAGCTGAGCAACACAAAGTTGTAAAGGTGACCCTTTCGGGACGTGATCAGGCCCCTGCTCTGGATGCAAGCCAAGACAACGCCTAATTCCCCGACTGATTGACTCAACCAGTTTTCGATTAGGTCTGACTGACCAGATTCAACTCATTAGAGTGCTGGTAATACCTACCGTCCTTGAGGGGAAATTATTTCTCCTCAAGGATTTTCATAGACGCCCATCCTTCACAAGACTCATTCAAAGCCTGCCATCTTCATCAGGTAAATATTCATGAGGAAGCCACCTATGGGCTAGGTATAAATTCTCAATATCTGCTATGACTGATTTACAAACCATTCACTCTTGTCATGTTCTTGGGAACTACGATAGAAGCAACTGTTGTCCGAGTAGTTGATGGCGATACCATTCGGGTTCAGCTTCCCTATCTAGACCAAGAAAAATCTCTGCGAATTCTCAACTTAGAAACCGAGGAATCCAACTCAGGCAGTAATAAAATCATTACGTCATGGGGCAAACAAGCAAAAGAACGAGCTAAACAGTTTTTTCAGCCCCACGATCGGGTAACCCTGGAATATCCTGGGACTGAAGCGCCGGAGATCTGTCGCCGACGCTACCAAGATAATTATGGTCGTCCACTATTGCTGATCCATAAGCAGGGCGTGGATTATCAAGAAGTAATGATTCGGGAAGGATATAGTCCCTACTTCAATAAGTATGGCAATGCGACCTTTCCTGAATATCATCAGCGCTATCAGCAGGCAGAACGGGAAGCCCAACAAGCGAATCTGGGTATTTGGAACCCATTAGCCGTTAATGGAGAAGAGATTCATAATTACGCAGCCTTAAGCGTTTGGTGGAATCTACGAGCTGGAATTATTGATGCATTTCGTCAGTACAAACCCCACACCCCAGATTTGCTGAATTCGCGGTTGGACTTTGACGCCATTATGGCTAAAGCCCATCACCACCAACGAGCAGTGGTGTTTACGGAATTACGATCGCTCCGTCATATCACTCCTACCAGTGCTCGCATCGAGATTGGTTCCGTTAAACAACCCTTCAGTTTATATATTCCCAACACGGACTCTCCCGAGGGTAGAGCGTTGGTCAATCTGCTCAATAACCGATACTTCAGTACTGATGATGCTCCCAAGCGTAGCTATGCCTATATAACGGGACAACTGCGGATATTTAACAAGAATCCCCAAATAACCGTTAACTCAACATCCCAAATTACGGATGCCCCCTCCAGTGCTGTTGCAATAACACACAAATTTTAAGCGGATTTTCAATGCTCAGCCATCCTGATTGCATTGGTTAAAGAAATCAGAATATGGATCGAATAAAATCAGCAATACTTTGATATTTAATTTACGAAATTGAGCAGATAAATTGAATTTATCTGCTCAATTTCGTATAGCTTAGAAATGTATCAGTGGATCTCCACCAGCAATAGGAACAGTGTATGAAAGCTGATCAAAATCTAAGTCTCTGGGCGGATCTCCTATATTTTCTGGTAGAAATGTGCCACGATATTCAGGTGTAACAAGCAGTTGTGGATCGGGGATTTCTGAGCCTTGGTTAACTAGAATTTCTACATATCCACGTACTTCATAATCAGAGGCAGGTAGTAATGCTGGAACATTGGGTGCCAACAATAATTGACCCGTATCACAAGCGGGCAAAGTGATTGTGCGAACACTCTTCTTTGGATTTCCGGCCAAGGGATTTAAGGCTTGTGGCTGATTAGGGCCAAGGATATCAAAGAATGTAAAAGCATTACTTAAATCTGGGCTAGTTGCAGTGAAACAAACATCTAATGTTACAGGATCATCTTCATCAAGATTACTAACTGTCAAAAAATATGCTTGAACGACCGTACGATCTACGCTGGGAGGGTTAGGAATAGGCGTAATCGCTTTGACCAAAAGTTCAAAGTTTGAAATTAGCATTGATATTTCTCCCTTCCCTAAATTTAGGGCTAACTAATATAGATATCAGTTCAATAATTATCTTTTATGCATTGCCAAAACTCTTCGAGAAAATAATTCTTATGAGCAAAAAATCCATGAAAAATCTTTTTTGTTGAATAAAATAATGGAATAATTGCTACCGATCCTGTGAATAACCACCCATAAGCTAAGCTGGCAAGTATCCTCTTTGAAATATCTGCGTAGTGAAGCATAATTCTTTTCCCTGCAAAGCTTAGTTAATGAAACCCAGGCACTGGCTTCTTAACAGGATCTAGAGCCTCTTAACCCTGATTTGATAAAGACTTTAGGCTTTCATTCAATTTTGATTAAAAGCCATGCAGAGCAAAGGTGTTGAATGCATAGATCCTTTTAGCAGCCTAGTGCCTGCTCGATCATCGATCTCAGGCAAACGGACATATCCGTCGTTGGTCATCCTGTTGTACTTAGCCAGGCCATTAGGAGCGACTCAGACACTAGCCCTTCCTGGCTAGCTGACGAAATTTTCAAGCTATAATCAATCGCGTTATCACTTCACCTCAACATTGAGTTCCACTGTTCACCATCGCAAAGCCCAAGGCGAACAAACGCGCAAAGCCATTTTGCAATGCGCGATGGATTTGGCTACTGTTGATGGCCTGACTGGACTCTCAATTGGCGGTCTTGCCAAAGAATTGAAGATGAGCAAGAGTGGTTTATTTGCCCATTTTGGCTCCAAAGAAGCCCTGCAATTAGCCGTTATTGAGGGTGCCCGCAATTTCGTATTACGAGAAGTGGTCCGACCTGCCCTACGCACGCCCAAAGGATTATCTCGTCTTTGGTCTCTTTGCGAAGCGTGGCTATGCTATACAGAGCAGCAGCCGTTTCGCGGAGGATGTTTCTTTGCAGCCACCTCTACCGAATTTAATAGCCGCCCTGGCCCTATTCGTGATCGCTTAGCCGAGATTATGGCTGAGCGGCAGCAGACTTTTGCTCGCCTTATCACCAAAGCGCAACAGGTAGGAAATATCCATGACAGTGCCGATGCAAATCAGCTGGCCTACGAGTTGGATATGCTTTTATTTGGGGCGAACTGGGCTTTTCAACTCTATGGGGATGCGGATGTAATTGTGCGATCGCGGCTGGCAATGCGTCATCGCTTACAATCTGTTTGCACCCATCCAAAGGAGTTTATAACTGCGATATAATCACCACCTTAATGTTGTATTGGCCTAAGTTGGATTTATAGATCTATGCCTTACCCACAAGTCTTGAAAGTCAGACTATCGAGTACTTTCAATTATGAGCCAGCCTCCAAGTATCCGCGATGTCATGAAGCCTTGT
>JANQPU010000417.1 GCA_028285315.1 Acaryochloris sp. IP29b_bin.176
CCGACGGAGATGACTTGACGAATATGAATAATCTGTCATATTTTTAAAACACGACGAATCTTTCACAATTTTATAGCGAGCAAAGAAGATGATGCGATCCATGCTTCCGGGTGCACCTTGGCTATTGGCGCACAAGTCCATGCTGCCCGTCAATCAGCCGCTCAAGGTGACGTTGTATGGGACCGACTATGTGCTTTGGCAAGATAGTGTGGGTACAGTACAAGCCCTACCTAATCGTTGCCCTCACATGGGAGCGATGCTGTCAGCCGGGTGGTGTGAACCCATATCAGGTCCTGCCGATGGACAATCGGGAATTGTTTGCCCTTTTCACGCTCTCAAGTTTGATAGGACAGGGTGTACCGTTTTACCGGGTTCAAACCAGAAAACAGTATCGCAATTACAACCGCTAGACCTGATTGTGCAAGGGGATTTCATTTGGTCCTACGGGAGGCAAGAACCCCAAGTACCGATTCCGAGCATTATGAATGAGATTGCCCAAGCCTATGATTTTATCGGATATACCGCTGACTACAGTGTGCAGACGGATTTATTGAGCATGCTGCTGGTGATGCATGATTACAACCATCAAAATGGCACTCACCGTGACTTGTTTCGGATCACTGAGGTCCAGTTCCATCAATTTGTTGACAATGGGCATCAATCCCATGCGTTTTATGACATGCCCACAGAGACCTATCACTGGATGGAAAAACTGAGAAAGCCTGATTTAATGCTCCTCCCTAAAACGATTAAGGCTCATTTGGAGAATCACTTTCCTGCTCTGGTCATTTTTCACGGTGAAACACCCTTAGGGAAAATCGCGCAGTGCCACTTCTTTGTCCCAGAATCTGAGAACCAAACTCGCACGTATATTTTGGTGTTTGGTCGGATAAAACGCCCTCTTTTGAAGTTTGCGGGTAGAACCTTCTTGCAATTTGGACAAGTCGCGGTTGAGCAGGATGTGGATATTTTAGGCAAGCTTTATACAGATTCTCCCCAACTCATCAAGCTCAACAATGAAGTAGGGATGGATTGGGTGCGGCGAAATTTTGAGAATTTTCCTAACGTTGTAGACCCCGATCTATCCAAGTGAATTAGAGCAGTAGTATTGTTTTATCCCTATCGTTGAGCGTTTAATTGATCTTCAAGTATTTGTTGGACCCGAGAGGTTTCTTGGGACTGACAATCGATTTATCCGCTCAGACCCCCCATTGAGGAGAACAATACTCATGGCATCCTCAGAAACCATTACAGCTTGGCTACAAGACCAGACCGATCTAGAGATTTTTCCAGAAAAAATTCTGTATCGTTTGGCTAGAAAGGTGAAAGAGCAGACGGTGGCAGCTAATCGGCGGCTGATCTTGGAAGATACGTTGCCAGATGCAGTCTATATCCTCCGGCGAGGCCATCTGGAGAGCTATCACACCAGCTTGACAGATCCGGCACCAGCTACCAGCTTACTTCCAGGGGCTGTTCTACATCTATTCGATATCTTGCTCGATCAGCCCACCTTCCAAACTGTGATTACCTTAACGGATTGCGATTTTTGGGTCATTGCCAGAAAAGACCTGCTTAAGATAGCAGGCCAATATCCAGAAATGACTCGCATCGTATCGCAAAAGCTGTCTCAGGATTTGGCCCAAGTCTCTGAGCAGTTGGCGGCTGAACAGGAACGACAAGCGATCATCAGACCCTATTTAATCCCAAAAATTAATCGAGGGATAGTGGGTTCTAGTCGCTATGCCAAGCGGTTACGGGAGCAACTCAAAGCAGCCGCGCAAACTCGGGATTCAGTGCTGATTTTTGGCGAACCGGGTTTGGAAAAAGATAATGCTGCTGCTTTGATTCACTTTGGCTCGGCTTGGCGGCGAGAGCCGATGGTGAAAATCAACTGCAATACCTTGCAACTGAGTGGAGCTGACTTATTTGGCCGGGTGGGGGGTAAGCCGGGACTACTGGAAGCGGTTGGGGAAGGGACTGTTCTGCTGAACAATATTCAGGAACTTCCCCAAGCGTTATGTCCACCGCTCCGACAGTTGTTGGAAACTCAAACCTACCAGCCTGTGCAAAGAGATGGCCAGGAGGTTGAATGGTGCCAAAGCAATGCGCGACTAATTTTCACGGCCGAACAAATCCAGCCAGAGCTGGATGGGTTGATTGCCCATCGGATTAAAATGCCACCGCTGCGGGTCAGTAAAGCCGATCTGGGGGCTCAGGTTGAGTACTATATCAGTCTGATGACCAAGGAACAAGGGCTTTCCAAACGCCAGATCACGCCTGAGGCTTTGAGACGCCTGCAAAGCTATAACTTTCCGGGAAATATTGTTGAATTGCAAAGTTTAGTGGAGCGTGCGATCGCACAGTCATCTGCCAACGAAGATCTAACTGCAGAAATCTTTTGGGCGGCCCAGGATCGACAACAACGCTTCCGTCTCAACCTACTCAATGCCAACCCTTGGTTACGTCGCTTCTTACGCAGTCCTTGGTGGCCCACCCGTATCAATTACAGCTTAGTCTTACCCCTGTTTATTTTTGTGGTGGTCATCTTATTTATTGGTCCCCAGCAACGAAGCCAGAACTTTGCCCTGAACTTATTTTGGGCCTGGTGGTGGCCATTGATTTTAATCGGTTTTCCCTTCGTGGGTCGCCTGTGGTGTTCCATCTGCCCATTTATGATTTGTGGTGAACTGCTACAAAAACTGTCTCTATGGCTGGTGCCTAGACAACTGCAGCGATGGCCCCGACAACAGGCGGAGCAATGGGGAGGCTGGTTCTTATTTGGGCTGTTTGCTCTTATCTTTCTCTGGGAAGAGCTATGGAATTTAGAGGATACGGCCTATCTTTCTAGCTGTCTTCTCCTTCTGATTACAGCGGGTGCCGTCATTTGCTCCCAGATTTTTGAACGACGGTTTTGGTGTCGGTATCTCTGTCCCATCGGTGGTATGAATGGCTTATTCGCCAAGCTTTCCATGACTGAATTAAGGGCCCAGCAAGGGACTTGTTCCGCTGAATGCAGCACCTATCAATGCTACAAAGGTGGGCCTGAAAAAGGAGAAGGGCAGGAAACGGAAGGCTGTCCCCTTTACTCTCATCCGGCCCAATTGGAAGATAACCGGGATTGCGTGCTGTGTATGACCTGCTTAAAAGCTTGCCCCCACCGTTCCGTTGAATTCAATCTGCGCCCACCCGGCATCGAATTATGGACGACTCACACACCTCGGATCTATGAAGTAGCGTTACTACTGCTGTTATTAGGAGGGATTTTCTTACATCGACTCCCCGAACTTCAAAACTGGCTGGGATTAGATTTGCATTTGCAGCAGTTTTCAGCCCATTTGCTGGTGTCCTTATTGGTGATGGGGATAGCTGCTCTTATCCCTCTGCTCTCCCATGCAGTCTTATGCCAATTCAGCCCCAACTTGAAACCAAGACCGTTTATCGAGTTAGTCTATGGCTACTTACCCCTTGTCCTTGGCGGCAGCTTAGCCCATTATTTGCGATTAGGTCTAACGGAAGCAGGACAGATTTTACCCGTCACTTGGGCAACTTTTGGCTTTTCTGGAGCAGGGCTACCTATCTGGGTGGCCCATCCGGCAGTAGTTAGTTTCCTCCAGGGCTCCACGATATTAACTGCAATCTTTTTGACGTGGGTTCTAACCCAAAAAATTGCCCGCCAACCGATCTCTGTCCTACTTCCACAGCACATGACGAGCCTAGGATTAGGCGTCTGTTTATGGTCAGTCATTGTGGGAATGTAATCGGTATGGATAGGAAGTGAATGGTGTTAAATAATCATGCCAAGATAGTGAAGTTACCTGACAGTACATCCATCATTCTGGAGGATTCTGCCAAGACAATTAGTTTGGCTTCTGCAAGTGATTAGTGCCAGTAAATGCGCCTGATACCCACATTAGTATGAACATAAAAATTGTGATGACTGATGCGTGGCAGAAAATCTTAAGAGTGTCGAGAAGAACCATTTCGTTACCCTCTTTTGAGTGGATAAAGCTGAGTATGCTAGACAACAAAATAGAAATCAGTGATCCGTTGCCGCGGTTAGGGTGATGGCCATCATCCTTAGCAGTGTGAACCAGGAGTGACGCACAACGAGTATACGCTTTGGCTAGAAAACTACTACGTCGCTATTGAGGATATTTCTTTCATCACGCAGCAGCCTGCTCTTAATGGCTCGACAGGTGGGATGATGAAGAGTTGGAGATGGAGGCTTCTCGGTATAGTTCAGTCAGCGTGACCACTCGATATCCTTTCTGTTGCAGCTTGGGCAAAATTCGATTCAGTGTCTTAACAGTTCGTGCTCCCCAATCTCCATTAGGCCCATAGTCATGAAGAACAATAATGCTGCCGGGTTGGACATTCGCCAAAATTTGTTGAGCGGCAAAAGTTGAAGAAGGCAGGCTAGTATCGTAGGGCCATAGTGACCCCAGGGCAATTTTGTATCCTTGCTGTTGGGCAATCTGCGCCATTTCTGGATTGCATCGACCGCTCCCTGGACGCATCCACTCTAGGGAAGTATTGCTGTTTGCAGTAGCTAGGGTAATATCCTGTTCTGCAGTTAGCAAGGCGGCTTGGAACTCAGATAGCGAGAGGCTAATGCTTGGTTCATCCACCGTGAGATGATTACCCAATTCATGGCCCTGGTTTACCATTTGGGTGATTAAGGCTTGATTCTGTTTGGATATTCTGCTGCTAATGAGGAAAAAGGTTGCTTTAGCCTCGTACTTTGCCAAGACCTTCAATATGCGGTCAGTAGTATTGGCATCCCCTGTTCGTAGGTCATCAGGGCCATCATCAATAGTTAGAGCAACAATCGGTTGATCGGTCGGGAGATAGAAAATAGCACCTGGACAAATTAGGGTAGCTAGACGATCGATGGCCCATCGGGGCTGCATCCAGAGTACAAGCATGCTAGCAATGAGTGTCCCAATTACCAACACAGCAATTTGGAGACGATATCGGATCAAAAAATGGAATCTGGCCATTTGAATCTATTGATTTAAGCGTGACGAATCTTGCTTTTCAGCCTAGGTCCTGCCTGAATCTGCAGGAAGAATCGTGACAGGAACCCCAAAAGCTGGAAAGATAAAAATTACGGAAGGTAAACATACCATTAACAAAAAATTCATTCAATGAAGATGAAACAACAATATGTAGTGACCGGTATCTTGTTAGGTGCTTTTGCGTTCGCTGCTCCCGCACAGGCGTCCGGTCGGATTGCTGGCTATCAATTTGCTGTGTTTCAAGATAGTGACGCGCCTCTCGAAGACAATGTCATTCACTACGTTCCCTGCTATCCCCAAAATGCTTGCAATGAGTTAGCCACCAAGTTAACCTCTGAACTTCGCCAAGCTCAGGTGAATCTGACGCGGGCTCGATTGACCCTGGAAAAACCCGTTGAAGCCTGGACACTTTTCACACAACTTGATCAGCAGTTCTTGCCCCAAATTACCGATAAGGAGGGCTATAAAACCACCACTACGAAAAAGAAAGGGGTCTTTTCCTTTTATTGCCCAACTCAAACTTGCCTAGTCTATTCCTTTGGGACGGTTCGCGATCGCTTCAATTATTGGGTCACCGTCGCCAAGAGTCGGAAGCGTTGGGACCTCGGGCCCGCCCGAGGCTTTATCGAAGACAAACCTGAAAAGCTAGCGGATTAAATTATCAGAACTATGAACTACAAACCTTTAATCCTGGCATCTTGTTTGGCTGCGATCGCACTTCCCGCCCAGGCCGAACTTCCTGAACATAAGCAACAGTTGCTCAATACTCGTCGATGTATTCGTTGTGATTTGTCCCGCGCCAATTTTGGCGGTATGGATCTCAGTGTTACCAACTTGCAGGGGGCTAACTTAATTCTCTCCAACTTAAAGAATACCAACCTCAACGCCTCAAACCTAACGGGGGCAAAGCTTATTCAGGCCAGGATGTCAGATGCAAATCTGCAAACCACCAACTTAAGCGTCACAGATCTGAGCAAAGCTGACTTGCGAGGCGCTAATTTGGTAGGCGCTGATTTGCGGAGCAGCAGAATGACATCTGCAAACCTGACAGGCGCGAAACTACAAGAAGCTAAACTCCAAGGAGCCAATTTAGGTTCTGCCAATTTGAAAGGTGCCAAGCTGAACGGAGCGAATTTGTTCTCAGCAGACTTAAGGGAGGCAAATCTCCAAAACGCTGACCTCACAGGAGCGAATCTCAAGGAAGCTAACCTGAGCGGCGCAAATATGAAAGGTATCAAACTCACAGATGCAAACCTGACGGGTGCCACCCTCCCGGATGGCATGGTCCAGCAATAGGTCTGATTAACAGGTTGCTAAGGCTTGAAGTGAAGCGGGGATATCCATCTGACAGAGTTTCGCCCCGCTTAAATCGGCGTTGCTCAGGTTTGCATCCCGTAAGTTGACCTCTTTCATGGAAATTTTGCCCAGATGGGCGCTGCTTAAGTCGGCCTCGCTGAGATTGACGCTTTCTAAAGAAGCTTTGCGCAGATCTGCACGGTTCAACTGAGCACCATTGAGGTTGGTATATTTCAGTTGGGCTTGCTTTAACTTCGCACCCTTCAAGTTAGCTTGACTGAGATTGGCATCGGCCAAATAGACTTGGTTGAGAATGGCATTTCTGAGGTTACTTTTACTAAAATTTGCGCTTCTCAGGTCGCTGAAGTATACATGTCGATTGCCTTGAGCCGTTTCCACCACAGCCACGCTAAAATCAGCATCTTCTAAGGTAGCTTCCAATAAGTTGGCGCGGCGCAGATCGGCTCCTTTGAGCTTGGCTTTAACTAAAGTTGCCTTTGTTAAATTGGCGTCTTGTAAATTTGTCGCTTGTTTGAGGGTTGTAGTTAAACTGGCCCGACGCAGGGTCGCTTTGCTGAGATTGGCGGATTGCAAATTAGCACTTTCTAAATTGGCATCATCCAAATTAGCGCCTTGCAAATTGGCTCCTTGAAGGTTCGCCCCCTGCAAGTTAGCGCCTTTTAAATTCTGATCTTGGAAATTGGCTCCCCTTAAGTCACAGCCTTCGCAACGATTCGTGGTCTGCATCTGCTGAATATGCTCAGGGTTAGCTGCCTGGGCGCTATTGCTGGTAGCTCCCAGGGGAAATAAAGCGATGTAAGTGGCGGCCATCCCTAAAACGAGGCTGCCTCTATTTAACTGTTTCATCTAATCCACCCCAATTAAAAACGGTCTGCAATAGGTATTTATTCTGTACTCACTGTACTGTGATCAGGGCAAGGTTACAAAATGCTAAGGAAATGAAAGTGTACTTGAGCTTGAACGGGTTGGTTTGAAAAATTGCCTGTTATAAAACGCGCCAAATCAACATCCAAAGGGTCAAAATGCTGGTAGTTAGGGCAGCCTTTTGGGGGGCAAGGGACTTAACTCCCCAATAGAGTAACCACAGAGACCAAAGACTGCCTGCCAAAACGGACCAAAACATCAGCTGCAGAAAGACCTGTCCACTCAAGGCTTGACTGTAGAGGTTTAGCCAAGTCAGGTATTGATTCAGCAAGGGTTCTTCCGGTCTCAATGCTACAAATTGGGCAAAGGGAATAACCGATCCTGTTGCTGGCCATCGCCAAGCTGCTCCCACCATCATCAATCCCACAAGTGTAAGGGGCCACAGGGTCCACCCTGCAAGTTGCCAAGCCCGCCATCGACTACGGGTGAGCCCCTGAATGATCCACCCATAAATCCCCCAGCTCAGTAATGGCCAACATATCAAGCCGATGAGTATGCTTCCAATCCAATAGTGAGTCTCTCCTGGAGGGGCACTGATAGACTGCAGTAGGTCAATGGGGATAATCGATGATAGATTGCGGGTCCAAACCCCAAAAGCAATATATCGAAACCAGCTTGCCCACAAGACAGTCCCTAAGGGGACCCAAAGATTCAGCGTTTGATCAAAAAGTTGCCGAAAAAATTTTTGAGGGTGAACAATAAGCAGCCAGAAGTTCATCTATATCGTTTGAAGGAAGTAGAGTCCATCAGAAGCAATCTTCAATTTCCATGTTGCCAGTTGGTTGATCCGCTATGCTTTTATAGGTTGCTACGCCATAGTATTTGAAGATCAACAAATTGAGGTGCTGTGGCGGTACGCTCTTCATAACCAGGCTTTTAATAGATCTTGCCTATATTGGCATGACCATAAGCATAAACAATATCTATGTTTGTAGAGTCTCTAGTTAAGAGAAATTGAATCCTTCAGCCATTATTTGAATCCAAGCAGTGCAGAATGATGCAAACCACTTCGGATCTGTTATTGCGTGATCAGAGGGTTGAACATACTTTCGGTTAAATTCTGACCAAAGGCGCTGGTGATAATCGCTCATTATAGGCGATTCTTCGACTTTAGATCCTCAGAACTGACATTTTCAAGCAACAGGGAGAGTTTTATGGCTAGAGAATTTGGATAGAGAGCAGGTCAACTTTTTGGGACCTCTATCTATAAAATAGGGCAGAAATTGTATCTCTATTTGGTCAAATAAAAATTTTGGCTCAATAGCTGTTTCAGGGAGGTTGTTCCATTCAAGTTGAAGAGGGTAATGTTAGGTAAAAATTTTCCTCCACTAGAATGATGCTAACGCTT
>JANQPU010000418.1 GCA_028285315.1 Acaryochloris sp. IP29b_bin.176
CAGATGTCTTATTCTGTGGTCATACCCATGTTCCCTATCTGCGTGAACTAGAGGATGGCAAACTCTCCATGCGCGTTCACCAACCGGGACAAGACGACCGACAGCACCAGTTGACGACGTCCCTGAAGCGAATTATCAATGCCGGACCCGTGGGAGAACCCCGCCATGGACGTCCCAATGCCACCTACGTTCTCTATGACACGGATACAGTCCAGGTCACCCTCCGGGAGGTGCCCTATGACTACGAGAAGACCTGTGCAGCCATTATTGACAAGGGGTTGCCGCCCATTTTTGCCTGGCGCTTAGCGCGGGGGATGGAGTTTGCAGAACGAGCCGATGATCCCAGCCATGTATGTCAGCGGTAGCTGGCCCCAATTCAGGAGGTAAAGAATGGAACAGTGGGCTATTTTAAGCGGGATTGAAGGTAATCTCGGTGCCTATGAGGCCGTACTGGACGATATTCACCGACAGCGCTTTCCGGTGTCGGATCTGTATGTCTTAGGCGACTTTGTTGGCTTCAAGGGAGACAACGAGGCCGTAATCCAGCGACTTCAATCTCCGGGTGATGGAGAATTAGAGCCCCAAATTTGTATTGGCTGGTGGGAGGAGCAGTGTTTTAATTTATACGGGTTGGGCGGCTTGCCCGATGCTCCTGAGCTGGTAGACCAAGAGGGGGCCGATGCGGTTCAGCGTCTCTGGGAATCGGTCTCCCGGCAGTCCGTGCAGTGGATGCGATCGCTTCACTTTGGATTTCACGAATTAGACTGCCTCCTAATTCATGGCAGTACCGTGGGCTATGCGGATGAACTCACACCGGACACGCCGGCGATGCAACTATGCGATCGCTTAATCCGAGCCGATGCCAACCATCTCTTCTGTGGACGCTCAGGACTAGCATTTGAATGTTGGATTGAACCGATGGATCTACGCTCCACAGTCATGACCCTAGATGGCACCCAGGCACCTCAATCGCTAGGTCGAACACCCCGACGCATTATCGGTGTGGGCAATGTTGGACACCAGCCCGGACAAGCGACCTATTCTCTTTATAACCCTGCCAACAATCAAATCACCTTCAAAACTGTGAAATACAGCAAGGCCAAAGGCTTTGCTTTGCAGCGTCCATAGGGGCAAACGGTCAGGCTTTTCGAGGAAGCATTGCAGCAACCGTTCTCCCGTTCTTGACGTCAAACATTACCCTGCCCTTCACGGAACTAACCGTTAGCCTCATCCCATCTGGGAATAGCGAATTTCATCACACTTTCATACCACTGCAGGGATTCACCCAGCAGTTTCCACATCCAGAGCCAACTCACTCACCTCAGCCGAAGTTCACTCATGATTCAATCCCCCGTTCATCAAGCCTTACCCCAAACCAATCTGCAACTCCCAAAGCGGGGGTTACCCGTGACGATCATTACGGGCTTTCTCGGTAGTGGGAAGACCACACTGCTCAATCATATTCTCCAAGACTGCCAGGATCTCAAAGTAGCGGTGTTGGTCAATGAGTTTGGCGATATCGATATTGATAGCCAACTCTTGGTTTCTGTTGAAGAAGATATGGTTCAGCTCAGCAATGGCTGTATCTGCTGCACCATCAACGAAGATTTGGTGGAAGCGGTCTACAGCATTTTAGAGCGGAACGAGAAGGTGGATCACCTGGTGATCGAAACAACGGGAGTGGCCGATCCATTGCCCATAGCGCTAACGTTTGCGATGCCGCCCCTGCGGAATTTAACCCAGCTGGATTCCATCGTCACGCTAGTGGATACAGAAGCCTTCTCTCCCCAGCATTTTGAGAGTGAAGCTGCCCTGAACCAAGTCTCCTATGCCGATATTATTGTCCTCAATAAAACGGACTTAGCTGCCCCTCAACAGGTAGATACGTTGGAGGCATGGGTTCGAGAGCAGAAATGGGGGGCACGGATTTTGCGATCGCAAAACAGCAACATCCCCCTGCCATTGATTTTAGATACAAATCTCTTTCAGCCCGAGCGCTATGCCACAGCAGCCAAGGCAATGGCTGAGACGACGCATGATCACCATGACCCTCACTGCCACGACCACCACCATCACTCCAACCATCTCGTCAATGATGGGTTT
>JANQPU010000178.1 GCA_028285315.1 Acaryochloris sp. IP29b_bin.176
GATACACTTCTCGGCCAAGACGGTCACGATATTCTTGAGGGCGGCACTGGCAGTGATACACTTCTCGGCCAAGACGGTCATGATCGTCTCTACGGAGAAGCCGGTCATGACAAATTGATGGGTGGCGCTGGCGATGACTACTGGATGTTTGGTGGGACAGGCAACGATAGCCTTTACGGCGAAGCCGGTCATGATGTCTTGAGTGGCGGTCAAGGTCGGGATTTGATTTATGGCGGAACCGAAAACGATATTGTCCTCGGTGGCACTGGCAGAGACAGGCTCTATGGTGGTGAAGGCGAAGATACTGTTGTCGGTGACGAAGGTGCTGACCGCATATATGGTGATGCTGGCAATGACATCCTTAACGGTGGCACGGGCAACGACACGATCTACGGTGGTACTGGCAATGACATTATTGATGGAGGCCAAGAAGATACGACTGCTCCTCGCAACTTAGTTGCCAATGGCAGCTTTGAAGACAATCAGCTCGGCAACCGCAACTGGAGCGTATTTGCTTCCGTCTCTGGCTGGACAACAACCCAAGGTAGAGGGATTGAAGTTCAGCAGTTTGGCCAAGCTGTCGATGGCAAAGCCCGAATTGAGTTGGATAGCCACAATAACAGTGGCATAATGCAGAACTTAGACACGGAAGCGGGTAAAGTTTACGAAATCTCCTTTGCGTATACTCCTCGCCCCGGCGTCTCTGCAACCAGCAACCCCATTGAAGTTTACTGGAACGGGGAACTCCTCGACACCCTTACGGGATTTAGCAAGACCGAGCAATGGCAGACCTATACTTACAAAGTTAAAGCTGGCAAAGGTGAAACTACGGCTCTGGAATTTAGAGCAACAGGTCAAGAGGACAGCTTAGGCGGTTACCTCGATGATGTCACAGTCTATGAGTCTCTCTCTGCAACTCGCAATGATCGGCTGATGGGTGGAGAAGGTAACGATACTGTGTTAGGGAACAACGGTAACGATCATCTCTCCGGTAACCAAGGCGATGATATCTTAGAAGGCGGTTTCGGGAATGATACGCTGATCGGCGGTAGTGGCAACGATATTTTAGTCGGTGTCGATCCAAACGCCAACTTGGGCCAAGGGTCAGTGGATCGGCTGACTGGGGGGGCTGGTGTAGATCACTTTATCCTCGGGAATGAAGTCGCTTTCTACAACGATGGTAACGATTTGCTGTCTGGTACTAATGACTTTGCCATGATTACTGATTTCAATGCTCAAGAAGACAAAATTCAGTTGGCTGGCTCAGCGTCTGATTATGTATTGGGTTCTACTGCCCAAGGCGTAAATCTTTATCTAGACACCAATCAAGATGGTCTTGTTGGCCGTTCTGATGAGTTAATTGCAACTATTGCTGGCTCTAGTCAGTTAAATTTGACTGATTCCGCTTTTTATTACACTAGCTCTGTTGTTTCTATCTAGTTTTCTTCCCCTTGTTTCGGTGCTGATGGCCTTTCTCTTGAGGCTAGTTTGTACCTGAAGCGCTGTTGTGTTCCCATCATGTGTCTGTTGTACCTCGATTGCCCTGGCAGTCGGGGTATTTCCTTGGGAGTGTAATAGGTGAGGCATCACTGGGCACATCATCCAGATGCTTATCTGGGATTGTGTAGTGGTTAGTGTGGAAGAGTTCATTGGATGATGCTTATACCAATAAGTCTCCAAGAGTGTAATTTTGATTAGTGACTAAAGTAGGCTAGGAGAGAATTTCACAGATTTGAGAATTACGCTTGCAGGCACAGTTTGGTATTAGGATGAGGTTTGGAGAAGTTGGTTTTTCCTTTACATTATTAGTATGACAAGGCCAGGGTTGAGATAATGTTCAACCATAGGTTGCGCTTGTATAATTTCTGTAGAAGTTTCTGCTCCATTGCAAAAGAGGGAAATGCATTCTCTAAAACCTCTTCTGAGAGGTAATTATCAGGCTTTACAAACAAACAGCCGTTTGGCAGCGCGGGTCACAGCGACATAAAGCAGTTGGTTGCGTTCCCGAATGTTGTTGTTGCGCATTAGATTGGGTAAATCTACAAATGCATTCTGAAAAGTAGAGCCTTGGGACTTATGCACTGTTAAGGCATAGCTATAGTTTAAGTTGGCAAATCGCTGCTGTTTGAGGAGCCAAAAATCTTGCCATTGTTTGCCGTCAGCCAGACGTTTCAATTCTTGTTGAAACCGTTGCTGCTCAGACTCATGTAGGACGTTAACCTCTACGTCAAAGTTGGCATCGGTGACTACAAATAGTCGCCATACCTGCCAACCCGCTGAGTCATCTTCATAGGCATCTTCTACCCAGCATTCGGAGGAGGTTTGCATCACAATTTCATCCTTACGCCGAAATACGGGTCCCATCGCAATCAACCGTTCGCCTGGCACAAATCGGCAAGCATTTTCACCAAAAATGGCATTGCGAATTTGCTGGTTGAGATCCGCCACTCGTTGGTTGGTATAGGCCAAGGCCCGAACATAATCGGAATCTTCTTGCCCTTTTTCACTAGTAAAGGCTCTCAGAAGCTGCTGGGTCCAGTCTGATTGCCGGAGGACCACGGTACCTTCGGTTTTATCGTCGTTGAGGTCGGTATGGAATGTGGGCAGTTGGTAGTTCTCTAAATGACAACGGACCGATTCAGCCAATACACCAATGGAGCTGCCATAACGGACGACTTCCGTAAGTTGAGCTTTGTTGGGAATATCGAGAAAGGTTGGGGACGCAGGTTCATTAATCGGGGGAAGCTGAGCTGAATCGCCTACGAACAAGAGTTGAGTGGTGAGATGGAAGGCATACAACTCCGTTTGAAATAGCTCCCAAAGGTTGCGGTTGACCATCGAACATTCATCCACCACCACTAAGGCAAATTTGCCAAAAGAGCTTTGTTCGTTTTGATCAATGACAAAATCTTGCTCTCCCGTTTCTGGATTAATCTGAGGGCGTAGACCTAAGAGCTGGCAGCAGGTAAGACATTCGACGTCCAGTCCCCAAGAAGACACCATTTGGTTAAGGACTTTGGTGGCTTTGTTCGTGAAGGCACTAAAGACAATGGCGCGACGGTCTCCTCGATCTTTTAGCTGAGAGACAAAGGCCTGCAGAAGGGTGGTTTTACCAGTGCCTGCATAACCTTCCAACACAAATAAGCGTTCTGGACTATCCAAAAAAGCGTGGAGCTGTGCCAGGGCAGCTTGCTGATGAGGGGTGAGTGTGATGACAACCTGGACTGCCATAGACCTAAGCAGGGTAATCCGTTCTTACCATACTAAGGAACCTGTCATGGATCTAGAGTGGAATGGCATAGCAACAATAATAAGCCTATCTACCTGTATTCAGAGAATGGAAAATGATGTGAGTTGAATTCTGCCAGCTGGTCAGCAATATGTCCAAGAATTTTTCTAAGACGTATTGTTTGCGATCGCAAACAATACGTCTTAGAAAAAATGGACCTAGCATAATTTGACTGTGTATCTATTGTTTTGCTAAAAAAGGGATACATTGGATAGTCCGAAGGGATATATTGAACAGTCCAGACGTTGAATGCACAAATTACAGGAGCGTAGAGCTATTTCGGGACTGACTCGATTTTCTACTTTGCTCAACATAACCCAACCAGGGACTGGGTCTCGAAAGCATTTTTAATTTTTGGTACCTCCGATGTATTGCCTGTCATACCAGGTTTGATTGAAAACTCCTTAGCTGTCTTGACCCATGGTGCAACAAATACAAGATTTAGATACAGACTCCATTTCTAAAGAGCAATATCTGAGAAAACGAGTTTTAGAGGCAGTTGAGGAATATTACAGTTGTAAATTTAGCCAGCGCTCATTTACACCCGGCGAGACCTATGTTCCCGTCTCGGGTAAAGTTTTTGATAACCACGAACTCTCGAATTTGGTAGACGCTTCCTTAGATTTTTGGTTGACGACAGGACGGTATGCCCAAGAATTCGAACAACGATTTGCCGAGTGGGTGGGCGTTAAGCACTGTCTACTGGTAAACTCCGGTTCTTCGGCGAATCTATTGGCCTTGTCAGCCTTGACCTCTCCTAAGTTGGGCGAAAGACGTCTTCAGCCTGGTGATGAGGTGATCACAGTAGCGGCTGGTTTCCCCACGACTGTGAATCCTATTTTTCAGAATCAATTAGTGCCTGTGTTCTTAGATGTTCAACTGGGGACTTACGAAGTTGATACCCAACAGTTAGAGCAAGCCCTTTCACCCAAAACTAAAGCTATTATGATTGCTCATACCTTGGGTAATACCTTCGATTTAGATGCTGTCACAGCCTTTGCGGAGCAACATAATCTTTGGCTTATTGAAGATAACTGTGATGCTGTTGGCAGTGTGTATAAGAACCGTAAAACGGGAACCTTTGGCCACTTATCTACCGCAAGCTTTTACCCTGCCCATCACATTACGATGGGAGAAGGGGGAGCTGTTTTAACTAATGATTCCCGCCTGAAGACGATTGTTGAGTCCTTCCGAGACTGGGGAAGAGATTGTTGGTGTGCCCCTGGTGTAGATAATACCTGTAATAAAAGATTTGGTTGGCAACTTGGGGATTTGCCCTTTGGGTACGACCACAAATATACCTACTCCCATGTTGGTTATAACTTGAAAATGACCGATATGCAGGCTGGGGTAGGATGTGCCCAATTAGATAAGCTACCAGAGTTTATCGAACAACGACGGCAGAATTTTGATTATCTCCACCGTCATCTGCAAGATCTACAACACGTTCTCGTGTTGCCTGAAGCAACCCCTGGTTCTGAACCCAGTTGGTTTGGGTTTTTGATGTCAGTCCGGGATGAGGCCCCTTTCACTCGGAATGAGTTAGTCCAATATTTGGAAGCGAATAAAATTGGTACGCGACTCCTATTTGGCGGTAATTTGTTACGGCAACCCCTGTACCAGGGCTTAAATTACCGAGTGATTGGTGACTTAAAGAATACGGACCATATTATGGAATCTGCGTTCTGGATTGGTGTCTTTCCAGGTCTGACAACAGAAATGTTAGATTACGTCATTTCGACTTTGCGCCGTTTTTGCCTACAGTAAAGCTCTGAGGATATGGCAGCAAAGCCGTACATATTGAAACGGCTGAGCGTGTAGATTACGACTCGTGCTTTGAGGGACATGATGGTCGAATCTTCAGGTATCCGAATTTTGATCCTTGGAAGATTTACAAGTTTTCTTCAGAAGGTAAAGCCAAGAAATCTCGGCATTGGTCGGCTACTTGCTGGACTTTGCTAGCTTGATAAATGTAGGGGAGGCCATATTTTTCACCTGACTTAAATCTAAAGATCAGTTGGTAGGTGGTGTAATCATCCCAGCGTTCTTTGACTTGAATCGATTGCAGCATGTCCAAAGGGTAAGTTTTGATGCGAGTGCCCAGAAGTGTGCGGATGTTGCAGGTGAACAGATTGCTGACTTTATCCAGAAGGAGGGTCTGGGCACGGAATCCACCATAGGCGATTAACGCTGCTAGTAGAGGAAACGGTAAAAAGACAAGTGCTCCCCCCCAAAAGCCCTCACTGAGGCGTAGATCCTCTTCAAGGGTGAGGCTAGGACGTTGAGAATTGATAAAGGCTTGAACGTTTGCCACAACTTCAGGCTGAAAGGTGGGTTGAAAACCAGATTCAATTGCGAATTGGGATTCAAAGAGTTTGGTTGTACCATTGCGGGTCACCATAGACACCCAAACTTTTTTGGTGCCTCCCCCTTGACCGTTGGACCATTGAGCTGAGTCCAGTTTGGCCGTAGTCACTTGTTCGATGGGACGATCTTGAACTGTCGTGACTAAGCCCAAGTACTGAGATTGAGACCATTGGCAATTGATTTGTTTGGGTTCTTCTGCTCGCTGGCAAGCTAGCGTTGTTACACCATACTCTGAGGAGATGAGAACTAACATCCCTAGCGGTATGCCCCCAAATCCTAGAATCCAAAATAATAAGAACAGTGTGAGTAAAAGACCATTGCGATGATGGAAGACGAGCTTTGTCTCGGTTTGCTCCACAATCTCGTATTGAGGGAGAAGTCTCATGGGTCAATGCAGTTAACTGCCTTAGCTTGGCAGGATGGCCAATCTAGAGCAGTGTTTCTTATCACGGGTTAATCACGCCGTACTGGATAGTCTTCGCTATATGTGGAGGCATATTCTCGGGCATGTTTTTCGCAGAGCCAGAGGTAATCCCCTTCTGGGGTGAGGATGCGTTTTAAGCCACCCCAATGTTGCTGGGGTATAGTCTCCATGTCTCCCTCCCAGCAATTTTTTGGAAGACGGCTGCTTCGGTGGTGGGGTGGAGGCCAAAAAGTAGCTGGGGGACGTAGATATCTTCTAGGCAGTTGGGACATTCAATATGATTCTTGGGTTGTTTACGTTCGAGGCGTTTGACCAGGTTGGCGTAGTCGAATTCGTGTAAGCAGGTTTCTCGATTAGGATCTGGGCAGGGGACAAAGCGAGTGACTTTGAGGCCAGGGTAGCGACGGAGGGTGACTTCTATGCCTTCTTTGAGAAGATCAAAAAAGCTATGGGGCATGGGACCACGCACCGTCAGCTCTAAAAACTCCACGTTGGTACAAGGATCGCGGCCAATTTTAACTAAGCCGAGATGCTTGTGTTCTGGGCTATCGGCTAGGAGGACTCCTGTGCGCCAATGGTTTTGAGTCGTAAAGCGATGTTGACGGGCAATAAACCAAGTGGGAATACCGGGCAAGATCTCGCTGAGCTGAAACTTCATGGAGAGTTGCTTGCAGGGTTCTGTTTGGGTGGGCTTTTCCCAGAGTTCTTGGTAGGCAGGAGGCTCAAAGGCAAGACGCTCTACTACTAAGCTAATATCTTTGTGTTCCAAGGTGCGATAGGAGAGATCGAATCGCTCCATCAGACGGAGAAAATGGATACGCAAAGACAACTCCAGATCAGACCAAATGTAGTCCATGCACTGGCGGGTAAAGATGCCTTGGCGAACTATGACTCCATCTGCTTCCAAAACCTTGCTGATGTACTCAGTTACCCATTGGGGCTTGAGAATCACTAAATCATTGAGGTCTTCGCTATCTACAAAGAAGAGGATGTCGCCTAACTCATGCAGCCATTTGGTGAGGATAGCATGATGTTTTTGCTTGACCTGCTGCTCGGTCATAAGCTGCCACAGTTGATTGGGAGAAATACATTGCTGATCTTCAGGTAAACCTCGAATTGTATGAGCAGCTTGCAGCCAAGTGGCAGGCCAGATTTCACCCATCAGTGGGAGAGCATCTGCAGCATTTGTAATAGCTTGGTGAAGTTCTGAAATGCCCAGCCCCTCTTTATTACTGATGGCACATTGACCAACAATTTGCGGAAATTGCTGTTGGAAATCACTGAAAGGGAAGTCTGCATCCCGTTCGTCGATATGGGTGGCGACAATCAAGATGGGAGAGTCTGGGGCATTGGCCCGAATTGTTTTGAGCCAGTAGGTGAGCTTGCCTTGCTCAAAGCCCAAACGAGCATTCCAAACCAGAACAAACAGAGAGCGATTAGTAAGAAAGAATTGGTGGGTAGCGTGATAAATCTCTTGACCACCGAAATCCCAGGTATTGAGTTGCATTGTGATTTCAGGTTCTTGGGGATGCTGGAGTTCCAAAGTTTGGATATCAATACCGTGAGTAGTAGATTCGGATTTATTAAAGGATTCTCCTCGTAAGGCCCTTAAAAGGGATGTTTTACCCACACCCCCTTCGCCAACGACAAGCAGTTTAGAGATCCATTGAGGCTGGCCTTTTTGGAGTTTTTCTTGTAAATGCCCCAAAATCGCTGAAGTCCCTTGAGCCATGACTTCTGGGGGCACACTCGTCAATTGGTTATTGTTGAGGTCGAGCTCCGCCAAGTTTTGCAGTTGGGCTAGTTCTGGAGGCACACTTGTCAATTGATTATCGCTGAGGTCGAACTCCATCAAATTTTGCAGTTGGGCCAATTCTGGGGGCACACTTGTCAATTGGTTATAGCTGAGGTCGAGCCGAGTCAAGTTTTGCAGTTGGGCCAATTCTGGGGGCACACTCGTCAGTTGGTTCGAGATGAGGTTTAGCTGAGTCAAGTTTTGCAGTTGGGCCAGTTCTGGAGGCACACTTGTCAATTGGTTATAGCTGAGATCTAGCCGAGTCAAGTTTTGCAGTTGGGCCAATTCTGGAGGCACACTCATCAATTGGTTCGAGATGAGGTTTAGCTGAGTCAAGTTTTGCAATTGGGCCAATTCTGGAGGCACACTTGTCAGTTGGCTATCGCTGAGGTCAAGCACACCAGTTTTCCTAGCCTGCTCAAGTTTGTACCGTAGTTTTGCCGAGTCCATGCAATAATCCTCTGTGATCTACTTCTGCTCTACGTTGGAGTCGGTTCATTCAATACAACTTGAAACTTCTCTTGTAATTTGGCTTTCAACTGCTGTAAAAACTCATCCCGCTGAGCAAACTTCTCCGTACGTTTAGGCTTCCGATTCTCATCCAAGATCCAGCCATAATCACTACTCAACCGCAACGCCTCCCCCCAGTCCGAGATCGAAACAATCAACTCCTCCGCTGGAGTGCAATCCACCTCATACACCCGAAACACATAATTAAAACTATTCTGCTGAGCCGCCGCCACCGTCGAAGATTGCCCGTAAGTCTCTGCCAACTTCTCCCGCATCTGAGCCACCAACTCAGGATTCTCAATTTCCGTCAGCGTCCGTACACATAGGGTAATGGCAAAGTAAAACTCTTCAACCGGAACAAACTCTAACCGCATGACCCTACCTTTAACTGTTACTCAGCAATTCACCCCTCATACTGACAGATTCGGGCGGTAAACTGAAGCTAGTAGTTCTCAGCGGCGAAAATTCTATGACCGGGCATTTATTATTGGTAGACGACGAGCCAGGATTACGGGAAGCCGTGCAAGCCTACCTCGAAGACAGCGGCTTTACCGTCGATGTTGCCAGTAATGCCAAAGCCGGATGGGACCTGTTGCAACAGCGGATTCCCGACCTCGTAATTTCCGACATCATGATGCCAGAAGTAGATGGCTATCAATTCCTGGCCCAAATGCGGGAAGACGCTCGGTTTAGTCGGTTGCCCATTGTGTTTTTAACGGCTCGCGGCATGACCAAAGATCGGATTGAAGGCTACAACGCAGGGGTGGATGCCTATCTGTCCAAGCCCTTTGACCCCGATGAACTCGTTGCCATTGTTACCAATCTGTTGGCCCGCAAAGAAGCCAAAAACGCCAACGCCACCACTGATATTGCCGATTTAGCCAATCAGGTGGCTGAAATTCGGGCCTTACTCATGAACCGCACGCCTTTGCCAACCCCAAACACCCCCACCATCAAAATTGACTTTACCCCTCGCGAACAGAGCGTCCTAGATCTGGTGGCGGAAGGGCTGATGAATAAAGAGATTGCTCGCCGTTTAGAAACCAGTGTCCGCAACGTTGAAAAATATGTGAGTCGACTGTTTAGCAAAACCGGCACCAATAGCCGGACAGAACTGGTACGCTTTGCCTTGGAGAACGGTCTGACACAGTAACTCTTTTGACACAGTAACTCTTTTGACACAGTAACCTCTATGAATACAATTTGGCAGACATTGACCTTGAACAGCCTCCAAACTCGTCGATGGCGTCAAGGTAGCCTGTTCTGGCAGTTGCTCAGCTTTCTCCGCCAATGGCGACAGGGGAGTTGGCTGCTGCAATGGCATCAGGAGATTGGTGCGGTCTTGCTGACGGCGATCTTTGCTCTGGCTCCGTTTGTGCCGAATAGCTTAACGGGAATCCTAGCGATTGCCTGCGGAGGCTTCTGGCTATTGCTCACCCTCTCCGATGAACTAAAACCCAGTCGATTCTCGCCCATCTATCTAGTGGTGTTTTTGTTCTGGGGAATTGCGGTCATCGCGACTGCCCTCTCGCCCGTGAAGATGGCAGCTGCCTCTGGGCTCGTGAAAATGACCCTATATGTCTTCGTGTTTGTCCTGGCAGAGCGGGTAGTGCGTTCCCCTCGACTTCGCTCGTGGTTGATCACCGTTTATTTGCATACGGCGGTCATTGTCTCGATCTATGGAGTGCGGCAAAAATTCTTTGGGGCAGAAGCCTTGGCCACTTGGGTCGATCCTACCTCGACGACTGCTGAGGAAGTGCGAGTTTATAGCTATCTGGGCAATCCCAATTTGTTAGCAGCCTATATTCTGCCTGCCATGATTTTCTGTCTCTGTGCTTTGGTCGCTTGGCAGCGTTGGGGGGCGAAACTACTCGCTGCGACAATGCTCATGGTTCATTGTGCCTGTATGTACTGGACCGGATGTCGGGGCGCGTGGATTGGTTTAGTCCTGGCTATTTTTGTGATGGCCATGATGACACTCTATTGGTTTCTGCCTTACTTACCCCGGTTTTGGCAGGTGTGGATTTTCCCGCTGACCATTGGCATAATTTTTGGCGCTGTGGTTTTAGGGCTCCTCTTCGTTGCTCCATTGCGGAATCGGGCCTTGAGTATGTTCTCAGGTCGAGCTGATAGTAGTAATAACTTCCGAATCAACGTATGGGAATCCGTGCAGGATATGATTCAGGCGCGCCCTATCTTGGGCATTGGTCCTGGCAACGTGGCCTTTAACAAGATTTATCCCCTATTCCAAAAGCCTAACTACAACGCTCTCAGTGCCTATTCTATTTATTTAGAAACCTTGGTTGAAACGGGGTTTGTAGGGTTTGCTAGTTTGATGTGGCTGATCGCGCTGATTTTCCAGCAAGGATGGGTTCAGTTCCAAAAACTATGGCAGCTTCAAAGCCAGGACGTGTGGTGGTTGATGGGTGCGATCGCATCCGTTGTCGGCATGCTGATTCACGGATTTGTGGATACGGTTTGGTATCGCCCTGAAATCAATACCCTATGGTGGTTAACGGTAGCCATCATTGCCAGCTATTATCGGCAAACTACTGCTGTGGATACCGCCGTATCACCCTTAGGAGAAGGCTAGAACCTCACTGGTGAGAAACTATTTAGATTTCTAGAGCGTCAGAGAGAGTACCAATCGGTTGTTGAATCTCTCTGAACTCTTTGTAAGGCAGTGATACTTATGAAATCTAAAATCAGACTCCTACCTACAACCTTGGCGTCCGTGGTCTTGCTAGGCTCAGGACTGGGCATCGATGCTGCCCAAGCCCAATTTTCCGGTCGGCAACCGCGTTCTTTTCCAGAAGCCGCAGAACGGTGGGGCTACGAGTGCAAGCGTGAACGCAGCGGCTATTTCTGTAAATTGGATGATGACCGATTTGACGATGACGATCGGTGGGACCAGCGGCGCGATCGGTGGCGGTTCAATAAAGGCCGTCTGTACGAAGGCAGAACGATACGGACATCAGCGAAGAATCGCGATCGCATCATCATTCGCAAAAACGATGATCGGGATCTCACCCTCTACATTGATGAAAACATTCGAGCAGACGATACTGGGCGCGTTATTATTCCTCGTGATAGCCGGATTGAAGGCCGCCTGCGTCCCCGTGATGGTGGCATCCAGTATGACGCCAAGCGTATCGTCTTACCGAATGGCCGTCGTTACAATCTGGATGCTTTTTCTGAAGTTATTTATCCCAATCGCCGGGTGGCCTCGCGCCGCACCAGAACTTCTGAGGGCGTCAGAGATGTCTTAGCCACTATTCTGGGCGATCGCGGGCGAGATGATGACTTTGGCAGGCGGGATGATGATTTTGGGAGCATACGAGATCGCGACCTCGTTGTGATTTACCCCGACCGCGATCTCGATTTGCGTTTGAGAAAAGACCTAAAAATTGACTAGGTGAAATACGACCAGCACCTCACTAGCACACCAAACCTCACACTAGACTGATGCGAGCGAACCCTTATCCCACTGGTTGGCTCTTACAAGCATCAGTCTATTTCTAATATCTATTTGACCCGTTTGGTCTATTGAATTAGCTAGCGTCTCTATCGTGCCAGTTTACTTACTGTTTGTGCGACAGATTTTGTACTGCTAACGCTTATGTCAAAGCTTTAGCACCAGGTTAGAACGCCAACAGCATGGGCGTAATTTGCATGACAATTAAAGTGACGTCGTCACCGCTTTGGTTTCGTTCTCCCATAAAGGCTTGCAAGCGCTCAAACAAGTAGTCCAGTATTGCTTGAGGACCATGGCAGGTATGGCAGGCTTCTTGAAATGCAGCGACTAAGTTCTCTTCATCGAAGCGATCACCGTTGGGACCCGCCGCATCGGTAAATCCATCGGTGTAGTAGATGATCGTATCGCCAGGGGCTAAGGTGACCTGATCCTCTTGATACTCGGTATTAGCATCCAGACCAATCAACATGCCATCGGTATCTAAGCGTTCAATCACATCCTCGCAGGCACGCCATAGCAAAGGTGGATTATGGGCCGCGTTACTAAAGCTTAGCTGACGAGTTTTGGGATCATATTCGGAATAGAATAGGGTTACGAACCGATTGGAGTTTTCTAAATCAGCGTACATCACCTGATTGAGATTTTTTAAAATCTCCGCTGGAGAATGGTGATGCAAGGCATCAGCCCGTAGAATACCGCGAGTCATGGTCATAATCAGCCCAGCAGGGACGCCTTTACCCATAACATCGCCAATCACTAATCCCCAACGATCGGCTTGATTGAGACGATATTGACGGGGAGTAGGGAGCTGCCGATAAATCGGGATAAAGTCGTAGTAATCTCCACCCACTTGATTTGCGGTTTTGCAGGTGGCTGCTAGGGCAACTCCTTCGATTTTGGGTGAATAGTTCGGTAATAAGCGTGCTTGAATTTCAGCACCAATCTCTAGCTCACGGGTGATCCGCTCTTGCTTGCGTAGTTGGGTGGTCAGCGCGTCATTCTCAATCGCTACAGCCGTTTGATCCGCCACCAATTGAGCGAGTTTTTGCCGCGTTTCTGTCCACTCATAGCCTGGGTCACTACTGAATAGATATAGGCGTCCCCGCTCATGCAGTTCAAAATTGCGCACTAAAATAGCGGTGCTAAACCACTGATAGCTTGTCCCCAGCAATTGGTCTAAGTGTTGCTCCAGAATAAGATTGGGCTGCTTAGCAGTGGCACCATTAATTGCAACCTGACGGGTGACATTCTCTAGCGCTAGGCGGATATTTCGGCATTGTTGCCCCTCGTGGCAGTACAACTGCTCTAGAGAAACCTGGCCATTGGGTCGAAATAAGATTAAGGCTGCGGCATCCGCATCAGTGACACGGCTTACGATCAGCGGAATTAAGGCAAGAAACTGATTGAGGTTGTTAAAACTCCTTAACGAAAAGCTCAATGAACTCAATAAATCTTGAGCTTTTGCTTGTTCCCGTCGGAGATGGGACACCAGTTCTTGGAGGGCCGTCACCGTTGCCACATTCGTTGCCACCCCTGGATAATCGAAGTCTAGGGACTGGGAAGGTTGGTTGGGAAGTGGAACTCGAGACATATAAGGCAAATACTAGCCAGTATTGTGGAGATAACGAGTGCTGAGCTGCTTCTTGATGGTTATGCCCAGTAAGCTTAGCACTCTTGTCAACCCTTTGGGGGATTGAACTCTAACTAAGGAAAAATTGAAAGGTCTGGTGACCGCAAGTGTATTCTCTGATACATTTATCTCAGAGAAGAATAATTCAGACAAGTTGCCATGCCGTGACAAAACTGCCGTTAGCGTTAGCAAATGTCAGAGATTTGCCAAAAATTACTCAGAAAACTATGAGACCACTCCCAAACAGGAAACAAAGTGATGCATACCAATTGTTTCCTTGAATCTGGTATAGCGCACTTCTGGTGAGATTGCCACAAATTATTTCTTGATAGTTGCTTTAAGTTTGGGCAAGGAAGGGCTTTAGTATTTTGGATTTTGGCACGAAAGCGATTAAGTACTGAGGAGTGCTTCTACAAATTCATAGCTGGAGAAAGGGCGCAAATCGGTAATTCCCTCTCCAGCCCCAATGAACCGAATGGGAAGACCCAGCTCTTGTACCACCGCCAGGGCAACCCCACCTTTGGCAGAACCATCGAGTTTGGTGAGTACAACTCCGGTTAACTCTGCAGCCTCTGAAAAAACTTGAGCCTGCCGTAGGCCGTTTTGCCCCAAAGTCGCATCCAGCACTAAGAGCGATTCGATATGGGCATCCGGCGCTTTTTTGCTAACAATGCGGCGAACCTTATTCAGTTCATCCATCAAGTTCTTCTTATTTTGCAAGCGCCCCGCCGTATCAACGAGTAAAAGATCAATCTCCCGCTTTTGGGCAGCGGTAATGGCATCAAAGACGACTGCGGCGGGATCAGTATTCTGACCGGGATTCGCAATCACATCGACATTACTGCGCTGTCCCCACACTTTAACTTGCTCCACGGCTGCGGCTCTGAAGGTATCAGCGGCAGCAATCAGACAAGAATAGCCAGATTCTTTGGAAATATGGGCTAGTTTACCGATGGTGGTGGTTTTGCCCGCACCGTTGACCCCTGTCATTAGCCAGATATTTAGCCCCTGGCGTTTGGGCGCAAAGTTAGGGCTGTAGTTGCTTTGGGTGGGGGCATCAAGAATATCCTGCATGATCTGTTTGAGATATGCGATCGCAGCCTCGGGGGGCAACGTTTCTTCTCTCACTTTTGTCTGCAAGGCTTCAATCAGCTTATCTGTCGCGGTAATTCCCACATCCGCCTGCAGCAGCAGCGACTCAATTTCCATCACTGCATCCGCATTGAGAGGGCCTTGTCCGACCACGGACTTGAGTTGATTGGCTAAGCCACGCCGAGTTTTCCCTAAGCCTTGCCGCAGTTTCTGTAGCCAAGAAATTTCCTCAACGGAGACTTCCTCTGGACGACGCCCCTGGGCTGCTAACACTTCCGCAGACCACAAAAAACCTTCATCAAAGGCCAGATCGGGTGGGGCAGGCTTAAGCGGTGGGACGGGATTTAGGGTAACGCTTTCAGCGACAGGAGGTGAGACTGACACAGGTTCTGGCACTTTGGCAGTCTCAGGCTCTGCGGTTTCAGTTTCCACCACTTCAGCAGCGGCGGGCGTCACCTCAGCAGTAGGAGAACGATCCGTTTCATCTTCAGCAGCCTCCGGTGTTACCTCAACCGTAGGGGCACTCTCTGCCTCGTCTGTGTCAGCCTCTATGGGGGAAGCGGTTCCTGAGATGGTTTCTTGCTGGCGCTCTTGGATCTTCTGAAAGGCGGCTTCAGCCCAACTTCGGTAATCTTCGGCCTCACTGGCCTCGTCGGCGTCATCGCTATCATCACTGGGGGTATCTTGCTCTGCTTCTACTGCAGAGGTTGTTTCTGGTTCCTCTGCGTCTTCTTTATTAAATTGGCGACGAAACCAATTGAAAACCATGATCCTGTCCTAAAGCGAAACAATGGGGGCTGATCTGATTTCAACCTACCGCATATTTAAGGTACCGTGATCTGGTGGGTGACCCGGCGCAAAACACCGTTAATAAAGCGATGGCCGTCTTCAGCACTATATTTTTTGGCTAGCTCGACGGCTTCGTTAATCGCCACTTGATTGGGAATATCCAGGTACATCATTTCAGCGACAGCCAGTCTGAGCAGGTTGGCATCGATATGGGCCAACCGATGGAGCTGCCAATCCACCAAGGATTTTTCTAGAACTTGATCAATGTCAGTCCGATGGTGGTGGACTGCAGCAACTAAATCCAGGGTGTAGTCTCTAACAGACTGTTGGTTGGCAAGTTGGATAAATTCGGGAAAGTCAATCGCTAATCCTAAGCGGTTCACAGCCGTTTTAGTCAAATCAATGGCCTCGGTGACCATGGCCCGTGAACTTTGCACATCAATGGCTTTAATTTCGCTATCGAGGATGCGATCACTCCCTCGCTTCAATTCGGCACTGGCGGTTTCCAGTGCTTCCTGGACTTCAGCAACGAGGGTCCGCACTGCTGTAATCATCACAGCTTGCAAATCTTGATTGGCCAGACGATCAGAATTGCTAGGCAATTGACCGATACTTAAAAGTGCCAATTCACGGGCAATTCGGCGAGGTTGCATGAGGGAATATGGACTTGGTGCAGAACTCTCTAATCTTAATATCCAACGTTCAAGTTCAGCATTGGCAGCTTACACTATCTCTAGTCAATAGGCTTGAGGTATGCGCAAGTTATATTTTCTGGTTCCGGGATTAGGCGGTAAGTTCTCTTGTGGTGGCCTTTGGGCAGAGCTGAAAACCCTTAAATTGGCCCAACAACTTTGCCCAGCTGAAGTCGTCACTTATAAGCAGCGGGAACCCGACACCCTGTTTTTAAACGATTTGCTAACTCAGCCACTCGAACAAGCCATTTTAGTGATTAGCTGGGGATTTGATGTCGGTCAGCTCGCGCAGCAGTTAAAGGACTATAACGTGATTTACCATGCCCACAGCTCGGGCTATGGATTTAACCTACCAGCCAGGGTTCCCATCATTACCGTTAGTCGGAATACCTTGGGCTATTGGGGACAGCGATCGCCTCATTCGCTGTTGTACTACTTACCCAATCAAATTTCGGACAATTTCCAGAACTTGCATCTCGACCGGGATATTGATGTCTTAGTGCAGACTCGGAAGTCTTCAACCTACCTGTTACAAGAGCTGATTCCAGCGTTACAGCAGGTCTGCAATGTCATAGTGGTGGATAGTCATGTTGAAGATTTATCCAAACTCTTTAACCGAGCCAAGGTATATCTTTATGATTCAGCAGAATATTGGGCTCAGCAAAAAGTGAGCGAAGGTTTTGGGCTGCAGCCTATGGAAGCGATGGCCTGTGGTTGCCAGGTCTTTTCAAGTATTAATGGTGGACTATCGGATTATTTAGATCCAGGATTTAACTGTCACAAAATTGCGGGTTATTCCTTGACCTTTGATGTCCAGCGGATTCAGCAGGTGTTGCAGTCTGGTCAAGTCGGAGGTTTACCTGAATCAGTATTGGCTGAATATCGCACGGAGAATATTCTGCAGCGGTTACGGGTGATTTTGACTGAGATTAATGAGTTTTTCGATTCCCAACCCCATCAACAGGTAGGAATTATGCCCCTCACCCAGAGGCGTATTATGCAACTCCGCCTGCAGGCGATCTGGCGCAAATTCATATATAAGGTTTCCTAATTAAATTGGGGTAAGCCCCAAACTCTACCGTGGACTTATCCCAGTTTAGCTATAGTAAGTTTACACAAAAATTGAGTTGAGATGAATCACTTTGTAGGACAATCATCAAAATGTACTAACTCTCCATATCTGTCTATCGTTGTACCTATGTATAACGAAGAAAATAACTTATCGCAGCTTTTTGTTCGCTTGACCAAAACTCTCACTGAGATAGATATGACCTATGAAATTATCTGCATCAATGATGGTAGTCAAGACAATACATTAGAGAAAGCTATTGAATTTTCTAAGCTCGACTCACATATTAAAGTTATTGACTTATCTCGAAATTTCGGTAAGGAAACTGCTCTAACGGCAGGCATTGAATACGCTCAGGGTAATGCAGTTATCCCGATTGATTCAGATTTGCAAGATCCTCCCGAACTGATTATTGATTTAGTTGCAAAGTGGGAAGAGGGATTTGATATTGTTTATGCAACCCGACTCTCTCGTCAAGGAGAAAGCTTACTGAAACGTCTTACAGCCAAATATTTCTATCGCTTTGCTGAGAAAATTAGTGATGTACCTATACCCAAAAATACTGGTGACTTCCGCCTATTAGACCGAAAAGCTGTAGAGGCACTAAAGCAACTCCCTGAACATAATCGATTTATGAAAGGTCTTTTCTCTTGGGTTGGATTTAGGCAAACATCAGTGTTTTTCGAGCGACCACCTCGACATAAAGGAAAGACAAGCTGGAATTTTTGGAAGCTATGGAATTTTGCACTTGATGGCATTACATCCTTTAGCGTCCTACCATTAAAATTGTGGATCTACATTGGTTTAAGCATTTCCTTCTTTTCTTTTCTATATGCAGCTATACTAATCATTCGAACAATCATCACTGGTATAGATGTGCCAGGGTATGCCTCAATTATGGTTGTTACACTTTTTTTGGGTGGAGTCAATCTGATTGGCCTAGGGGTGATAGGAGAATACCTAGGTAGGGTATTTATAGAGGTTAAAGGCCGTCCTCTATATTTTGTTAGAGGATTTTACGGATTTGATGAGAGCATAATGACTGATAATGCAGAAAAATCCATTAATATATAACATTAAAAAAAGATCTATTCTTCATTTAGGAATAAAATAAACTATTCAGTTAGGTTGGAACAAAATTTCCTCAAAGGCTTTATCTTAGAGGCCATTTATAAAGTAAGTGTGAAATAGGGTCTAGATGTGTGGATTGTAGGTTTAGGTTCAAAGTGCTGTGCTGAGCCAAACCGATGTCTGT
>JANQPU010000179.1 GCA_028285315.1 Acaryochloris sp. IP29b_bin.176
AGTTGAAATCATGCTTGAGGGTCAATTTAGGGGAGTGACAACAAGCCTTCAGATTACCTTGATCGCTCCTGACACTGTTACCCGGTTTTGATCCATGCCGAGATAGACTGCTGTTGCAATTAATTTATACAGGTTAGTGGCCTTTATCTATCAAAGGATTTAAACTCCTTTGATAGATAAAGGCCAGGTAGCTCGACAATACAACCAACGTTTGATGCCCCGAAATCCGCTGAATATGCTTCGTCGGCACTCCAGCGTTATGCATCCGCCTCAAAGCCGTGCGTCTGAAGCTTAAGTTCTATTAATCATCCCGAGCAGGAAATGAATACTCAGCAGTGAGCTTGAGGTTACATTTCCCGCTGCCTTTAGTGATGTGTTTAGACCTAACTCAACGGACTTGAGTTGAGTTAGGTCGATACCTGCTCAATGTGCTATCCTCCCAATGCAAGTAAGGCCCTTGCTGTAGTATCAAAATGAGGGTCAATAGCCAAAGCTTTTTTAGAATAGGCTTCGGCTTTGGCTTCATTACCTAGTGCAACTTCCACTAAACTAGCTCGATAGAACAGGCTGGCGTCTTGAGTTCCTAATGCAATAGCTTCTTGCAACACATCTTGAGCCTCACGATACCGTTTCATCTTCGAGAGTGCCCAAGCTAAGGTTTTCAAGGTTTCAAGATCTCGACGGCTTTTTACTTCCGCTTGCATCAGTGTCAAAGCTTCCTGCAAATCTGATTGACGACCTCTTGCTAAAAGTAACTTCGCCAAATCTCGACGATGACCAAAATGATCTAGATCCTGGTGTTCGCGAAACTCATGTTCGGCTTCAGCCCAGAGTTGATTGGCTTCAGTCAGCTTCCCATCTAGGACCTTCAGTTGAGCTAGTCCCTGCAAGGCCGCATGATCGAGCCCGTGAGAGAATTCTGGATGCTGGAGCAGTTTATTGTAGAGAGTTTCGGCAGCACCATAATTGCCTTGGCGGGTCTCAAGTTCCGCCAGTTTAACCTGGGTGAACGAAGCATGGGGCTGACGCTTCAGGGCCTCTTGATAGTACTGTTTTGCGGTTGGCAGTTGGCCTCGATGGGCATGATAGCGTCCTAGCAATGTTCGCGCCCAGGCAGATTGAGACGGTTGATCGGGTTGTTCCAGTGTCAACGCCTGCTGGAAATCTTGGAGGGCTGCTTGATCTTCGCCTTGAGCGACTAGAACCAAGGCTCGAAGCGTATAACTGACCAAGGTCGGAGCTTGCTCCACCAGTTGATTAGCCACTTGTCGGGCCTGCGGAAGCTGCCCTTGGGCCAACGTACTGGTCACGATAATCGAGAGGGCTTGTTCATTCTCTGGGTTCTCCTCCAGCACTGCCTCTGCCAACTGCAAGGCTTCCGCAAATTGATGCTCAGCTTGGGCTACTTTCGCCAGAGCTAGCTGGGCTTCTGGGTTATTGAAGGGTAAGTTTACCAAAGACTGGCGGGCCGTTTCTTCGGCCTCGTGATACCAGTGGGTGTTACCCGTAGAGGTTGCCAGTTGGATATAAAGGGTGGCGAGGGCAGCACGGTCCAAGCCATCTTTGGGATTGGCTTGAATTCGATTTTGGTAGAAGGCAATCTCGCGCTGTAGAGCATCCGTTACTGAATGCTCGGCAGGATGGGCATGGGATTCCCCTGCTTGGGCAGACGGTTGCCCAATAGACACGCTAATTCCCAGAACTAGGGTGAGCGTAACTCCCGAGAGAAAGGAGGTGCGGGACCATTTCCAGATATTCAAAATCATTGCATAACCTCATGGTGGACAAGTGAAACTTTCATCCCCTGCTAGCTAGAGCCAAGCTGGGAGATCCGCAAAGGATGAAAGCAAGCGGCTCTGGGACAGGAAGATTTAGTTGGGCAGAGCCAAGTAAGGAAACTGGGTTTGGAGTGGACTGTGACCTTGGGAGGGGTTACCAGGGGTGCCGTCGTAGGAAACGTTATCGGTGGTGATGGCCCCATTGGTGAGGACGCTCAGGGTAATATCCACCACATCGTCTTTGAGTAAGCGACCGCGAATGGGGCTGCCTTTGCTGTTGAGGGCATTGCCATAACCGCTGGTGTCCGTGGTATCAATGCGCATCACGTCAGGTAAGAAGGCTTGGAGCAAGGTATTAGTGCGCTGGTCATCATTGCCGATGGCTTTTAGGGTTTGGGCTGCTTCATTCACAATGGGACCCGCAACTTTCGCGGCAGGCTTTTGACCCGCTAGGGCAGCCGCTTCAAAGTCAGGACCCACACTGTTCAGGGCATTGAGAAAGTCATTGGAAACAATCAACCCTTCGTTCACTGCCGGACGGGCCAAGCGTTCCACTTGTCGATATTTGCCGCCTTTGCCTCGGACAGAGATGGTTTGCCAAACATCAAAGGTGGTGGCGTCAGACTTATTCTGGAGGAACTTGATTGGCACTCGAACTGCGATTGCATTGACGTTGTACCCAGTCGTAAAATCTACAGCCTTGTCAGGGTCCCGGAAGCCAACTGCAGGACCCTTGCCTAACGCCCCCGCTCGGACTCGGAAGAACTGCTCTACATCAAAGAAGAAGGGATCTTCTCTTAGTCCAGCAAAGACGGTGAGGGTCTGGCCCCCCATAGGAACTTGAGTGGTCTTAGGTTGACTATTCAGGGGGGTAGTGATGGCCTTGCCCACATGGCTGCTACCATCACGAATCGTAGTGATTTTGATGGTTTGAGTCTGATTGGGGTCGGGGTTGCTAAATTCAAACCGCAGGGTCACATCGGGCTTACCTGTGGGGGTGGCGTCGTTATCAGGGGTGCGAGTAATGTGAAATTCGTAGCGGGCTTTGTTATTGAAATAGTACTGCTGCCGCGCCACTGACCGAGGGTTGGTATTCATAATCAAAACCAAATCATCGGTGGAGGCGTTGGAATTCTGATCACCTTCGCGGAACACATATAAGTCCGTCAGATTGAGGTTGCGGCTTTTGGTGTTGGTTTCACCATCATCATGATCCGAGGCCAAGGTGGCTGGGGCGATACTGCCCAAGGTGAGGCCAATTCCTAAAACCATGCCGCTCATCTTTAACAAAGATTTAGCAGAGAAACGGCGAGTGTTTGCCTGATATTGCAGGTACGTCGATAGCATGTCCATCTCCTGTGAATACATAGATGCGTTAACAGCAACCAGAAAAGGCTGCAAATTGACTGATAATGGGCAGCAGAAGCTTGTCCGCCCTCGGGCAGACTTCACCATCAACTTCCTTTCATTCAGCAATCTGTAGGGGTATACGCTAGGGGTTGGCAATTGGATCTGTTTCTCGAAAAATTTGTTGGAATCAAGTGAGTTTAAATCGGGAATGACCGTCCAAAACACCAGTGAGGACTTGGTTTTAATCCACCAAGTGGCTGAACATAATCAGGCTGCACTATCGACTTTGTATGACCGATATGCAGGCATCATTTATGCGATCGCCTACAAAATGCTGGGGTCCGTTGAAGAAGCCGAAGAAGTAGTCTTAGATGTCTTTGATCAAGTTTGGCGCACCGCTTCTAAATATGATCGCAGCCGCAGTCGAGTCGATACTTGGCTATTTATGCAGGCCCGCAGCCGCACCTTAGATCGCCTACGCAAACGGCAACGGCAAGCCAAAGTGGTGGAAGCATCCACGGCCAATGCTCCTATAGAGCCCGATGGCAAGATGGCCTTACCCGAAGAACATATCCTAATCCAAGAGCGGCGCGATCTCGTCCAAGTCGCCATGGCTCAAATTCCTTCAGAGCAACGACAGGTGATCGAGTTGGCCTATTTTCAGGGCTTCTCCCAATCAGAAATTGCGAATCAAACCGGACTCTCTTTGGGCACTGTCAAAACTAGGATTCGCCTGGGCTTAAGTAAACTACGCGGCATTCTTGATCAACCTTAAGGAGGTATTACTTAGGAAACCAATCCATAAACAGATCCAAAATCGTATCTTGTACGTAATAGTTCTATAGGCCATTGCAAGTCAGGAGTGATGTTTATCCCTCGTGCGATGGATATTGAAGCAGATCTGCCCCCATCCCTCACCTTTGATTTACCACTATTTCGTATCCCCAAGACTCACAGGCTAAGATGTAGCAATGAACCACCCAGCCCCACAACCGAATCCTGAAGAGATTTTTAACTTAGCTGCCTTGTCTGCGTTGGATGCCCAGGATGATAATGAGCAGCAGCAAGTTGAGGAAGATTTAGCCGAGGCACTTGTTCAAGAAATTGCTGGGTTTGAAGATGCAGTATCTGCGATCTCATACAGCGTCCCAATAATGCCCATGTCTCCAGATCTTAAAGATCGGTTGTTTCAACGTATTACCCCAGCAACAAGTTTCCAGGCATCCGAGTTATACGCACTGATGTCTACACCAATTGATGAGTTGATTGAATGGTCGAAATCGATGGACTGGCAAGCAGTACCCAATTCTGATGAGTTTAGCTATGCCATCTATGAAACCCATGAGCTACACCGGGAATTTGCGTTATTTGTGAAGTCTGATCAACCGGGCCTCTTTCCTAGGCATCACCATGCCTCTGGAGAGGAGATCTTGGTCCTCGCTGGTGATGTTGTCGTTGATGACCACGTTTATCAACGGGGTGATCACATCATTTCTGCCGCCGATACTATCCATCAACCTGCTACTCGCACTGGCTGTCTCCTTTTCTGCATTGCCTCTATGGACAATCAGTTTGTTACCTAACTTGATCGCTCTTTATGGACCAGTGGGGGCATTTGAACAGAAAGTTACGGTTTCGCCTAGGATCACTGCCCTGTATGGCGTCCAGATCGCTCCATTGGGATCCGTAAAAAAACCGGCACTGTTCATTTCAGGGTTACAGATCTAGTCCACAGTTGAGCGACATCAAGACATTTTGAGATCTTGGGTATGACGATCAGGGATACTCAAACAA
>JANQPU010000180.1 GCA_028285315.1 Acaryochloris sp. IP29b_bin.176
TGAGCTGGAGATACATCATTTGCAGCCCATCTTTTTTCTTGTCTATCTGGTTATTGCCCAAGTAGCAAGGTGTTCACGGGACATGTCGCCCTCTCAGGACCTGTGTTCGTATCAGCCCAGGTCCCAATTTCAATAGGTGCTGTGAACAAGAAACGACCTCCAGGCAGTAGCAGTTTAGAAACTCGGTGAATCAGCATGACCTGGTCGTCTTCGCATAAGAGGAAGATCAATCCAATGGATATGACGGCACTGAACGCCCGCCCAAAGTAGTTACTTTCCAGAGCATTTGCGCATTCAACAGGAATATCTGGAAACCGGACTTTTAACTCGGATACCAGCGTAGGTGACGAATCTACTGCCCAAAGCTTTAATCCTGCAACAGCGAGGGTACGAGTAACCGGAATGCCACCACCGCAAGCAATCTCAAGCACATCGCTACTAGCGGGGAGTGAGTGTGCCCATTGTTCAATAACACGAATGCCAATCGTCGAACGATCCCGGACGTTTAAGAATTTTCGAGCATGATTCTCGTATGCGCTTACTGGATCTGAAACCATATCCTTACAGGGGCCTAACGTTTAGAGTTTTACCAGAGTTATAAGCCCGAAGGGCGCAGCAACTTTCGCGTGCAAACCCCTGTGAGGGCTATCCTAGGCAAGTTTGCTGGCAATATAGAAGCCATAGCTGAAGTACGCTTTGAACTCTTTAAACACTTTGATTTCCTGAATCTCAGCCTCTACTAGTGCCTGTGCGTCATCGCTACCAGAGTGACGGTCGAGAAATTCATCAAATCTTCTTTGCAAGGGATGGTAGTAATTGTCCAACCAGCAATGTTCTGGCAGCGTAAAGTAACCCAATGGAGAGTAGCCTGCTTCTTCCAGGAGCCTAATTTTCGACGAGGCAGTATCTATTTCAGGGTACTGAGCGTGCCAGTAAGATTGAATTTCATCGGGTCGGCGGTCTGTCAACCAAGTGATTTCTGAGACGGCGAGAACACCTTTTGGTTTCAGAAACGGTCGCCAATCGTTAATACCCCGTTCGAAACCGATATTGTAAATCGCCCCTTCAGACCAAATGACGTCCAGTTCATTGTTTGCAAACTCCAAATCATCCATAGACCGGACTTGGGGATGGACACGCTGGCTAAGACCGCTAGCTTCGACGTTCCGCTGCAATATCTCAATAAACTCAGGCACGAAGTCTACTGCAATGACTTCTGCATTGAGCTTGTTTGCTAAACACAGCGTAGATGCCCCAGTCCCACAACCTAGATCCGCGATTCTCAAACGTTGTGACTCGTCCAAAGATGCCAGAGTGATAGCGCGTTCTGTGGCTGAATCGCTGCCAGGTCCCTGACGGTCGCTATGCTTATGCAAATCGATTAAAAGTTCTAGATTCTCCAACGGATTTTTCCAATTTCTTCAGTAGTAGAGTAGTAGCCCTGACGGCTTAGGTCACGATCGGTCGAGATGACCTCCCATCCTGGCTAAAGAATACTAGAGTTGGTCGTCCAGTGCATCCGGTAGTTATACGCCTATCAACTGTTCAATACTTTTGACATCCACATTACGTTTGAGAGAATACCATCCACATAGATTGAACCAGTGCGAAAGTCTTCCTCTTGATAGCCCCACTTCTGATCAAAAGAACGGGCTCGTTTGTTACCTTCATAAACAAAGAACTCAATTCTAAGGATATCGTTATCAACTGCTCACTTTTCGAATCGAGAAAAAAGCTCGTCTGCGATTCTCCAACCCCAATGCGCTTTAACAATTTCAATATCTAGCTCAACAATATGACGAGTCCGATGCCACTTTGAGCCTTTAACGTGCAGACATCCTATGAGCTGATCTGCATCTTCTACCAACCAGAGGAACGAGTTTTCTTTCGATGCAGACTCTGCGATTTCTATCTTAGCGTCTTCATCGGTCTTCTAACGCTCACCCAAATCGGCACCCCAGGTATCTGTCTCACTATTAATTCGTTCGCGGAGTGCTCTATATGACCTTTACTCGAAAAAGTGGACATTCCCGAAGAGTCGATAACTTAGGAGAATGTTTACATGACCCAAAAACCCCGTCGAACCTTTACTGCCGAACAGAAGGCTGAGGCCGTCAAGATTGTTCATCAGTCTGGTAAATCTGTTAATCAAGTGGCAAGAGAACTGGACTTAACCCCCAGTGCCTTACGCAATTGGATCAAACAAGCCCAAATTGACCAACATCCTGTATCCGGCGGCCCCTTGACCTCTGCTGAGCGACAAGAACTCAACCAATTGCGTCGAGACCTCAAACACGTTCAGATGGAACGAGATTTCCTAAAAAAAGCAGCAACCTTCTTTGCTCAGGAAAGCTCAGACCCTATGAGTTAATTGAAGCAGAGAAGGTGAACTTCCCTATTGCCTTGATGTGTAAAGTCCTCAAGTTATCCAGAAGTGGCTACTATGCCTGGGTGAAGCGCAAGCCCTCCGCGCGAGATCAGGAGAATGCAATCTTGTTAGACCAGATTCAACAGATTCATGATGCGAGTCGTCAAACTTACGGCTCACCCCGAATTCATGCATCTCTGGTCACACAGGGATTTCAAGTCAGCCGCCAACGGGTGGTCCGGCTCATGGCAAAGCTGGGGCTTTGTGCTCAAGCTAAGCGTAAATTCCAAGTCACCACTGATTCTGAGCATGATTGGCCGATTGCCCCGAATATCCTGGATAGGACGTTTACGACCGAGAAGCCTGACCAAGCTTGGGTTGCAGATATTACCTATATCTCGACCCATGAGGGATGGCTATACTTGGCCGTGATTATTGACTTGTTCTCCCGACGGGTCGTGGGTTGGTCCATGGCTGAGCATATGCGGACAGAATTGGTTCTCAATGCCTTAGAGGCTGCCTTAGGACAACGGATACCGGCACAGACTGGATTAATCTTTCATTCTGACCGAGGCAGTCAATATGCCAGTGGGAACTACCCACAGGCTTTAATCAAAAAGGGGATAACTTGTAGTATGAGTCGTCGAGCAAATTGCTGGGATAATGCGGTTGCTGAAAGCTTTTGGGGGACCCTTAAAACTGAGTTGATTTATCCCACAACGTTCGCTAATCGAGCGATGGCTAAGACAACTATTGCAGAATGGATAGAGGTGTTCTACAACCGACAACGACTTCATTCAACGATTGGATATTGCGCCCCTTCGCAGTTTGAAGAGGATTACTGGAGGACACGAAATCAAACACTTGCAGCTTAAATTAACTGTCCACTTTTTCGAGTAAAGGTCAATAAGCTGTAGCGTCTACAGTGACGAATAATCACATCGAATCTATGAATCTATGGCGTATAACGACCAAGTTTACCGAGCGGTGGCGAACGAGTTACGAAAAATAGAACACGCAATGGCCATCACTAAAATGCAACAGATTGTGGCTTGGATCAAAAGTGGGTAACAGTGTCAGGAGTGATCAAGGTAATCTGAAGGCTTGTTGTCACTCCCCAGAATTGACCCTCAAGCATGATTTCAACT
>JANQPU010000032.1 GCA_028285315.1 Acaryochloris sp. IP29b_bin.176
TTTGAATTTGTGCATAATGCTAGAAAAAGGGGGAAAGCCTTGATGAGTAGCCTATTAGGCACCTTGCTTAGCTAGCTCCCTGAAACACCGATTGAGCCATCGATTTTAGGGAAAAATCTTTGAAGAAGAACTTTAAAACTTTAACGGCATCTGTAGTAACAAGCCTGGGCAATCGCCCAATCTTCTTGAGTCTTGATGACTAGCACCCGTACTCTAGAGTCAACCATCGCAATATCTTGATCCACCGGAGAATTTTCATTAAGGACTGGATCTAGCTTCAGTCCCAAGAAGGCCAACGCCTCACAGGTCTCAGCTCGTAGCGAAGCGGAATGCTCTCCAATCCCGGCTGTGAATACTAGGGCATCGACCCCGCCTAGACTCATAAGCATCTCCCCCAGACAAGACTTCAAGCGGTGGAGATAGAGGTTCCGCGCCAGTTTAGCTTGAGCATTGCCCTGTGCGATCGCATCGTCAATCACCCGCAGATCATGGGAAACTCCCGATACCCCCTTCAGACCAGACTCTTGATTGAGTAAGTGGTCGAGTTGATCGGCAGAATAACCTTGCCGCATCAGATGAATCAAAATCCCTGGATCCATCGACCCCGATCGCGTTCCCATCATTAGTCCTTCAAGAGGGGTAAAGCCCATCGAAGTATTGATACTCTGACCGTTCTTGACCGCCGTCAAGGATGCCCCATTCCCTAGATGACAAATGATTAACCGTTCCGACTCTTTTGACTCTCGGCCCAGAATCTCAGCGGCCTGCTGAGCACAATATTGATGACTAATACCATGGAACCCATAGCGACGAATGCCTTGTTCAAGCCAGTCATAAGGACCGGGATAAACAGTAGCAACAGCTGGCATTTGGCTGTGAAAGGCGGTGTCAAAGACTGCCACTTGGGGAATGTCCTCCAGAAGCCGTTCCATCATCTCAATGCCCTCTAGATTAGCGGGGTTGTGGTTGGGGGCCAAAGGGATGAGAGATGCGATCGCAGCCTTAACCTCCTGTGTCACCACCACACTTGATGAATAGTCTTGCCCCCCATGCACGACACGATGACCGACGACATCAATGGCTTGTGGGCTTTGGATCACCTGAGTGGGTCCGTGCCACAGTGTTTTCAATAGATGTAAGAGCGCGCCAGAGCGAGAAACCGTAGAGAGTGCTTCGTCTAGATGTTCTCGTTCTGTTTTGACCCTTAACGATGCATGCTCTTGATCATGCCAATCCAGCTGAGCTTCCCAGAGGGGCGTCGGTGGATGGCTGGGAAGCCAGTCTTCAATAGTATAAAGACAACACTTGTGGCTGCTAGAGCCTGCATTGAGAACTAAAATCTTCATGGTCAATCCGGTTCAAGTGCCTTGAGGCGAGAAGCATGACGTGAGGACGGTACTACTCAGCCTCAATCTCGGAAACTCGTAGTTTGCGGAGGGTAGCCATATTTTTAGCCACATTTTCCTGCATGCGCCGCAGAATATTGTTCAAAAATTCCATCGTGCGCTCAATGTAGGGTCCCTTATTTAGCATGACGCATTCCGCTCGACTCCCCATCGCCGCATCCGTTACCTCTGCCCGCGAGGGTAAGCCTCCCTTCGCTAGGGACTCTAGCACCTGTGTTGCCCAGATTACGGGAACATGGGCTGCTTGGCACAGGAGCAAAATTTGTTCCTGCACCTCAGACATGCGCTCAAAGCCAACCTCAACCCCTAAATCGCCCCGTGCAATCATAACGGCCACGGGCGGTCGTTGCATGGCGGTAATCAACAGCTTCGGTAAATTTTCAAACCCCAATCGGGTTTCAATTTTGAGAATAATGCCCAGGTCTGGTGCCCCCAACTGGTCAAGTTTTTGCACCAACTGTTCAATGTCTTCTGAGGATTGAACAAAGGAGAGGGCAACCAAGTCACCCTGCTGGGCAACAAAGCTGAGATCGTGTACATCCTTGGGGGTTAGGGACGGGAGGTTGAGTCGGGTATCGGGAAGGTTGATGCCCTTTTCACCCTTGAGCTTAGCGATCCCGTTGGCAGCGGAGACAATTTTCACCATCAGTTCTGTCTCGCTGACCGCTTGAATGCGGCCCTCAATCTTGCCATCATCAAAAAAGATGCGCTCTCCCACCTGCACGTCCTGGAAAATTTGGGGTAGCGTACAACCGACTTGTGCCGGTTCTAGTACCTGTCCGGTGGTGTCTAAAACAGCAGGCTGACCCAAAATATTGCCGCGCCGGAGCCGGAGGTGATCCCCTGGCTGTAGGGTAATCACCCGTTCCAGGGCAGGAAGTTGTCCAATCCCGCCTGTTCCCACTGAAACCTGATGTCGCAAAATCTCAAAGGGCATTCCTGGCGTGACGTAGCCAGTGCGATCGCAGTCACACAGACAGCCGTTGTCTTTCACTTCCACTACCGATAGTCGACGGCGACGGTGGCGGGCATCAGTGAGCTGAATAGTATCGCCTACCTGTACCGGAATGGGGGCTTGAATGGGAATCGTGACGGCTGCTGGATCAGGAGCGGGCTGCACCATTGGAGTCAGCCAGAGACGTGCGGGCTGTGTGACCTGTCCGAGGCGATCGCGCTGGGGCTGCCATTTGACGACTTCTACATCGGGGGCCAGTGCCTCGGTTCTCAATTTGGGACCAGCCAAATCAAAAGAGACTTTGCAGGACTGGCCCAATTCCGCTTCCGCTTGTCGCAAATTCTGAATCATTCGCAGCCAAGCTTCGGGACCATCATGGGCACAGTTAATCCGCATGATATTCATTCCTGCTGCCAAGAACCGACGAATCAGGGCAGGATCCTCTGCCGCTTCGCTGGGCATAGTCACCATAATGCGGGTGACACGCTGTTCGGGCTTGGGCCCTAAAGCCGCGAGGGTATGTTCCTCTAGCAGTGCGCGACCATTGGCAAAGGTCACGGAGGGCGCGTCTTGGAGTTGGAGGGGGACCTCTCGTTCAATCAGTCGATGGAGGACAATCAGGACTGCATTGAGGGAGGCCATAACGTGAAACTCAGTGAGTCCCAAGGAACTGAGTCCCAGATGACTCAGTTCGAGCTGCAGCTCACGGATATCATGGCGACGCAGAGCCAGATAGTGGAGCAGATTGTAGGCGCTCTCACGATGGTAGGGAGCGGTGCGCTGGAGAGCAGCTTCAAAATCTCTTTCAATCCCGACCGCACTGTCTTTGAGTTGTTCCAATGCCCGAATGGCGCGTTCGATGCGAATGGCATCGGTGAGCTGATTGGCATTGAGACGCTGGGAATCGGTCATGTCGGGTTTCTATATTGAGACTCATGGTCTACTACGACTCAACGGTAAGACCCGCATCGGCCTGTACATAGCCGTTGAGCTTTACGGGGACAGGCTGAACCTGCCAGATCTGCTCAGCATACTCCCGGATGGCGCGATCAGCAGAGAACTGACCCGTGCGGGCTGTATTTAAAATCGACATGCGCGTCCAAGCCTCTGGATTTTGATAGGCTTGGCTCACCTGTGCTTGGGCGTCCAGATAGGCTTGATAATCTGCCAGCAGCAGATAGGGATCATGGTTGAGCATGCCGTCAGTCAAAGGACGGAATAGATCGCCATTCCCATGGGAGAAGAAGCCAGACTCAATCCGAGACAGCGCTTCGGCCAGTTCAGAGTTGCGATCGCGATACGCTTTGGGGTCGTAGCCTTGCACCTTCAACTGGGCCACCGCTTCGGCAGTGAGGCCAAACTGAAAGAAATTCTCTGCACCCACCACCTCTCGAATCTCAACATTCGCACCGTCTAGTGTACCAATCGTCAGTGCCCCATTGAGGGAAAATTTCATATTCCCCGTGCCGGATGCCTCTTTCCCCGCCGTGGAAATTTGCTCAGAGAGATCTGCTGCAGGGTAGACCGGCTGGCTATTGGTGACATTGTAGTCCGGCAAAAAGACCACCTTGAGCCGACCCCACACATCGGGATCATGATTCACCACCTCACCAACGGCGGTAATAAGCTTGATGATTAGCTTTGCCATCCCATAGCCCGGTGCCGCTTTGCCGCCAAAGATAAACGTGCGGGGCACAATGTCCTGGTGGGGACTATGCTTAATCCGGTTGTAGAGCGTGATGATGTGCAGCACATTGAGGTGTTGGCGCTTGTACTCGTGAATCCGCTTTACCTGAATATCAAACATAGAGGCCGGATCGACCTCAATGCCTGTAAACTTGAGGATACGCTGGGCCAGCCGTTCTTTGTTGCTGGCTTTCACCTGTCGCCAAGTTTGGCAAAACTCCGGGTCGTCAATGTAGGGTTCGAGTTGCTGCAGCTCTTCTAGATGCGTGATCCAGCGATCACCAATTTTATGGGTGATCAAATCAGCCAACTGTGGATTGCTGAGCACCATCCAGCGACGAGGAGTGACGCCATTGGTCACGTTGGTGATTTTGGTAGGCCACAGTTCATGAAACTCCTTGAGGACGGTTTGCTTCAGGAGTTCACTATGGAGAGCGGCCACCCCATTGATCCGATGGCTTCCCACACAGGCCAGATGGGCCATGCGAATATATTTCTCATCCCCTTCATCGATCAGGGACAGGCACGAGAGCTTCGTCGGATCGTCGGGATATCGCAACCGTACAACATCTAGAAAGCGCTGATTGATTTCGTAGATGATTTCTAAATGTCGGGGCAGCAGATAGGCAAACAGGCCCAAAGACCACTTTTCTAACGCCTCTGGCAGCAGTGTATGGTTGGTGTAGGCAAAGGTTTTCTGGGTGATTTCCCAGGCTTGATCCCAATCTAAGCGATGTTCATCCACCAGTAAACGCATCAGTTCCGCAATGCTAATGGCGGGGTGGGTATCGTTGAGCTGAACGGCAAATTTTTCATGGAACTGCTCTAGACTGCCGCCATTAGCAAGATGAAGGCGAATCATATCTTGCAGGGCACAGGAGACGAAAAAGTACTGCTGCTCTAGGCGAAGCTGCTTACCCTGGAGGGGCTCATCGTTGGGATACAGAACTTTGGTGAGGTTCTCAGACACCACCTTTTGGTCCACCGCACCGTAATAATTGCCGACATTAAAGGCATTAAAGTCAAAGGATTCAGGGGCTTCTGCCTTCCATAGACGCAGTGTATTAGCTGTATTGACTCGATAACCCAAAATCGGGGTGTCGTAGGGAATACCTTTGACCACCTTGTCCGAGACCCAGCGCACCCGATAGCGTCCCTGATCGTCGGTAAACGGTTCCGTGTGGCCGCCAAAATTGACGAGCACCGCTTCTTCAGGACGGGGGAACTCCCAAGGGTTACCAAACTGCAGCCACTTGTCGGTGATTTCCACCTGCCAGCCGTCGCGAATCTCCTGATCAAAAATGCCAAATTCATAGCGAATCCCATACCCAATGGCAGGAATCTCCAACGTTGCCAACGCATCCATGTAGCAGGCGGCCAAGCGCCCTAACCCGCCATTGCCGAGACCCGGTTCCTCTTCTTGCGCCAGTAGTACCTCTAAATTAAGTCCAGACTGGGTAACGGCCTGCTGGACCAAATCGTACAGGCCCAAGTTGATCAGGTTACTCCCCAGGTGCGGTCCCTCTAAGAATTCAGCCGACAGATAGGCCACCACTTTCACCTGGGGTTGAAGGCAGGTCTGCACAGAAGCGAGCCAGTTCTGTAGAAGGCGATCACGCACGGTGTAGGCCAGCGCCATGTAGTAGTCGTTCTGACTTGCGATCGCGGGTGATTTGCCCTGCTCATAGAACAGATGATCCGCCAACGCTCGCCTCAGCGTCTCGACACTTAACCCCGTCCGATCGTCTTCAACCTGTACCGCTGACGGCACAATTACATCAGTGGCAACCATGAGCATTCCTTCCCGTTGCGTCAGTTAGGGCACGCGCAAGGCGTACCTCGCTCAATCTTAAGCGTCAAGACGAGCAAACGCGTGTATTACAGGCTACGTCGGCGTTACTCGCAGGCTCCCGTATAGGGCCATTTCCAGTTAACAATCTCATCTTGGTCCTTACCATGCTCATGGGCATAGGCTAGACACTCGATAATTTTGTTCCGCATCCGCTCCTTGGCATGACCCGCTGCCGAACCCAGCTTTGGAACCCGATCAATCACGTCAATCACCAAGTTAAAGCGATCCACCTCATTTTTAATGGCCAGCTCCAATGGCGTATTGATGTTGCCCTGCTCCTTATAGCCGCGCACATGGATTCGCTCTTGATGAGAGCGACGATACACCAGCTTATGGATCAGCCAGGGATAACCATGAAAGTTAAAGATGATCGGCTTATCAGCGGTAAACAGAGAGTCAAAGTCCCAATCCGATAGACCATGAGGATGTTCTCCCTCAGACACTAACTTGAACAGATCCACTACGTTCACAAAGCGTACCTTAAGCCACGGAAACTCCTCCCGCAAAATTGCCGTCGCTGCCAAGGATTCCATTGTCGGAATATCGCCACAGCAGGCCATCACCACATCCGGCTCATCTGGCTCCGTGCCGCAGTCATCATTGCTGGCCCAGTCCCAAATGCCAATGCCTTTCGTGCAGTGGGCAACCGCTTCATCCATCGACAAATACTGCAGGTGCTTTTGCTTGTCCGAGATGATCACGTTGATATAGTCCACACTGCGGAAGCAATGGTCTGCCACCGACAGCAAACAATTGGCATCAGGTGGGAAATAAAGCCGCACCACATCAGGACTCTTATTCGTCACCAAATCAACGTAGCCCGGATCCTGATGGCTAAAGCCGTTATGGTCCTGACGCCACACCAGCGACGAGAGCAAGATATTCAATGAGGAAACCGATCGTCGCCAGGGCACATGATTACGGCAAATATCTAACCACTTGGCATGCTGGTTAAACATCGAATCAACCACATGGGCAAAGGCTTCGTAGGTATGAAACAGGCCGTGGCGTCCGGTGAGTAGATAGGTTTCCAACCAGCCCTGCAGCGTATGTTCGCTCAGCATTTCCATCACCCGGCCATCACGGGAAAGTTCGGTTCCGTCTCCATCTTCGGGGTACAGCTCTGCCATCCAAACTTTCTTGGTGACTTGATAGACATCCTGGAGGCGATTAGAGGCGGTTTCATCTGGCCCCATCAGACGAAAGTTGTTGGGGTTCTTGCGCATAATTTCCCGCATGAATAATCCCAACGCCTTTGTATTTTCAAACTCGACGGTGCCATGCTGACCACCGATATCAACGGCAAGGTCATGGAAGTTGGGCAGCTTCAAGGCTTTACGTAGCAGTCCACCATTAGCGTGGGGGTTAGACCCCATGCGTCGATTGCCGGCAGGGGCCAGTGCTTTCAGTTCTGGGATCAGCGTTCCATTTTCGTCAAATAGCTCCTCCGGTTTGTAGCTCTGCATCCATTCTTCTAGCTTGCGCAGGTGATCGGGGTTGTCGTGCATGCCACCCATGGGGACTTGATGCGATCGCCAAAAGTCCTCAACTTTTTTGCCATCCACCTCTTTAGGTCCAGTCCAGCCTTTCGGGGTTCGCAGCACAATCATCGGCCAGCGAGGACGCTCCACCTTACCGTTGATTCGGGCTTCTCGCTGCACCTCCTTGATTTTGAGAATGCATTCTTCCATCACCGCTGCCATTTTCTGGTGCATTTCGGCGGGATTCTTACCTTCTACAAAGTAAGGCGTATAGCCATAACCTCGGAATAGATATTCCAGCTCTTCATGGGAGATGCGGGCCAAGATGGTGGGGTTGGCAATTTTATAGCCGTTCAGATTCAGAACTGGCAAGACTGCCCCATCGCGAGCCGGATTGATGAACTTATTGGAATGCCAAGAGGTGGCTAGCGGACCTGTTTCTGATTCACCATCGCCGACCACACAGGTCACAATCAAGTCTGGGTTATCCAAAACTGCACCGTAGGCATGGGAAACGCTATAGCCCAGTTCGCCCCCTTCGTGGATTGACCCTGGTGTTTCGGGGGTAACATGACTACCAATAAAGCCCGGAAAGGAAAACTGCTTGAAGAACCGCTGCATTCCTTCGGTGTCTGCGCTTTTATCGGGGTAGATTTCAGAGTAGGTGCCTTCTAAATAGACGGGACCAAGAACACCAGGCGCACCGTGGCCGGGACCGGCCATAAAGATCATATCTAGATCATATTTTTTGATCAGCCGATTGCAGTGGATGTAGGTAAAGCTGAGGGCAGGCGATGCCCCCCAGTGGCCGAGTAAGCGATGTTTGACATGTTCAGCCTTCAGGGGTTCTTTGAGCAGGGGATTATCCCGCAGGTAAATCATACCCACAGCCAGATAGTTACAGGCGCGCCAGTAGGCATCAATATTGTGCAACCCTGTTTCACTGAGGGGGGTAGACGTAGACGTCAGGGATTGAATCGGGGTTTGAACCATATTTCTTAATTCCTCTTCGGGTACGTTCTCAAAAGTTGCGGATCACAGTCAGTTCAAAGGGAGGACTTCTGTAACGGCATTGAGCATGATGTGTAATCATTTATCCTGTTGTTGATACCGTAGCGTAAACGCCAAGCTATAGGAGCGGTTTCTCCACCGTTGCTTTACAGGCACAGAAGCAGAAGTTGATATCGCTACCTTGGCCTATGGCACCTAAGGGCGATCGCACTCCAGTCTGAATGCTGGGGTGGGCTTGGGTTGATGGCATATGTCCGGGGGATTGACTAACGGCATGGATTTTTGACCCTCACCCTCCAGCCCCTCTTCCAGTTTTGGAAGAGGGGCTGGAGGGTGAGGGAGTCTTTGAGAACATCTACACTACGCGTGCTCCAGGTTGATATTTTTGCCTCGCACCACTTGATTGTGAGCAGCTTCCTCTAGGGCAATTGCAGCCGCCAGAACCGTCGGATGGCTAGGATTATTGTGGTACGCCTTAATATATAACTCCTTCAAATCCTGGATTAGGGGATACCGAGGATTGGCCCCGGTACATTGATCGTCAAAGGCTTGCTCCGCCATAAAGTCAAGATGCTCAAAGAAAGTCTGTTCGTCTTCGCTGATCACCTCACGAATGCTATGGGGAATCGCCACCTGATGTTTGAGATCTTCGATTTTGGCGATCAGGCGCTCCACTTTTTCATCGTCCGTTTGCCCACCGAGTTTTAGGGAATCTGCGATCGCAGCATATCGAGCCTTGGCCTGGGGATATTCATACTGCGGAAAAATCGCCTGCTTAAAGGGCGCATCGGTGGCGTTGTACCGAATCACATGGGAGATCATCAGCGCATTGGCGAGCCCGTGGGGTACATGGAATGTTGATCCCAGCTTATGGGCCAGGGAGTGACAGATGCCCAAGAAGGCATTGGCGAAGGCTAAACCCGCAATAGTGGCAGCGTAGTGGACTTTGGCTCGTGCTTCAAGATCATCCGGCCCATCATGGTAGGCGCGAGGCAGATACTGCATCAGTAACCCGATCGCTTCGAGGGCTAGCCCATCGGTGAACTCCGTTGCCAGCACAGAGACGTAAGCTTCTAAGGCGTGGGTGAGCGCATCAATACCACCATAGGCCGTCAGGGTTTTGGGCATGTGACGCACCAATTCTGGGTCAATGATCGCCATCGTCGGTGTGAGGGCATAGTCTGCCAGGGGATATTTGATTCCTTCTCGATCATCGGTGACCACCGCAAAGGGGGTGACTTCAGAACCAGTACCAGAGGTAGTGGGGATCGCCACCAGAATTGCCTTGTCACCCAGCGGCGGCAGCTCATAGACTCGCTTGCGGATATCCATAAACCGCATTGCTAGCCCTTCAAATTCCACCTCAGGATGCTCATACATCAGCCACATCACCTTGGCCGCGTCCATCGGCGAACCCCCACCCAAGGCAATAATGACATCGGGATGGAAGCTGTTGATCACTGCCAAGCCCCGCTGCACAGTAGAAAGGCTGGGATCCGGTTCCACATCGAAGAAGACGTGGTGCTCGATCCCCAAAGTATCAAGGGTATCGGTGATTTCTTTAGTGAGGCCGAGGTCGAAGAGAGGGCGATCGGTGACAATGAAAGCGCGCTTCTTGTGGGCCAAGTCCCCTAGAGCCACTGGGATGCAGCCCGCCTTGAAATAAATCTTGGGGGGGACGCGGAACCAGAGCATGTTTTCCCGTCGTTCAGTGACGGTTTTCAGGTTGAGAAGGTGCTGAACCCCAACATTCTCAGACACCGAGTTGCCGCCCCAGGTACCACAACCCAAAGTCAATGAGGGATCAAGCTTGAAGTTATAGAGGTCGCCGATTGCCCCTTGAGAAGATGGCGTATTAATCAGAACACGGGAGGTGGCGACTTCGGCTTCAAAGTGAGCAATGCGATCGCTATTATCTGGATCGGTATACAGCACTGAGGTATGGCCCCGACCCGCAAAATTCACCAGTTGTTTGGCCTGATCGACCGCAGCAGAAAAATCAGACGCGCGATACAGCGCCAAAATTGGGGAAAGTTTCTCAAAGGAAAACGGTTCCTCAAGCCCAATGGCACTGACTTCACCAACCAGCAGCTTGGTCTCCTCCGGCACCGTTAGGTTGGCAAGCTGGGCCAACTGATCAATGGATTGACCGACGATAGCGGCATTAAGATGACCGTCCTTGAGGATAATTTGAGCGATGCGATCGCGCTCTTCATCAGTCAAGATGTAGGCACCCCGCTTCATGAACTCCTGTTTAGTCGCCTCGTAAACGTCCTCATGGACAATGACTGACTGTTCCGAAGCGCAAATCATGCCGTTATCGAAGGTCTTACTCAACAAAATCGAGCTGACTGCCATCTGGAGATCCGCCGTTTCATCCAGCACCGCCGGGGTATTTCCGGCCCCCACTCCCAGTGAGGGATGTCCAGAGGAGTAGGCGGCTTTCACCATCCCCGGTCCACCCGTCGCTAAAATGAGTTTGATCTCTGGATGCTGCATGAGGGCTTGGGATAGCGCCAGGGTTGGCTCATCAATCCAGCCAATTAAATCTGCAGGGGCACCGGCCTTGTGAGCAGCATCTCGGACAATTTGGGCTGCTGCAATACTGCAGGCTCTGGCTCGGGGATGAGGCGAAAAAATAATGGCGTTGCGGGTTTTCAGGGCCAGCAACGCCTTAAAAATAGCGGTGGAGGTGGGGTTGGTCGTGGGCACAATCCCCGCAATCAGGCCGATGGGCTCGGCATATTTCTGGATGCCGTAGTGAACGTCAGAGAACACGACGCCACAGGTTTTCTCATGCTTGTATTTGTTGTAAATATATTCCGAGGCAAAGTGGTTCTTGATCACCTTGTCCTCGATAATACCCATGCCCGTTTCAGCCACAGCCTGTTTCGCCAGGGGAATGCGCGCATTGTTGGCTGCGATCGCAGCTTGCTTAAAAATGGCATCCACCTGCGCTTGGCTAAAGCTGGCATAACATTCCTGGGCTGCTTTAACCCGCAAGATTAATTCTTCTAGACTCTGAGTGGAATCGACCTGGGCGGTAGTAGAAAGTGAAGTCATCGGTCATTCATCCTTTAATAAGCGCTCAAGCCGTAGCTTTGAAACTGTTACCTAATTCAAGGTGCAGGCACCTCCTATTGATGCGAGTAGCATTGCCAATAAATACGAATCACAACACCATCGACACTAGTCATGAAATTCAACTAGCATCTCTCAACCTGCATTTATTGCAAATAATATAAATCCCTGCCAAAGATAATCGTATTAAGCACAACAAAATACCATTTTAAATATTTTCTTAATTAATAACTTCAGCATTGGCAAAGACTACATTAAGCAGAAAAATAAATAAAAGAATATTATTTTAACGATGCCTTAATGCATCCTATTCTGGTGGACTTGGGTACACCTTCATTGCACCCAGGTGCCAATCCAAGACAGGCTATATCCTTATCTTATAAAGGGATAGGGTTCCTTCCTGTCTCATCCAGTAATCACCACACGCAGACCTATTTGAGTCTAAATCCCGTCAAAATGTTGATTGTTTGATGTTTATGGCAAGAAGTATATGGTTCAGAATAAATTGACTTATGTCAATCGTTAACCTGGGGATCATTTACGACCTATCTTCTTCAGGATTAACATGTATTTTAATTGACAGAAATCAATCCCAATAGTCACTACATTTTGGCAAATCTCAATTAATAAAGGCAAGACTCCGTTTAGCCTGACCTCAGGTCTTCGATCTTAGAGGCACCCTGTCAGTGCAGCATCTACCTTAGCCCCAGTTCGGGTTAAGCCCATTTGTGAACCGCTCCTACGTAGAAATGGAGGTTTCAGCTTAGGACAAAATCAGGGTCGCAGCTTATCCCGAACTCAGATGACCTTAACAACACCCATGATACCAATTACCCCACAAAATGACCTGCATTGATCTGCGAAAGCACTGCAACTACGCCAATCATTCAAATCCAGTAGTTCATACGCACACGAAATTG
>JANQPU010000055.1 GCA_028285315.1 Acaryochloris sp. IP29b_bin.176
GCAAAGCTACAGACAGACCTACCGCTACCCCATGACCGATAAAACGCAGATTGGAACTGGACTGAGACTGCATGGTAAACCGAATCGCGTCTTCTCTAGAGAGTCACATTAACATCGCAACGTTAATTTTTTTATTTAAGCACTAGATAAGTGTCCATAGCAGTAAAATGAAAATCATTCTCATACGCATTTGTCCTATGAAAACTTCGGTTATAACTTTTTTCAGGTTGCTCTTGTGCGGCGCTGTCCTGGTGGGGGTGAGCGAGGTTCACCCCAGCTTTGCGCAGGCTAAGCCTAAGGTTGTCGCCAGTCATAGCGTTCTATGTGATCTCACTCAGCAGGTAGCTAGAAATACTATCGATTTGACCTGCTTGATTGAGGCTGGGGAAGATCCTCATGTCTACAATCCCAAGCCATCAGATCGCAGAGCGATTGAGGACGCGGACTTGATTCTGTACGGTGGGTATGGATTTGAGCCCAGTATCATAAAGATGATAGAAGCGACCAACTCATCTGCGCCAAAAATTGCTCTATCTGAGGTCTCTGTAACACAGCCTGTTCTCGCCGAGAAGCATGATCACGGTGGCGAGGATCATAAGGATCATGACGAGCATGGGCATGATGACGATCATGGCAAGGCGAAAGACCATGATGACCATGACGACCATGATGACCATGGGAAAGATCATGATGACCATGGGAAAGATCATGATGACCATGGGAAAGACCATGATGACAAGCATCATAAAGATCAGGCTCATAAAGAAGATTTAGAGCCTGATCCTCATGTGTGGCACGACCCAGAGAATGGGATGGCCATGGTTAAACAAATTCAAAAGCAGCTCAGTGCCGTAGTCCCTGATCAGGCTGATCTCTATCGCAGTAATGCAGACGCCCTCACGGTTAAACTCAAAGAACTGGACTCATGGATTCAAGGGCAAATTAATACGATTCCTGAGAACAAAAGGATTTTAATTACTCAACATGATGCGCTGGGGTACTATACCAAAGCATACGGATTAGAGGAAGATGCCGCTTTACGAAGCTTTAGTACTGAGACACGACCCTCTGCTGCTCAAATCCGCTCTTTAGTTCAACTCATCAAAGCAAAAGGGGTTTCGACGGTCTTTTTTGAGTCCACGTCAAATCCTCGCTTGGTGAAAACCCTCGCAAGGGAAGCGAAGGTGGCCGTGTCTAGCGATCCTATCTACGCTGACTCCTTAGGGCTTGAAGAGACAACAGCGTCAACCTACCAAGGGATGTTGATGACGAATACCTGCGTCATTGTTGAGGGATTAGGCGGGCAATGCAATCAGGCTGAAGCCCAAGCGTTGCTCCCCTAGTAGTGCTTCCAGATATTCCTTCCAAAAATTCGTTGATAAGTCAAGGAGTCTGCCCGTGAGTCTGCTCTTAGATCCTTTGAGCTATGAATTCATGCGCTATGCGCTGCTCGCTGGCATCGGCGTTGGATTGCTCTGCCCCATCGTCGGCTCCTTTCTGGTGGTGCAGCGCATCACGTTATTGGGGGATGTGGTCGCGCATGCCATTTTACCGGGATTGGCGATCGCCCATTTTCTCAAAATTCCTTTAATTCTAGGTGCTTCGTTTTTTGGTTTGCTAAGTAGTTTTACGACAACTTGGATTTCATCTCAGTCCAAACTCAAAGTAGAGACGGCAATGGCAATTACCTATGCGAGTTTCTTTGCTCTGGGTATCAGTCTGCTCACAGTTCTTCAAAACCGCCTAGATCTCAATGAACTTTTATTTGGGGATATTTTGAGTATTACTACAGGTGATATTCAGCAGATCATTCTAACTGCGATCTTAGTCCTCGCTGCCATTCGCTTTTTCTATAAGGAATTATTATTTTTTACCTTTGATTCGTTAGGAGCTGAAGCCATGGGATTACCTGTGCGATGGCTAAATTTGGGGCTGATGGCAAGCGTGACTCTGACCATCATTGCCGGAATTAAAACAGTCGGCGTTATTCTTGTCATTGCTCTCATGGTTGGCCCCGCCGCAACAGCATATCTCTTGACCAAAGAATTGCATTGGATGATGATTCTGGGCTCCACCTTTGGCATAATTTCAGCAATCGTAGGGCTATATGTCAGCTACTATTCCGACATCCCCTCTGGCCCAACTATTGCAATGACAATTTTTGTATTTTTCTTCTTTGTACTTCTTTTTAGCCCTTCACAAGGAATTTTGATGCGTTATTCTCGGGTAAAAACTTAGCTATATTTTGGAGAATGTTACTGCTCAAGGTTTAGTATCCCAGCGCTACCTCTCACCCAATATCAAAGGGCAGAAAATCCAGCACCGTAGGCTTGTTGAATATTGTCTAAAGTCATCACTACCTGTGGGGTATCATTCGCCAGCAATCGACGATTGAGTAGGAGTAATCGATCATATCGCTTCAGCGCATTGCCCCATTCATGACTGCACACCAAGATCGTTTTTCCGCTCGTTTTGAGTTCCTGAAAGAAACTGATCATCATAGACTCTGTCTGCCGATCAATCCCATTAAAGGGTTCGTCCAGCAGAAACAAATCGGCCTGCTGAGCAATTGCACGAGCTAGAAAGACCCGTTGCTGCTGCCCTCCAGATAGTTCATTAATCGGACAGTGGCGTAAGGGGACTAAATCCATGCGTTCCAGTGCATCCTTCAAGATCCAATCCAGCTTTGAGTTTGATAACCTCCCCCAGCCTAATCGCCTGACTAATGCCATCTTCACCACACTCCAAGGTGTAACTGGAAAATCCCAATCTATTTGTGAACGCTGAGGCACATAGGCAATTTTTTGACGTTGACGGCTGATGGGCTTACCCTTCCACAGCACTTGTCCTTGATAACTTAATAGCCCTAACACCGCTTTAATCAGGGTACTTTTCCCAGCTCCATTAGGTCCAATAAGTCCCACCCATTCGCCTGCTCCTAATGCTAGTGAAACCGAATCGAGAGCCAAATTGCCCCGATATGCAACAGATAAATTTTGAATATCAAGCATATAGCTAAGGAATGCATGAGCGATGCATGAGGATGTAAGAATGATTATCATTATACTTGTCGTAGCTATGGTTATAAGCCAAAAGGTGAGCGGGTCTATTCCCTGAAATCTGGCAATAGAGTGGGTCGAGTCAATATGATTGCAGCGTTGAGGTCAAAGCAATTGATGGCGTCGTTCACTCCAGCGAGTTATCCCTCAGAATTACTTTCTCGTTTTTGTAATCGATCCAATCGCAGCTGATGTTCAGGACTAAATAACACTTGAAAAGCCAACATCACAATGCTCATACAAGCAAGCGCCGTCCCTGCTGCAATGGTGAAATAGATGACAATCTGGTAGCGGACAGCATCCGTGGGATTCACCCCAGCTAACATTTGCCCCGTCATCATCCCCGGTAAACTC
>JANQPU010000056.1 GCA_028285315.1 Acaryochloris sp. IP29b_bin.176
TTAGAAAGCGTTAGCATCATTCTAGTGGAGGGAAATTTTTACCTGACATTACCCTCTTCAACTTAAATGGAACAACCTCCCTGAAACAGCTATTGAGCCTTCTTTTTTAGGGTTACGAAAAGATAGCTCTACGATTGAGCTGCCATTACACAGCTTTGCTTCAGCAATCTTGAAAACAGGTGTTTCTACGTTCTGGATAGGACTAATTGGAGAATAGATGTTTGAAGTTATTTGGTCTGCTGCGTTGGTAGAAGACGTGTTAGCAAAAGCAGTATCTGTCAAGAACGTGCATGCCATGAGAAGGGCAGCGAAGGGAGCACGATTAGCGAGTAATACTATCCAGCGACCCATGATTTTTCTCCTCAGCCATCCATAAATAGGAAACTCTAATACTTGTATCACTTTGCGATCGCACAAAATCCCTTATGCAATAACGCTTTTAAGTGAATGTCTTGAATATCCTTCCTGGCAAGTATTTCCCCGATCGCGGTTTTTCTTAAATTTCTTTTCTGAATTTGTAAATTATCTGAGATGTTGAGAATTATCTTGATTTCTACTTAGATACCAAAGCCTGGCATTCGCCCCCTTTATGATGAGTTGGACGATGATAAGCTTAGGTCAGGTCACGATGGGAGAAGCCAAGCGCCGCAAGCAAGTTTTAGGAGATGCCTACGGTCAGAACTCCTTCATTCGGATTAAGGGAGAACGACAATTCGAAGAGCATTTTGAGAAATTCTGTGTGGCCTGGGAGCAGAAGTTAAGAGAGATTAGTGGGTCCTCTGATCCAGAAGCTGAACTTTCTGAGACAGAAATTCAAGAAAAAGATCAGACCTTTCAAACCTGGCTGACTCAATATCTCCAAGATTACCGGCCGCAGGATCGAGAAAGGCTAGTCGGAGGGTTGCTGGATTTCCTCTACGCCGAGATGGAGAAACTGGATCAGGAAGAAGATCCAGAACAGCTACAACAGAAAGTTTCTAATTGGGTTCTGGAGGCCATCACGCTATTTACGCTGCTAAAACCTCATTTAACGGATGAACAACAGCGTGAGTATGCTCAGCCGCTACTCGAACTCTACGAAATCATGCTGAATGAGATACAGGATGAGATGGATGAAGCGCAACAAGAGGAAGCTCGACAGTCTTTAGCCGAGATGTTTGCCGTTTGTTTAGATGTTCCGACAGTCGAGGAATAGAAAGGGTTTTAGAATACCCGACTGAAATAGTCGGGTATGTTTGACGATAGTTTACCCCCGTGTTAGCATCTAGCGAATTGAACAGATGCGTTGTTGACGTATTCCCTTTGAAGTTGCTAAACCCATGACTCAAACCCTTACCAACCAATCCCTCAGCTCTGCGCTGAAAGCCCTGAAGTGTAAAGAATGTGGCGCTGAGTATGAATTGCAAGCGACCCACGTTTGTGAATTCTGTTTTGGCCCCCTAGAAGTAAGCTACGACTTCAGTCGCCTCAGCCAGCCCATCACTCGCGAGGGTATTGAAGCTGGTCCTAACTCCATTTGGCGGTATCGCTCCTTCTTGCCCGTTGAGACAGATACGCCGATTGATGTGGGAACAGGCATGACCCCTTTGCTAAAATCTCATCGATTGGCTCGGCAATTGGGACTCAAGAGTCTATATATCAAGAACGACGCCGTCAATATGCCTACCCTCAGCTTCAAAGATCGGGTGGTATCGGTGGCGTTAACTCGGGCACAAGAGTTGGGGTTCTCTACGGTGTCCTGTGCCAGTACGGGTAATTTGGCTAATTCGACGGCTGCGATCGCAACCCGTGCGGGCCTCGATTGTTGTGTATTTATTCCAGCGGACTTGGAAGCGGGTAAGGTCATGGGTACCCTCATCTACGGTCCAACGGTAATGGCGGTTCAGGGCAACTACGATCAGGTCAATCGTCTCTGTTCAGAGGTTGCGAACACCCACGGTTGGGGTTTCGTCAACATCAATCTGCGTCCCTACTATTCTGAGGGATCCAAAACCCTCGGCTATGAAGTGGCTGAGCAACTGGGTTGGGAGCTACCCGATCATATTGTTGCGCCGCTCGCTTCTGGATCTCTGTTTACCAAGATTTATAAAGGCTTCCGAGAATTTGTCGATGTCGGTTTAGTGAATGATCAAGCCGTCCGGTTCAGCGGTGCCCAGGCCGAAGGCTGCTCTCCCATCGCTCAAGCCTATAAGGAAGGCCGTGACTTCATCAATCCGGTGAAGCCTAATACCATTGCCAAATCCATTGCCATTGGAAATCCCGCCGACGGGGTCTATGCCATCGATATTGCCAAGAAAACCAACGGCACCATTGAGTCTGTTACCGATGCAGAGATTGTCGAAGGCATCAAACTATTGGCCGAAACAGAAGGAATCTTTACGGAAACAGCTGGTGGAACCACCATTGCTGTTCTCAAAAAGCTAGTAGAAGCGGGTAAAATTGACCCGGATGAGAAAACTGTGGTTTACATTACCGGGAATGGCCTCAAGACCCAAGAAGCCGTTCAGGGCTACGTTGGTCAGCCTCTCACCATTGAGCCCAAACTCGGCAGTTTTGAGCGGGCCTTAGAACGCTCTCGTACCCTTGATCGGTTGGATTGGCAGCCTGTGTTGGTGTAGGTTATTTGCAGTTTGAGTTGTTTCTCTATTTCAGTTGATCACTATGTCCGTTACTGTCCTTATTCCCACGCCTTTGCAAAAGCTCACCAAAAATCAAGCTACTATCAAATGTGACGGTAGTAGCATCAGTGAATTACTGGAGTCTTTGGAGCAAAATTGTCCAGGGATTAAAGCTCGTCTCTGCGATGAGCAAGGCGAATTACGCCGCTTCGTCAACTTTTATGTGAATAATGAGGATATCCGTTTCTTGGAGGGACAAAAAACTCCTCTGCAAGACGGAGATGAAGTTAGTATCATTCCTGCGATCGCAGGGGGTTAAGTCCAATATCTATACCTATGGCAGACGCAGAAAAAAAAGCCAAGTCCACTGGAGAGGCTGCACCCGCAGCTAAGCCAAAAGAGAAAAAACCTGCACTTGAAGATAAGCCTTTTGCTGAGTTCATCCAGCAAGACTATATGCCTGCTCTCGAAAAAGCCCTAACCGCTGAGCAGATTAGCGATTTACAGCTTAGCTTTGCGGATGATCAGGTCACAGGACAATGGCTGAATGGCACCCGCCAATTTACTGTCTACTTCCCCGAAGGTGACATCAAGAAACAGCGGGCCTTCTCCTGGTCTAATATTGGCAGTAGCCCCAGTACTATAGAGCCTTTCCTAATAGATGAGCGCAAAATTACCCTAGACTTGCTCGTATTTGGCGTGGTCCAGCGACTCAATGCCCAGAAGTGGCTCGGCGGGAATTAAATTTCCTTTTCAACCATACTCCCAAGCCCAATACCCACACTGAAGCCAAGGGACTTAGATACTCAGGTACTTCCCTCGCTGTTTGGGTAACATAGCATGGATTTGAGCCAAAGTAATGGAGTCCGTACGCTCTAGAAGCTTTATAGTCATCACTTGATAAAAATGACCAAAAGGGTTGGCTAGGGGAAGGTGTTCCAAATGCAATGGTATGCGGATGGGATTCCAAACCCAATAAGTTGATGTTTAAAGGGAGGCGGGTAAATTTCAGGTCAAGCGTCCCCAAAGAACCTTTCACATTATCTAGAGAATGCTGTACAGTCCCAAAATCATCTTTCCATATAGCAACTTTTGAGGTTCTAACCGTCCATCAGCGTTATTATCGGTTCCCACAATTTGAATATGCAATGATGTGTTCGTTATTTCACCAACAACACCATCGTCTGCGTTGGCAGAAAATTCTCGGCCCGTAATATCCTGATACCCTGCTACCTCAAAATTAAACTCAAAAAACTGAGTGCATCGTAAATTAAATACTAAGACATTCATCTGTGGGCCTCCTTGCCTGTAAGCTATGGTTTTAGCGAGGAGCTTTCCCATGCCCAAAGAACCTTTAGAGTTAAGTCCAACAGACCGTCAT
>JANQPU010000069.1 GCA_028285315.1 Acaryochloris sp. IP29b_bin.176
CAATTCGCAGAGGTCGTAGTGTTTTGCGATTCCCTAGCAACCTTGCGACTTCTAAGGCCACCACCACCCCAGTGGCATTGTCATCTGCACCAGGAGAACCTTGGACTGAATCGTAATGGGCTCCAACCAGTAAAGCACCGGCCTTAGGATCTGTTCCTGGACGTTCAGCCACTACATTCACCCCCGTATCAAAGGGTTGTTCGCTTACAGTCCATCCCGCTGTAGTTAAGGTTTGGGTGATATAGCAGTCGCCAGGTAGGTTAGGACGCAGCCTTCAGCACATGCTCCATTGCTTCACGCAGTGTATCAAATTGTGCCAAACACTTTCGAATCCGACTTTTAAGCCAAGACCAGCAATGTTCAATCTTATTGAGGTCTGGCGAATAGGGAGGCAAGTACCAAACCTCACAACCAGCAGCCTTCACCAGCTCTTCAATTCGTCCTCCTTTATGAAAGCTGGCATTGTCAATCACCAATTTCTGCCCAGGTTGGAGCGTGGGGATTAAGCAAGTCTCTAGCCATGTCTCAAATACGATGCGATTACAAGCCCCTTCAATCGTGAAAGGAGCCAACAACTGGTGGTTATTCCAAGCGGCAATCATATTGACTCGCCCACTCCTGCTCCCTGATTTGAGGGCATGGAGTCTTTGCCCCCGTGGAGTGTAACCATAGGCATAATCTTCACGATTATCCATTCCCGCTTCATCCGCATAGACAATCTGTCCAGGCTCAACGGTCTCTAATTGCTCACAGAAATCAGCGCGTCGTAGCTCATCTCGTTGTTGATAACCGTAAGTCTTTTTTTTCGCGTCAATCCGATCCGGTTGAGGGCACGCCCTATCGTGCGCTCGCTAATATCGTCTGGCCACAATTGTGCTAATTCAGCTTGGGTCTTGTCCGGGTGGGCGCTCACAAAGGCACGGAATGCATCCAAATCGACGATCTTCTGGTTGGGCTTACTCTGACCTACAGGTCTGGGGTTGAGGTCTCCAGTTTCAGCTTTGAGTAGGGTCCATTGGTGGATCGTATTACGGCTGATACCAAAGGCTTCGCTGACTTCGGAAGGCCTCATACCGTTGAGTTCGATGGCTTCGAAGACTTTGCAACGTAGGTCATAATCGTAGGCTTTAGGCATTGGAAGATGCGGGTAATAGATGAACTTATGACATGACGTCCTAACCTAACTGGCGGTTGCTATATATGTCCTGGCTCTCTGTAGTTCCGCTGCGGTGTAGCGCTCAAAATCAAGGGTATTGAGATCAGCTAATAGCCGCTCTCCACTCACAACTGGCGTGGGGGCAGAGGCTACAGGCGATGGAGAAGCAATAGGCGAAGTCACCGGGGGGGACACAGAAGAATTAGGTAGTGGAACGGATGAGGGTTGAACAACAGGACTTGGGGATTGGCAGGACACAAATAGAACGAACAGACATGTGATCACACCTAAGACCCAAAACTTCCAACTTTTGAACATCCTTCCTTAACTAACCCCGAGTTATTGTCGAACACCACTCTTTCCAATCCTAGGGCCAGTTTGAGGGGATAGGGCGCGATAAATTTATTCATTTCAGATTTGCCACGCGTTATGTTTCATGCATTTATCTCAGTTCAAATTGATAAGGGGATTTGCTTGCAATTCGCTGAGATCGTTGAGATCAACACAGCGTTGCTGATCCAGCTGTTGCAAATAACGTTTTTCTTGATAGTACAAGCGTTTAATTTCATCCAGTTCTCGCAAGCAGTGGGATTCTTCAGCCAGCAAACTTTGGATTTGTTCCGATTCGTCCATCAGCATTTGCTGCAAATAGGTATTGAGGATCTGATGCTGCCCCAGTTCTCGTTTGGCTGATTTCATCGCCGATTCCCACATTTGCAGCAAGTGCCGACATCGTTTTTCACAGGCAATGCGTTCTAGGCTGGCGGCTGCGGCTCGAATCGAAAGGCTGGGGCGCAGAATATCTAGCTCTGTTTTTTCATTCAGATGAATAAGGTGATAGACCTGCTGGATTTCCTGTGAAAATTCGGTACAGAGATCCTGTACCGCTGCAATTAAATCGATGTCAGGGGCTTCAAGTTCAGAATGTTCTGAAGTAGAGTCTAGCTGAGTTGAATCATCTTTGATGGCTAAGATTTGCCGCCATAAAAATCGATGGTGGGAAAAGCTAAACTCAATATCTCGCTGTTTAAGGGCATTATGAATATCTTGGCGAAACTGTGGCCGATGCAGGTAAATTCGCAGGAGTTGGGCCTCTGCGGCTTCCCGCAGGGTAAAGTCTGCGGGGCGCTGCCATTTTTGAGATCGACCATGCCAGCGCTGTCCCCGAACCTGTTGCCGCAACGCTTCTTCTAGTCGCAAGGCCAGACGCGAATCGCCTTGACTGAGCAACCCTGCACAGCGATGAGTGTAGTGGGTGCGCAGGGTGGCGTTGGGTAGTTTACCCAAAATCGTAGAAATCGCTTCCGTAGCTGCTTGGAACTGCTCCGCCTGCTGTAAATCGCGATCTTTAAGGGCGCGCTGAATTTGCCAGTCGAGCCAAAGGGGAGCCTCTTCTAGCAAATCTAGGTAGTTTTCTGCCGTATACTCCTGAAGATATTCATCCGCATCTTTGCCATTGGGTAAATTTAAGACCCGAAGCTGAACGTCACCCCGATAGGCTTGGTCTTCAACTTCGGAAATGGCCCGCTCTGCCGCTTTACCCCCTGCTGCATCGGCATCAAAATTCAGAATAATCTGTTTGGATTCGGTGTAGCGCAGCAACTGCCGCATCTGATCCACACTCAACGCCGTGCCCATGGAGGCGACGGCATTGGTGATGCCCACGGCATGAAGGGCAATCACGTCAAAATAGCCTTCGACCACCACCGCCCGATCTGCCTTAACGATGGTTTGGCGAGCTTTATCTAGGCCAAATAAGAGGGTGCCCTTATTAAAGAGTTCGGTCTCGGGAGAATTGAGGTATTTCGGTCCCTCGCCGTTTAGAGTCCGGCTGCCAAATCCCACGACCCGACTTTGGGTATCGTGTATCGGTATCATCAAGCGATCGCGAAACCGATCATAGAATCCATCGCCAGATTTACGGGGTAAAATCAATCCCGCCTGCTTCACCAAATCCGGGGCAAAACCCTTCTCCTGCACCAACACATCATGGAGAGTGCTCCAGCCTCCCGGTGCATAGCCCAGTTGGAAGGTTTGAATCGTCTGATTGCTCAATCCCCGCTG
>JANQPU010000084.1 GCA_028285315.1 Acaryochloris sp. IP29b_bin.176
GTGGAGGTATGAACAGGAGAATATTCAGGTGTGATAAATGTAGTGTGGTTCTCTCTTATGCCTGATTTTACTGTCCAAGATCAGGGGTTCACTTCACACCTTTGTAGAAGGTTTTTAGCTGCGCGATTTGGGTTAAGGCGAAAAGCTGGGACGGAGAGAGTCCTTGAAAGATGAGTGTATTTGATAGCCAATGACTTACATCTGATTCGCTCACTCTTGGCCTCACACATCAAACCTGCTCTCTTAATCTACGGTCTATCTGGACCAATTTAGAACAGTTAGATCGGTGAGACTTAAGAATGTTTCAAGATCTCTTTTGACTTAAGTCAAGGTAATTACAGAGCCCTACTTCTAGGCTGAGGGACGTTATCCTAGTCACAGCATTAATTCTATGGCAACTTTATTTGAAAAATTAGGTGGCGCAGCCGCCGTTGATTTAGCAGTGGATAAATTCTACGTGCGCGTCCTACAAGATAAGCGCATCAATCACTTCTTTGCTAACACCGATATGGTGAAGCAACGGGCACACCAAAAAGCCTTTCTCACCTATGCTTTTGGCGGCACGGATAAATATGACGGTCGCTATATGCGCGAAGCCCACAAGGAGCTAGTGGAAAAGCAGGGCTTAAGCGGTGAGCATTTTGACGCCGTTGCTGAAAACCTTATGACCACCCTCAAAGACATGGGCGTTTCAGACGATCTTTTAGCAGAAGTGGCAGAAGTGGCAGCAGCGCCTCAACATAAGAAGGATATCTTAAATCAGTAAGATCAATGGGGCCGTACTTGGAGATAAGACAGTACCAGATAAGTTTGTAATGAGTCCATTCAATCCTGCACTGGCCCCCAAATTGGGGGGGGGAGAAAACTAAGAGTTTAGGATCGTTTCCCCCTAAGGTTGAGGGCTAGGAGGACGAGCGTAATGCTTTTTGTTCACATACATACTTGCTACCAGATGCTGTTCAAAATTTTGGTCATCCTGCATACGCTAGGGGCAACCGTATGGACCGGGGGCCATCTGGTCCTTGCTGTCACGGTCTTACCCACCGCCCTCAAAAACCGCGACCCCAATCGCATCCATGCCTTCGAATCTCATTTTGAAGGATTTGGCCTAGCTGCTTTACTCCTCCAAACGATCACAGGGCTGTGGCTGACCTGGATTTATTTCCCAGGCTTCCAGAATTTCTTAGCATTTGAGTCCTATCTTTCGATCTACATTGCGTTCAAATTAGCTTTGCTCCTGGGTACGTTGGCATTAGCGCTCCATGCCCGATTTTTTATCATTCCGAAGCTGACCAAAGAGACCCTGAATTCCTTGGCCTACCATATTGTTGGCGTCACCACGCTAGCGGTATTGTTTGTGGTGATGGGGGCTGGCATTCGGCTGGGAGGTTTGACCTAGGCCCGAAAAAGACCTCAAAATGATACTGCTCTATATAAATGCAGGCACTTACCCTACCGTTTCATGACACCTGGAGTATTCAGAGGGAGGTATGTTGCGCAGAATTTTGCTCAACAACACCAATGACCAAGACATCCAATTGTGCTTTCAGGAAGTCAACCCATGACAACCTCTAATGTGAACGCTCCTAGTCCTACCACTTCAGTTCGATCACCCCAGGCCCCCGCCTGGTATCACCCCATGTTTTCACCAGAGCATGGTGTTTATGTAGTATTGTTGGTCTCCTTCCTAACCGGAGCTGCTGCTGCTCAGCACTGGACCCTGGCAACAACCCTGGCACTAGTCTGTGCCTTTGCTGGGTTTCAGGCAGAACACCCATTGGTGCTACAGATTAAACAGCGGCGTAGCTGGAAACCTCGCTTTCTGGTGTGGGGCGGGTTATATACTAGCATCGCCCTGAGCCTGGGAGGATATCTGGCGCTTCAGGTGCCTATACTACTGTGGCTGTATTTGGGGGCGATCGCAACGTTCCTGATAGATGCGATCGCAGTCTTCTACCGGCAGCAGAAATCGATAGCGAACGAGCTGCTCACCTTTGCGGCAGTCTGTTTAGCTGCTCCGCTAGCCTATGCCGTAACCTTGGGAACCCTAACATTCGATGTTTTCGGGCTGTGGCTGTTGAATACCCTATTTTTTAGCAGTGCCATTTTCACGGTCAAACTTCGCAAAACCAAAACAAAATCCTGGATTCCAGGGGTGATTTATCATGCGATCGCCAGCATCGTTATTCTGGTAATTTGGTCGATTAGCTGGCTGAGAAGCTTTACACCACTAGCTTTTGGGATAGTTTTACTCAAGTTTGGCTTTATTCTACTGCGACAAGAATGGTATCAGACCACTCAGATTAAAAATGTTGCAGTTCTTGAGACCCTCTCAGTTCTGGCCTTTCTGGGAATCGCAGCGATCTCTTTGCTTCCAGCCCATCTCCCCACCGCCGCCTAGCAAAAGACGAACAGCCTTAATCTCTTCACATCCCCATTCAGTGGATCAATGAAGTTTGTCAAGAGGGCCTTGATCGCACACTGAGAATAACATCGAGTCTAGTATCCCTCCCTCTTTCCCGATCCATGAATGGTAATGGTCACTAATGACTAATTGATGAGGATGTGTCTTATATTTCCAACGTTAAAGAGGGCGGCGGCACAAAATCCCCACAGTTGATTGCCTTCTCCGATAAGGCAATATCAGGATGAACTGAGCACTTGAGGCGATGGTCGTTCGTGAAATATTGGCAGCGGCTACAAGGGATTTGATGCATCCGCTTTGAGGTGCGAATACTGTATGCGATCGTAGACCCCACATTCCAAACCAACAACCCAGCAATTCCCCAGGCTAGACAAAAGCCAATCCCGACAAACAAGGGGTGCAAGATGGGAGAATATCTGACCCAAAGTTGAACAACCATAGTGACCTGCTACCAATGCAATATGCCCATGAGCAGTAATTCGCTCATAATTTAAAGGTAAAACCTTAAAAACAACGGCAAAGCTAGAGGTATCGCTTCGTCATAAATATTTCGATCTCTTTACGCTTAGTAATTGAGCCACACAATTCGGCTTATCATGACCGAAGAAATAGCAGCCAATAGTCAAGGTAACTGTTGCCAAATTCCATAAGTTTAATCGAAGATTTGCTGTGTTTTCTTATTCCTTGAGCAATATGCTACAACATGGCTCTGGCAAAGCTCATCGAACCATTGTTATGTTTTCCCCAGCACTTCTCAACCGATCAAACGATACTTGAAGGACGAGGTTCTCTTCCACGACTAAGCTGTTTTTTTGGTAGAGCGAGGTTCTATACACTTGGCAATTTCATCACGTGTTGGAAGTGTTTTGAGGTCGTATATCGCTTGAAGATTCAACCAAGAGGCCGCATCACCTCCAAAGTAACGAGCTAGGCGCTCTACTGTTTTAGCAGTAACAGACCAACGCTCTTTGACAATCTCGTGAATTCAAGTAGCTGGAATGTTGAGAGCTAATGCTAGAGCATTCATACCCATATTAAGAGGGGCAAGAAAATCTTCTCTTAGAATTTCTCCCGGATGTACCGAGCGCATACGATTAGTGGCTTTACTCATAATGCTTTCTAGTGATAATCAGCTATCTCAACATTACTAAGACCAGTTTTTTATCCACACGAAACACATTACGTTTGCCATTGCTATAAAAATCCTAGGCTCAATAGCTGTTTCAGGGAGGTTGTTCCATTCAAGTTGAAGAGGGTAATGTTAGGTAAAAATTTTCCTCCACTAGAATGATGCTAACGCTTTC
>JANQPU010000085.1 GCA_028285315.1 Acaryochloris sp. IP29b_bin.176
AATCCGACCAGAATCCACTGTGTTGGCCGAATCCGAAGCGGACGAGGAGCTAGATTGTGATCCTAGTGTTAGCGGGTTCGAGTCCCGTCGGTCAACCCATTTCCACCACCAGAGGCCAAAAAGTGAGGCACTGTGCTGATAACACAGCGACAGCAGGGACAGTACCTGCCTGGTGGATTTCCCTTACGCAGCCCAACTACCCATTGGCGAAGCCTATTTACAGGACACGAGCTAATGAACGGGGTCGGCTCCAGCGTAAGGGGTGGGAATATCCCAACAACAATCAACATTTTTCCAAAGGAGGTGAATCTGATGAAGCTTGCAGAAGCTTTAATTCAACGAGCAGATTGTCAAAAGAAAATTGCTCAACTACGGCAGCGCTTGAATCGTAGTGCCAAAGTGCAAGAGGGGGAACAGCCACCTGAGAACCCTCAAGAATTGTTAGTCGAACTAGAGAATGCTCTAGCAGATCTCACAACCCTAATCCAGCACATCAACAGAACTAACTCAAACACTCCGTTAGAGAATGGCACACTGTCTGATGCCCTTGCTCAGCGAGATACCCTTACGACTCGGCGAAGTGTTTTGGATAGCTTGATTCAGGAAGCTGCCATCACCCATAACCGCTACAGCCGTTCAGAAGTGCGCTTTGTCAGCACCGTTGACATTGCAGCACTGCAGCGACAAGTCGATAGCGCCTCTCAAGCCTATCGGTTGTTAGACTCGCAGATTCAGGCACTGAACTGGCAAGTAGACCTGCTGGATAGCTAAAGCAATAGTTGGTAACCATTCACAACAGAAGCGAACACAACCCGCCAACTGGGAAAGTTGGAAACCTGCTGTCTGTTAAACAGCCTCGGTATGCTGCGGGCCAGCGTAAATGGGTTCAACTCCCGCTTACAAGTTACGCCCAGCACTGTCACAGGGGTATTGTGTACAGTCACAAATCACAACCACGTGTTGATCTGTTTAGGAATGGTGAGGGTGGGCTTGGGGACTATTGGATGTGTTTTGCTTAATTCATTCTCTATGGAAGGTGCCGCTGGATGGTCGGCAACTGGTCTTGAAAACCAGGGTATGGTTCGCTGTAGGGGTTCGATTCCTCCACCTTCCTCTATCTTTTACAAGCTTGATTGACTGAAATAGTTGCAATGTCCGATATCAAAAAGTATGAAAAATGAAGTTATTACCATGTATCGACCGACGGGTCCTGCAGAATTGAAGTTGCTCGAAGACGCTAATTTCCGTCGCTGGCCGCCAAGGTTACCCGAGCAGCCCATCTTTTACCCAGTCACAAACGAGCAATACGCGATCGATATTGCCACCAAATGGAATATCAAAGCGAGTGGGGGTGGATACGTCACTCGCTTCAACGTCAAAAAATCTTTTGTTGATAACTATGAGATCCAGAAAGTTGGGGGTGCCCACCATACAGAATGGTGGATTCCCGCAGAAAAATTGGAAGAGCTGAACGATAACATCGTCGGTGAAATTGAGGTGATTGGGGAGTATCGCTAACCTCAGTTGACAGGTCTGGTCTTAACAGCAAGAGAACACCATCAATCATTATTCAGGAGGTCAAAATGGTGCATATCCGGTTTGAAGGGCGATCTTATGATGTCGCCGAACAACATTTAGGAATTCAAGTGGGGATGGGCGATAGCACCCTGAAAGAGCAGGTTGCCCGCCATCTAGAAATCCCCGTTAACCGTCTCGACACCTATGTTGTCGATCACCGTCCGAGTGGGGATGTGATTGTGCGACCCGAGGCAGTTTACGGATAAATGACTCCCGTGCCCCAATTGAGAAAGCATACACACGGATAACGGTCCTAAGGTAGCAATGTTCGAGCGATCGAGCTAGCGAAGCATCCGATATCTCTCGCAGACTGAGGATGCGGGCTCACTGCCAAGGTTGATTGGGTAAGAGCGGCCGTAAGTTGATGAACGGCTTTCTAAACTTGCACGGAAGTATTGTTATTGTTCAAAGCTAGCTTTCGCACCCTAACGAAAAAAGCATACATACTCGCCAAATGGTAAGGCACTTGACTTTTAGATCAAGCACATACAGGTTCAACTCCTGTGTATGACACAACGGCTTTTTTGACTTGTGCGAAGCACCAATTTTTGACGCAATTGAGTTCTGGATTTCTGGCATTGGCGGCTTGCATGCCCCCCACTCCCCAATTCTGAGGGGAGTGTAGCTGCTGCTGAAACATTTACAGATGATCCAGAACCCAATGCATTATGAGTGAACATCGATTAAGTGAAATAACCATTGAACGCCCTCGCGGGGGGATGAGGCGAAGTCTCAGAAAGGTAAAGGGGGCAAGGAAACAGTTGGATCGCCTCACAGAAGTTGCAACTGAGGATGGGCTGCTAAGCCCGTACCTCATCAAACCGAGAGGTAAAACGAAGTGGCTTTCGGATCATTTGGGACCGCTGCGGCGATTTCTGCGATCGCACGTCGGCCAACCCTGGAATGACGTCTACAGTAAACTATGTCGACGACTCAAGACCAATACCATGGCGGGACAGCATGTTCTTAGTCACGTATGGGACTTTGTTGAACTACATGTTGAAATCATTGACGGTGTTCTTTACCACAAGCCCCGCTGGGGGCCTTTTCAACCGTTAGATTATCACTGGGACAAATTCTATGTGCATCCTGAGACGGGAATTCTATGTGAAGTTGAGAAGCAACCTCGTAAGCGTAAGCGACAAAGGTCACCAAACGATAGGGTTGTAATTGATGCCTATCATGAATATCAGAAACTGAACGAGCTTTGGTATCTGATTACCTATGAGAACTTTCCACCTTTTCCCGTCATGATGGTTAGAGATGTACTGCGGGGTGAAATCCCCCGGCAGACCCGATATGGCAATATCAATACTCGTTACGCAGTGAAGAAAAAGCAGTGTAACAAGAAGGAGATCCGATTTATTTTGAGTCAGATGAACGCATCTAAACCTGCATCCTGAGTCTCAGTTATCTTTCTAGGAGGTTGTCGTGCCCCAAAAACGACTCTCAAGCCTGGCGACAAATCCTGAATCGGCCATTGCCCTTCAGGAAAAACTGCGGCAACAAATCATCCTAGACGATGATTTTGGTCCTCTTGAAACCGTGGCAGGGGTGGATGTCGGATTTGAGGATAATGATCAAATTGCCTGTGCAGCAGTTGCAGTGCTGAGACTGTCAGATCTCAAGGTACAAGAATCTGTGGCAATTCGTCGTCCGGTTACCTTCCCCTATGTGCCAGGGTTACTAGCGTTCCGAGAGGTTCCTATCGTTATGGAAGCCCTCGCAAGTCTGAAAACCCAACCTGGGCTACTGATCTGTGATGGCAATGGCTATATCCATCCTCGTCGGTGTGGATTTGCCTGCCACTTGGGAATTGTCAGTGGACTGCCAACCATTGGCGTGGCTAAGACTCCCTATATTGGGGAATTCGAGCCTCTGGCTAACGATCGTGGAGCCTGGCAGCCGATCACAGATGCTGGAGAAGTTATCGGTGCAGCTTTGCGGACGCAGCACAAGGTCAAACCTATCTATGTGTCCATTGGTCATCGCATTAGTTTGCGCAGTGCAATCGATTTGGTCCTCCAATGTGCACCCAAGTACCGTTTGCCTGAGACGACTCGACAAGCGGATCAATTGTCTAAGGGCAATGCGCAGCCAGTCACCTTATGAACCATCCGCACCCCAATCTGAATAGTCTATCTTCCGCGCCCTAATTCACAAAGCATACATATCGCCTTCTAAGCGAGAGGTTGTAGGTTCGACTCCTGCCATCCCGATTTACCGGGATGTAGCTCAATGGTAGAGCACTGATGTCAACTGCTTTGCAAACTTGCGCGGAACCATATTGGATGTCGTACCCTGATCAAAGAAGCTTACATACTAGAGCAGATAAGTCGCTCACTTGACTAAAACTCAAGGGGTCGCGGGTACTCGGGTAGAGGTCGTTTCGCGCCTACAAATCCCGTGTATGAGCTAATAGCTTCTTTAACTTGCACAAAGTCTTCAATTTTTTTATCAATGGCAGTATTGCCGCACCCTAACTAGGAAAGCTTACATACTCTCAACCAAGGGGAATAACCCCGCTAATGGTGCGTCTATGGAGATAGATGCTGCAAGCCTGAGACCGATAGCAGGCCGTTGCGAAAGCGAACAGCTTCCCGAACTTGTGCGGCGCATCTACTTGGATGTGTGAAGTGAACCCCTGATCTTGGACAGTAAAATCAGGCATAAGAGAGAACCACACTACATTTATCACACCTGAATATTCTCCTGTTCATACCTCCAC
>JANQPU010000146.1 GCA_028285315.1 Acaryochloris sp. IP29b_bin.176
ACACGCTACGCATTCTATTGCGCCAGCGCTTTGGCATTGATGTTCTCACCTTTGAGCAAACGATAGTGCCAAGCTAATAGAATTCACATAATGCGTATATTCCCACAAGCTAGCATGATCTTGCTCAGAGTGCCCTTTAGTCTGTTGCTTGGCTGCGGAAAATTCCAAAAGCTGCGGTGTAGCCGTGCAAGAACGTCGTTCCTGCGATGGGACCGATTTCACCATTGCAGAAGAAGCCGCTGATGGGAATATCTTGGAAATAGCGGCTAAACAGTTGAGAATCGAAGTCTGGCTCCCCATAAAACCGTTCGCCTCGTCCTAGGCAATCAAAAAGCAAGGCTGCCGTCGGTTGAGGTCTATTTTGGGGAGATTTATGAAAATACTGCTGGAGCAGATCTTCTAGATCATCTGCAGAGGCTTGGGCATCCCGCAGGTGAAATTGAATCCGTTGTCCTGGGCGGATGCGATCGCCAATGGCAATGGCCCCAATGCGTGGATCAACTCCAATCAGGTTGCGAATTAAAAAATCACCCGGCTCAAGTTGCTGCTTAAACTCATCACAGACAATCCCCACCGAGAGAGAATGTTGGGCTAATGCTCGTTCTTCCGCATCTAAGTCTTGGACCAAGGCTTGCAGTGCTTCTAACGGAGTTTGCAAGCGGACCTCGTCGGTATTGAACGTTGCTTCTACGGGAACCGATTGTTCCTCAACTTGGAGAACGACATTTCGCTCAGCCTCAGCCACCCGATAGGGCTGACCAATCGGTCGACAGCCTTGAGCTAAAATCGTTTCGACCATGATATTGCCACTCAAGGCGACACCAACAGTGCCTTCACGATAGAGCTGATCGTCACAAAACAGGCCGCTGCCACTCCATGAAGTCCTGCCACTGGTGAGCCCCCCAATTTTGACGGCATTGGGATAGGCATAATCTAACCCTTGCAGGAGATCATTAATCTTCGAACTAGATGGATCCGCAAACAGGATGAAATGGGGCTGGTGGGCAGGATCGACTTCCAACAGCTCTGTCCACATTAACGGGGCACTATCGGGATCGGGCAGCTCATCCTCATAAACATGGAAGGTTTGAATATCTACACCGGGTAACGAGGCCAACGTTAAGGTGATACCGGGTTCTTCTTCGACCTCAGCTGTTTCTCCATCCTGGGCGGGACCAATCACCCCATTGCCACCACAACCAACAAAATGTTGAACGGGCAATTTGTCCCGAAGCAGCGGCTGTAATCGAGGAAATTCGCTGGCAAATGTGGTAGAGATGAACAGGATAGCCAAATCTGCAGACGCATCTAACGTTTGCAATGCCGCTGCAATCACTTCATCGAGAGCGGCTTCTAGGGATGGTTGTGTTGATAGAGCACTAGCCCACTTCATCTTTTCTCCTTAGGAGTATCCCACGACATCTGACATTATGTCTGCTTCACCAGGACGGTACAACTGCATCCGTTTCTGAGAATTGACTGACCTGATCGAAAAAACAACAGCAACATCGAATGGGGTAACCTCAAGAACACTCTAATATGTCTGTTGATGCTTTGACAGTAATCCGCTAGGAAGAACTGCTATTGATTAAGATCAAAGGGACAACAGCCAGTATCCTAGATACATTCCTACGATGGACCTTCTACAGTGAAGGTAGACCCTCACCGTTTTGAGATTATGGCACTGGATAATTTACGGAATCTGTATCAACAAGTCATCTTAGAGCATTACAAAAAGCCCCGTCATCGCGGCACCACGGATCCAGTTCATCGCCAACAGCGCGGACATAATCCATCCTGTGGCGATACGATCGAGTTAACGGTCCAATTGGAAAATTCTGAGGAGCGCATTGCGGCAGTCAAATTCGAAGGAGAAGGCTGTGCGATCGCCATGGCCTCTGCCGATTTAATGGCGGATGCCATGATAGGCAAAACGATTTCCGAAGCCTTGCAAATGGTGCAAGCGTTCCAGAACATGATGAAGGGCGAGGGTGAATTTCCCCGTGAACATCGCAAGCTCAATGTCATGCAGGGGGTCGCCCAGTTTCCCGTACGGATTAAATGTGCCACCCTGACTTGGCATACGCTCAAAGCCGCGTTAGAACATCAGAGTGTAAAATCAGCGGATGACTTTGTCAGTAACGAGGAGGTTGATTAATGCCCACCCCCAGCCCTGAGTTTTTTCGGCAAGCCTGTCAGTGGTGTGCAATCCTCATGCTCGCCAGTGGCGCATTCACAGGCCTAGCCTTTGTGTTCAAGTGGGGAATTCGTTTCCGCTTTGTCGGCGTCACCAGCCTATTAGGGGTATTGACGGGAAGCTTACTGGCCTTGAGTTTTTTCCCCTTGAGTAAAGCCGTGATTCCAGGGGCAGCGAAGTACAACCTGGTTTATGATTTGGCAGGTCCTGAAGTTGTAATTGCAGTGTCTCCTACGATCACCCCCACAGAACTAGAGGCAACCCTCTTGCAAGCGTCAGAGAATCTGTTTTCACCAGGACGAGTGGGTCGAGGGACGGATCAACTCACCATCAAAGTCCGCACCATTCTGCATCAGAAATCAGGGATGTCCCAACTCATTCCTCTGGGACAAATTCAGCGTTCTTTGACGGTACGCGACGACCCTAACGCTAAAATCACTCTCAATGAGGACAATTTAGCTGCCCTGGCCAGGACTACTTTTGATCCCTCCTCTAGTTAAAATCATATTGAACGTCAGCTTTCCCGACAGGTCAAAGGGATCATGGGAGGACTGACCAACTGCTCGTACCGTCCAGCCTATGTCCCAGTCCTTATCGCTTTCTGTTCCATCATCCCTCGCTGATTCCAGTCAGGCCATTGCCCCCCAGCGCATTATTCGAGCTGAGCACAGCCTATCCCATTTAGAATCCCTTATACAGCCTTACGGCCAACGCCCTCTCGTGGTTGGAGGAGAGCAAAGCTTAGCGATTTTGCGGCCTTACCTGTCTTCGATTGCGACGTTGGAGGTGGCCGACGCGACTTATGGTCGTGATTGTAGCGAAGCGAGTTTGCAAACCCTTGGACAAAACGTCACCGATCATCACGCAGACGTCATTCTGGGTGTAGGAGGCGGGAAAGCGTTAGATGCAGCCAAACTCCTGGCTCACCATCATCATTGTCCTGTGATTACCATCCCGACCTCAGCAGCAACCTGTGCTGCTTGGACCGCCTTATCCAATCTGTATTCGGATGCCGGAGCCTTTCAATATGATGTCGGTTTACCCCGATGTCCCGATTTACTGATCTTGGATTATGCGGTAATTCAAACAGCTCCTCAACGGACCCTAGTTGCGGGCATTGGAGATGCTTTAGCCAAATGGTATGAAGCTTCAGTTAGTAGCGGCCATTCCCAGGAAACGCTTACCATCGCTGCCGTTCAGCAGGCCCGAGTCCTCCGAGATATCCTCTTTCAGAAATCAACGGCTGCGATCGCTCAGCCTGGAAGTGATGAATGGCGACAAGTGGTGGATGCCACCGTCTTAATGGCTGGGGTGGTGGGTGGTCTAGGTGGGGCACAATGCCGTACTGTAGCGGCTCATGCGGTCCATAATGGTCTGACGCACCTGTCTCCTACCCGATCCAGCTTACATGGTGAAAAAGTTGCCTATGGCATTTTGGTCCAGTTGCGCTTGGAGGAGCTTCTCCAACATCATCACTTGGCCACGACGGCTCGCCATCAGCTCTTACAGTTTTATGGAGAGATTGGGCTACCCACCACCCTCACTGATTTAGGGATGGAGGATGTATCCCTGAGGCAATTACAAACAGCGGCTCAAGTGACTTGCCAACCAGACTCAGATCTCCACCATTTACCCTTCACCGTTACGCCTGATCAGTTAATGGCTGCAATGGTCTCTACGGCCTCAAGCTCTCCCGCTTTGATGGACAGCGAGGCCATCTTAGGATCGGCATCGGAAGAGGTTAGCCCATGAGTTTGGATTGGATCAAGCCTGCCGAACGACTGAGTGCTTTGCCACCTTATGTGTTTGCACGTTTAGATGAACTCAAAACGGCTGCCCGCCAGCAAGGCCTGGACCTCATTGATTTGGGAATGGGGAATCCCGATGGCCCCCCTCCTCAGCCTATTATTGAGGCTGCGGTCGCAGCCCTCCAATCCCCCAATAATCATGGCTATCCTCCCTTTGAAGGCCATGCCGATTTCAGACATACCATCACTGATTGGTATCACCGACGATACGATGTTTCACTCGATCCAGAAATCGAAGCCCTACCGTTATTGGGCTCTAAAGAAGGCTTAACCCATTTAGCGCTGGCTTACATTAACCCTGGGGATGTGGTGTTGGTCCCCAATCCAGCCTACCCTCCCCATTTTCGTGGTCCGGCCTTAGCTGGGGCTGAAATTTACGGCTTGCCCTTGACAGCAGACAATGACTGGTTGATTGATCTAGGCAGTATCCCCGATCAGGTAGCGGAACGGGCCAAGATTCTCTACTTTAATTATCCAAGCAATCCGACAACGGCAGTGGCTCCCCGAGAGCTATTTACCGAAATTGTGGCCTTCGCTCGTAAGCATCAGATTTTGCTGGTGCATGACTTGTGCTATGCCGAGTTGGCCTTCGATGGGTATCAGCCTGTCAGTCTGTTGGAAATCCCGGGTGCAAAGGAAATTGGGGTTGAGTTTCACACCCTGTCCAAAACCTACAATATGGCGGGTTGGCGGGTTGGTTTTGTGGTGGGGAATCCTCAAATCATTCAAGGTCTCCGCACCCTCAAAACTAACCTAGACTATGGTATTTTTGCCGTTGTCCAAGCGGCTGCTCAAACCGCTCTGCAACTACCCGATAGCCATCTACAAGCCGTCCAACAACGCTACCGAGAGCGACGAGATTTTGTAATTTCAGGGCTGGGCGATTTAGGCTGGTACATCCCCAAAACGAAAGCAACCATGTATTTATGGGCACCCTGTCCGGTAGAGATGTCATCCGCAGATTTTGCCTTGAAGCTGATTCAAGAAACAGGCATCGTCATGACCCCAGGCAGCGCTTTTGGCCATCAGGGTGAAGGCTATTTGCGGATTAGTCTGATTGCAGAATGCGATCGTCTCGGTGAAGCAATCCATCGGATTCGTCAGTCTCAGATTTGTGGTATGGCACCACTGGCTCCCAGTAACGTTATCAGCCCATCATGAAGGGAAGGTTTCTACCATCTGTAATGATCTGTTGTTTCTCAAGTCTTCAGAGCAGCTTCCCTCTGCCATCTGGAGGGAACCATGACCGTTTCTAGAAGCATCTGTTTAGGATTCTTGGTTGCCATTCTAGTGGGCGCAGGTTTACTCCTATTACCTATCTCAACTGCCAGCGGAGACTGGAACAACCCGATTGTGGCCCTATTTACAGCTACTTCTGCTGTCTGTGTCACTGGCCATGTGGTGGTCGATACGGGATCCTATTTTTCTCCCTTAGGCCAGATTTTTATCCTGGCCCTGATCCAGTTGGGGGGATTAGGCTACATGGTTTCCACGACCTTCTTGCTGTTATTGCTGGGGCGTAAATTTGGGCTTAGGGATAAAATTGCCCTTCAACAAGCCTTGGACCGCTCCAAATTGCAAGGTGCCAAGCAGGTTGTTCTGTCCATTATTGCCACCATCTTGGTGTTCGAGTTAACCGGCATCATCCTACTATTTGGGGTGTTTAGCCAGCAGTTTACTCCAGCCCTTGCCCTCTGGTATGCCGTTTTTCACAGTGTCAGTGCTTGGAATAATGCCGGGTTCAGTTTATTCTCCGATAGTCTGAGCAGCTACCAGTTCTCCTGGATGGTCAATCTCACGATCTCTGGACTCGTCATCGTGGGCGGCATTGGGTATGAAGCCATTTTTGAAGTCTATTTATGGGTGCGAGATCGTCTAACTGGGAAGCGAGAACGAACCCTTTTCTCCCTCAACTTTCGAGTGGTTACCAGCACCACGGTTGTATTGCTGGCCCTGGGAACCCTTGCGTTTTATCTGACAGAATCCCATAACCCTGAGACGTTGCAGCCTTTAAGTTGGAATAATCAGTTGCTATCTGCTGGGTTCCAGTCCATGACCACTCGCACCGCTGGGTTTAACACCATTGATATCGGTAGTATGACGAATGCTGGCTTGTTTCTCACCATTGCGTTTATGTATGTGGGTGGCAGTCCTGGTGGGACGGGGGGAGGTGTGAAAACAACCACTATCAGAGTATTGAGTAGCTGTACCAAAGCCATTCTCCGGGGTAAAGAATCCGTCACCATGTACGAGCGTCAAATTCCTGTGTCCTTGATTTTGAAGGCAATAGGAGTGGTGTTTGGTTCGATTACTACTATCGTTCTAGCCACAACGTTGATGGCTATTGCCGATCCAGGAGTTGAGTTCATCAACATTCTGTTTGAAGTGGTGTCTGCTTACGCCACTGTTGGTTTATCCACTGGTATTACCGCTGCTTTAACGGGAAGTTCAAAATTAATTTTGGCGGCCACCATGTACATGGGCCGAGTAGGGGTCCTACTACTGATGGCAGCTATCCTGGGCGATCCTCGCCCCAGTACCGTTCGATATCCTGAAGAATCTTTGTTAGTTGGCTAAATCACTTTTGGGCAAAAATACTAGCGTTATGGACGTATACCCGTGAATCTATCACCATTAAGTTTATTCCCAGGTCTGAATCATAGAAAGCAGCAGTTTGCTGTCATTGGGTTAGGCCGCTTTGGTCGGGCTGCTTGTCAGGCCCTACACCAGGCAGGCCAAGAAGTGTTAGGCACTGATATTGATGAGAAACGAGTGGCTGAAGTGGTTAGCAATCAATGGGCAGCCCATGCCTTACAACTAGATTCCACTGATCCGATGGCCCTGAAAGAAGCAGGAATTTACGAATTTGATACGGTCATCATTGCCATTGGTAACTATCTGCAAGAAAGCATTATTACAACCTTGAATGTGAAAGAAGCAGGTGTACCTAAAGTGGTGGCCAAAGCTTCCTCAGAAGTACATGGCAAGCTGCTAAAACGAGTGGGTGCGGATCAAGTAGTCTTTCCTGAGAATGAGGCAGGGTGCGCCTTAGCCCGTGCGCTTACGAAGCCTTCTATCTTAGACCGCTTTGAACTTGACCCTCAACATAGCATTGTTGAGATTGTTGTACCGGAAGAGTTTCACAATAAGTCTATTGGTGAGCTACAGCTCCGGAGCCGCTACGGTCTGAATGTTTTAGCGATTTGTCGTGATCAGAAATTTAATATTAATCCTAGTCCTGATCTCAATTTGCAAAAAGGATCGGTAATGGTGGTGATTGGAGAAACCAAAGCCATTGATGAGTTGCCTATTTAACTGGCAGACAGGGTGATAATGTTAATAGCCGCAGCTTGAAGAACCCATTGTAACTTTGTCCAATCTCCAGTTTTTGAACTCTATCCCCCAAGCGCCACCTGAGTTTAAGTCAGGATTTGTGGCCATTGTCGGGCGGCCCAATGTGGGCAAGTCTACGTTGATGAATCAACTGATTGGCCAGAAAATCGCGATTACCTCTCCCGTTGCCCAAACCACGCGCAATCGTCTGAAAGGGATTCTAACCACGCCAACGGCCCAAATGATATTTGTGGATACCCCCGGTATCCATAAGCCCCATCACCAGTTGGGAGAGATCTTAGTCAAAAATGCTCGCATGGCAATTCACGCCGTTGATGTCGTGTTGTTTGTCGTTGATTGCTCAGCACCTTTAGGTGGGGGAGATCGGTTCATTGCCCAGTTGCTTACCCAAACCAATACCCCTGTCATTTTGGGACTCAACAAACTCGATTTACAACGAAAAACAGCGCAGCAGGCATCGACATTAGACCAAACGTATCAAACCCTGGCGAAAACACACCATTGGTCGGTTTGTAAGTTTTCCGCTTTGACCACCGCCAAATTGAAGTCGTTGCAGCGCCAACTCATTGATCAGCTGATTCCCGGCCCCTACTATTACCCCCCCGATCTAGCCACCGACCAACCAGAACGGTTCATTATGGGAGAGTTAATTCGAGAACAAATTTTGCTATTAACCCGGCAAGAGGTTCCTCATTCCGTGGCTATTGTGATTGATCGGGTGGATGAATCTCCTAAAATCACCCGAATTTTAGCCACGATTCATGTTGAGCGCAGCTCACAAAAGCAGATTTTAATTGGTAAACAAGGCCAAATGCTCAAAGCAATTGGAACGGAAGCCCGTCAGCAAATTCAAAAACTCATTGCTGGCAAAGTTTATTTGGAGTTGTTTGTTAAAGTTCAGCCCAAATGGCGGCAATCCAGAATGCACCTAGCCGAACTGGGATATCAGGTTGAATCCAACTAATTGTTAGAAGATTGAGATGGATTACAAGCCTGCCAGACCTCAATCATGGCCTGCACTGCCATTTCCACAGGAATTTGCTCCAGAGTTTGGCTGTGATGAAATTTCAAACTGATAATCAATTGCTTGTGTAAAACGGAGAGGCGCTGGCGTTCATGGGCAGCTTCGACGACGTCATCTTTCATGTTTCATAAAGTTGGAGCGAATGGTATCCGTATGGAAATCAGCATCAACATTGAAAATCTGCTCTGCAAGAAATTTTGCGCAACAGGATGAGAAGAAATTCTAGGGCAAAAGCAAAACCTAAAAGGTTAATTCTACTGTCTTCTTTTGGTCTAGACAATGAGCATATTCTGCAGTCCTGAACGGAGCATGACTGACTGAGAAAAAGGCAAGCGTTTTGATGAAGATACCCTCAGAAGATGAGGAGGTTAGGGATAGTCTAAGGAGATTTAAATCAATACTAACCTAGACCCCTTCCATATGGATTAGCACTTTAGAGCAATTTCAGATATAGAATCATACTGGTTCTTGGTTTAACCCCATTGCTACAGTTAATGGAGTGATAGCTGGTTCTCAAAACTGTTGTGTTGTTATCACTATTGCTTTGCCGCTCTGTGAGTCATAATGCAGATTTACACGCCTGATTGGGTTAAACATGCTGTCTTCTATCAAATTTTCCCTGATCGCTTTGCTTTGCGTTCTCATCCGTCCATACCATCGCAAGTTCAATGGGAGCCTTGGCAAGTCCCCCCCACTTTACAGGGATATAAAGGAGGCAATCTATGGGGGATTATTGATCGCCTCGATTATTTAGTCGATTTAGGGATTACAGCACTGTACTTAACGCCCATTTTTCAGTCGGCTTGTAATCATCGGTATCACACCCATGATTACTATCAAGTGGACCCCATCTTAGGTGGGAATGAAGCCCTTACTGCTTTGTTAACAGCGGCTCATAAGCATCAAATCAAAGTGGTGCTAGATGGTGTGTTTAACCATGCTAGCCGAGGATTTTTCTTCTTTAGTGACATTTTAGAGAATGGGCCTCACTCGCCTTGGGTTGATTGGTTTCGAATCGAAGGTTGGCCTGTGGCGGCTTATCAAGGGAATAAACCTGCCAATTACTTAGGCTGGAATGATAATCGGGCTTTACCGCAATTTAATCACGATCATCCTGATGTGCGTGAATACATCATGCAGGTTGCCGAGTATTGGATCCAACAAGGAATTGATGGATGGCGATTAGATGTCCCCAATGAAATTACAGTACCTGGGTTTTGGCAGGAATTTCGCGATCGCGTCAAACGTATCAACCCCGAAGCATACATTGTGGGTGAGATCTGGGATAATGCCCAGCCTTGGCTAGCAGGCGACCAATTCGATGGAGTCATGAATTATCAATTTCGGCAGTCCACCATTGCCTTTACTGCTGGTCCAAGAGTTGATTTAGCCTATACCACTCAACCGGCCTATGCCCCTTCTCCAGCCCTACAAGCACCAGACTATAGTCAGCGCATCCAAGACCTATTAACCTGGTATCCCTGGGATATCCAACTGACACAACTCAATTTGCTGTCTAGCCATGATACGGCTCGACTCTTATCAATGGTGCACTTGGACTACAACAGTGTAGAACTGGCAACTTTACTGTTGTTTACCTTTCCAGGTGCTCCTTGTATTTATTACGGAGATGAAGTGGGACTACCAGGTGGGATTGATCCGGATTGTCGTCGCAGTTTCCCTGACCAGGCAGATTGGCATCTCCCTTTACAAACTATGCACAAACAGCTCATCCAGATTCGGCACAGACATCCTGCCCTCAGAATTGGGCAATATCAAGTTTTACAGGCTAAGGATCAGATATATATCTTCAGCCGTTGCTTTGCAGAAGAAGTGCTGATCGTCGCTGTCAACGCGAGTACTGAGCCCAGTTCTATCACCCTCGACCTCAGACTGTTACCCCAATCCATTGCCAGGCTAGACTGCATCTATGGAACAGTGACGATTTCTGCTACTGATACAACGGTACCGATCGCATCAACTGTTCTGCAATTACCTGCTCGACAGGGGAGCATTATGACTGCCAATTCCTAATTGGGTCAAATTTCAATTGGCGCACATCGTCCTTTTGGTATCACAGACGTCAGATTCCACTCAACCGTTGGGCATTCTAAGAACATGGGGGGACCCCAGTTTCGGGGATGACATGAATGCATCTAATATTCCCGTACATTAGAAGCCTTAACAGATGGAAGCAATTTTAATGGTTCTAGCTGGATTGCTATTGGGTATCGTTGGCACCGTAGCAATTCTCTATGCCTTCTTGGTGGTCCTAATTTTACCGAATAGAGATTCTATCTCTACTGTTCAACAACACTCTTTCCAACCGAAACGCTTAACCACTGAGGTTCGTGAACTCAGTGATTTACAAGCCTTGATGGAGGTTAAACAACCTCGGCCTACCAAAGCTCGATCTTGGCAAAATAATTCCGACTATTTAGCCTTACAAGCAGATATACAAGCCGAGTCTCAGACTTATCGACGTATTCCTGCATTTTTGAGGAGCTTTATGCCCAAGTCTTGGAAAAAGGCTTGGCAGTATAGCGAGTCCCTAACCTATGTGAATGATTCGATTCCCAAAATTATTGCCAATTGGGACAGTCGAGAGTTTTCTCGTCAGTGCACCCCAACTTTATTAAAGTCTACTCAGAAAGACAGCTTAGACCAGAGCTTTGCCAATCTATTGGGTCGCTGTGGCAGAATGACGGCTTATCAAGGGATCAAATATTTCGGCTTAGATCATCTGCGAGGGGGTTCTGGCTGGGAATTTGTGGTGCAAGCTGATTTTGAAAATGGATGGGCCATTATCACCGGACGCGTCATTTGGCAGGGGCAGCGTTGCTGGTTTGATCACTTTAGTATCAGTAATGCCATGTAATCCTGAATGTTCTCCTGGACAGAGGCTATTAGCGCATGTCTTTTGGGATGTAATTCAATACTCTGTAAGTTAAGATTAGCGACACTACGAGGACTCATTCATGGGATTCATCTGTTGATAGTGGCGGGACAATTTCTGGCGAGCACTCTGGACAGAG
>JANQPU010000147.1 GCA_028285315.1 Acaryochloris sp. IP29b_bin.176
ACACGCTACGCATTCTATTGCGCCAGCGCTTTGGCATTGATGTTCTCACCTTTGAGCAAACGATAGTGCCAAGCTAATAGAATTCACATAATGCGTATAATAGTATTCCTGAATTCAGTAGCCTTGACAAACCTATCTAAGTTATGGTGACAGAGAAGGAAGACTGAATTTGCAAGGTTCTTTCGCTTCGCTAGTATCCCGATTCCTGTAGAAAGGTAAAGATCAAGATTCTGCTGAAATGACTCATTGGCTAGAATTAGAGAGATAGTGTTCAAGACAGCAGAGGTCGTAACACCCCAATGGCTAATAATGGTACTGCCTATCTTCTGTGGTTTTTTTGTACCTTTGGCATGTGTGGGATTCACCGATTCTACCTAGGCAAACCTATTAGCGGTATTCTTTACTTTCTCACCTTCGGTTTTTTCGGCATTGGCCAAGTTGTCGACCTATTCTTAATTCCAGAGATGGTCGACAACAAAAATCTAAAGCAGAGATTATTATATGGTTCAGGCAATGGCACCATACAGCCTGCCATTGTTCGGGATGTGGGTATACCTTACGCCCAAAGTAGTCCCCCTCTGGATGTGCAAATTTTGAAACTCTGTCGTGATCAAGAGGGTGCCACCCTCAGTGATTGTGTGATTGCAACGGGAAAAAGTCCTAAAGATGTCAAATCTAAGGTTCAGGAGCTATGTCTGGCGGAGCTGTTGATCATTAGCAATCGAGAGTCAGACGGGGCAGTCATTTATAAGGCAGTCTAGTAGCGCTGTAAAATGATACCGCCCTGCACGAATAGCTCATGAGCAATTCTATTCTTCCGCTTGCTGATCTCTCCTCGGAGAAACTGAATTTAATCAAACTGATTGCGACCGATATGGATGGCACCCTAACGGTAAACGGTAAATTTCCATCTATGCTAAGTCAAGCTCTTTGGGACTTACAAACCAGTGGTTTTTCTGTTGTGATCGTGACAGGGCGATCAGCTGGCTGGGTGAGCGGATTGGCCCATTACTTACCGATACAAGGTGCGATCGCAGAAAATGGTGGCCTTTTCTTTCACAAACCTGATATACCCGGAAAAGTACTCTCAGATATTCCTGGTTTAAAAGATCACCGTGCCCACTTAGCCCACACCTTCCGTCAGCTCCAAACCCATTTCCCTCATCTACGCACCACTGCCGATAATGCATTTCGGATCACGGATTGGACCTTTGATAATCCCGATTTCGATCCGCTTGATTTAGATCAGATGGCTCATCTCTGTGCAACTGAAGGATTTGATTTCACTTATAGTACCGTGCAATGCCACATCAAACCTCAGGGTCAGAACAAGCAAGCTGGACTACTCGACGTCCTAGAACAGCACTTGCCAGAGCAGTATGATTTACACCAAATCTTGACCGTTGGTGACAGCCCGAATGATCAGGATCTATTCGACCCACAAGTCTTCCCCCTCTCAATCGGGGTTGCCAACATTTCCCATTATCTCGATCATCTCAATTATCATCCCCAAGCCATCACTAAGGAGGCTGAAGGATCAGGCTTTATCGAAATTACCAGAAGGCTATTAAAGCAGTAATCAAACTCAATTGGAGTATTCAAACAGCCATACAACGGCTAAGGGGCTTGGCTTATTGCAACCAAACCCCTAATCCTATAGAAACCGAGAATGTATGTTTGCTCAGAGTTGATAAAATAGATAGAGTTTACAGTAAAAAACAACTAAAGTGGACATTAACAACAGCAACAGTTCTTAGAGGTAAGTCTTACGTATCTTTACTAGATAAGTGTTCTGACCTTTTCGATCCCGATATAGAAATCAACAGTCACAAATTGTAAGTTCTCAGAAAGAAGGTTGCACTTCAGAACAGAGGTAGGAGGTACTGACTTGTTCTAGGATTACTTGTTAACTTTGACTTTTTGTACCTGGGTTTAATCTAGCATTAACCCCTAGGGTCTGCTTATCCCTTTTACCAAAGTTCACTCTTATTCGTGACGGTTAACAGAGCGCAAAATATCAATAAGATTCGACGAGTCCAGATTCAGACGCATGATTGCTATTGAGGATGAGTATGGGTTTGAATTGCTTGCCTAACCTGGGATTGATCGATTTTGCCTTGAGGGGTGCGTGGTACAGTGGACAGCACATACCACTGCTTTGGTTGTTTAAACGCACTGAGTTGATTTTTGAGTATTGTTTTCAATGCAGTCAGCGAAAAAGGTTTTACTGAAGGCACCACCACAGCAGTAATGGCTTGTCCCCAGTCAGGATGCAGTTGACCAAAAACCATGGCATCCTTCACCATTCCTGTTCCTAAGAGTGCCTCTTCTATTTCTTCAGGGAAAATATTCTCGCCTCCAGAGATAATCTTGCGGCTTAAACGACCGACAATATGTAAATCTCCTTGGTCATTGAAATAACCTAAATCATCCGTGAAAAATTTATGTGGAGCAGTGAATTCCTGAGGGTAATAGCCTTTACAAAGAGATGAGCATTGAATAACTACCTGTCCTCTTTTATGAGCTGGCAGACACTGATGCTGCTCATCTTCAATTGTGATATGGGCATGGGGCAGCACTTGGCCATTATGAGCTGCCCCTTCTATAAATCGTGCGGGATCTAAGGTCGCTATCTGAGCAGCTGTTTCCGTCATGCCATAAGTTAGAGCAACACGCAAATGATACTGACGAGCGGATTCTAGTAAAGACGGCCAGGCAGGGGCTCCGCCTATCAAAATAGTACGAAACCGGGCCAGCCATTGCACACGAGGGCTGCTTTGTCGCAAGATTCGCTGAAGTTGGGTGGGGACAAGGGAGAGGAAATACTGCTGAGGTTGTTCGGACTGGAGGTTCAAAAAAGCATCAACCTCTGGTGACAGGGATATATGGGGATTAAAGCAATGTCTGGGGAGGAGAATTAGGTTGCCATACGTGAGCAGCGATCGCATAAATTGCATCAGTCCACTGACGTGATAAAGCGGTAGCCAACAACAAGAGTTGATCGCATCAGGTTTATCACCAAAAAAATGACGTTGGCAGCCATCCACTGAGGCAGTTAGGGTGGACCAGGTGTGAATAGTGAATCTTATTTGCCCCGATGAACCTCCCGTCGGAATCAAAATCCATCCTTTCTCTTCAGGCTTTGCTGGGGTTGGTTCTGGGATATCAACCTGAGGTAACAGGGATGGGCTCCAAATAATATGGGGTTTGACTAAGTGCAAAACCTGCTGCCATTCAGACTGCTGCCAATTCGGATTCCCTAAAAACACAGGACAATCACACAAACAAGCCGCCATAAACCCAGACAAGAACTCTAGTGGATCTGACTGAACTAACAAGATTCTGGGATAGTTCGCTTGATCAATAAACGCCTGCAGCTCTAGTTGACGTTGCTGAATGCGCTCTAACCAAGCTTGGTAATTGAGACCAATAATCCAGTCCTGCCGTTGCCATATCCCTTGGGGAGAACCCAACAGGTGTTCACCTGTTGGGTTGCCATTATCTAAATCTAAGGACGCATTATCCATGGAGTGATAACCAATGGCGCACACCAAATCCAATCGCACGCTTGGGATTAGAGAGTTCTGCCGCTAATCTCAGACAGGCTTGTCGCCCAATCTCTGCTTCAAACACAGAGGAAAAAACGGCATCAATATTATGGGTTTGGCAAAACTGCCGCAGGCGATGGGGATAACCACAAATCGCGGGTTTAATCACAAAAATATCGCTCCATCCTTGCTGATAGCAACGCTGTAATTGCGCTAGAGTTGCTACCGACTCATCCAAAGCCAAAGATGTTCTAAATTCTTGGCTTAACGTCAACATAGCAGCCAATTGTTCAGGAGGTAGAGGTTGTTCTAGATATTCAATCGCAATTTGGTCTGATACTTGGTCGCAAAGCTGTAGCCATTGGCAAGCTAAGTCATAGGTTAACCCACCGTTCGCATCTAATCGGAGAATGGCCTGCTGCGGCAAAACTGCAATCAACTGCTGAAAAAGGCTCTGTTCCTTTTCTGGGATATCCACCCCAATTTTCCACTTTAAGGTTCGATAACCCTGCTCCCATAAATGTGAATGTTCAGACAATGCTCGTTCCCCAGTGGGCAACAATCCACATATCTCAGGGGAAGACTCGGTTGATATCGCAGGTGCAGTTAAGGCTGACCAGGCCGTACCAAATCCAAACTGGCAGGCAGGATAGCGATCTGGAATAGCAAGAATTTGAGTTTCTGTTAGCTGTGATGGTAAGCGATGGCAAAAGTCTTGGGCTTGTGTCCAAGTTTCAGACCCAAACCATGACAACGGGGCAATTTCTCCTTGCCCAATGTTGCCGGCATCATCTTGTAGGGTCACAATCAGACCTTGGCGGATAGACCAAAGGCCATAACGAGTTTGTAAGGGTTTTTGGAAGGGATGTTGATAGGCGTAGTAGGAATATTGCATCATTCTCAAGCTGGATGCTCGTTTTCCAACGCTATCATTGCTTTGAATCTGATTCACGCCTTCTATGGTTTAAATCACTCAATAGACGGGGAGCTGATCACTGCGTTTGTCTGAGTCACCTTTTATGGTGGGATGAAGGCTTCCTCATCTTAATTATTCGACAGTCAGGTGGATGCATGACGAATCCCGGTACCAATACGCCTAATGTGCAAACCCCACAAACCCCAACCTTACTGAATAACCGCTACCGCGTGATTAAGGTACTTGGAGAGGGTGGATTTGGCACCACCTTTTTGGCAGAAGATACCCAGATGCCATCTCGACGCCAATGTGTGATCAAGCAGTTGAAGCCTATTGATGACAATCCCCAGATATACCAACTGGTAAAGGATCGGTTTCAGAGGGAAGCCGCCATCCTAGAGCGCTTAGGAGAAAGCCATGACCAAATTCCCAGACTCTATGCCTTTTTAGAAGAAGCAGGTCAGTTTTACCTGGTGGAAGAGTGGGTCGCGGGTCAAACCCTGACCCAGAAAATGCAGCAAGGTCCCCTCAGTGAGTCAGAAGTGCGAGACATCTTGATTAAGCTCTTGCCTGCCATTGACTATATTCACCAACAACGAATTGTCCATCGAGATATTAAGCCAGACAATATTATCTTGCGCCAAGTAGACGGGATGCCCAGCCTGATCGATTTTGGGGCGGTCAAAGAAACGATGAGTACCGTCGTGAATTCCCAGGGACAAACGAATCGCTCCATTGTGGTGGGAACGCCTGGATATATGCCCATGGAGCAATTAGCGGGACGTCCGGTGTATAGCAGTGATCTATACAGTTTAGGTCTCACGGCTATCTATTTACTCACCCGCAAAATTCCCCAGGAGCTAGAAACTGATCCTCAAACTGGCATACTTATCTGGCAACATTTTGCTCCTCATCTCAGCCCAGAATTTGCAGCCATTCTGAATCAAGCGATCCACCCTCAGCCTAACGAACGATTTTTGAGTGCTGCGGCTATGATCAATCGTTTGGTGCTACCTGCGACCGATAGTGTTGATGTGGCTCACGATGCCATCGCCCAAGGCCAGCCAGAAACCATCACCAATCAAGAAACTACTCCTGTAGGTTTGGAGGCTACAGATATCGTGTCTCATCCTCCTCAGCAGTCTCCAAACATTATCCCCGAACCTTCCACTGCTAATCCAGTAAATCCAGTAGCCCCTGAACCAGATGTACCTGAGCCTACACAAGCTGTTATTCCACAACATCAGCCCTCTGTACCCCCAATCGTTAAGCAGGCTCGGTTACCAGAGTGGCAGAAAGCAATATTAGCAGGAAGCATCGTTGGCGTATTTGTGCTGGTGGGTGCCATGCTATTGCGAGGTCAGGTTTCAGACTTGCTCACCCGTAACTCTCCGTCACCTACCCCTGCTGTGAACACAGGCAGTCCCACTTCAGATAAAGTAGTCAGCGCTTCTCCCTCTCCTACTGCTTCTCCATCCACCAATAATAGCCAGGTTAATCGACCTGCATCTCCTCCGCCGGTTGAGGTTGCACTACCCCCCAATGCAGATCAAGCCAATGCCCGTATCGTTGGCGAACCTGGGTCTAAAAATATCCGATCTGGTCCCGGTACAAACTATGCTCAAACCCATATTGCCTATCCAGGCGATCGCATTACCATTATTACCAGTGATAGGGATCAGGGAGGCTTCCTTTGGCACAACGTTTACTTTCCTGAATCGAAAGCTCAGGGATGGATTGCTGCTCAACTCGTAGCGGCGGATCAAACCTCTCAACCCGCTCCAAAACCAACGCCTAAGCCAACACCTAAACCTGCTCCTGTAACTACCAATGCAACAATTATTGGTAATCCTGAGAGCAAAAATATTCGCACAGGTCCAGGAACTAAATTTCCCACCAAACATATGGCTTACCCTGGCGATCGCGTTCAGATTTTAAGCCAGCAAAAAGATGGGGGTGGCTACCTTTGGTATGAGGTCTTGTTGCCTCAGTCACGGGCACGAGGCTGGATTGCTGCTCAATTAATCCAAGTGGACTAGGGCGCTAGCGCTTCTCTTTTCAAGTGTTGTGGTTACTGGGGTAGCAAATAGATTTATGAAAGGGTTCCAAAAAATCTTCGGCCAGTTTCAGTTTGTGGTGATCAGTATTTTGACCACAGCCATTATTGTCTGGTTGGCTGCCAGCCTCCAACTCGTTCCAGCTGATCCACCCGTGTCCCAAGAGCAATCCCCGCAACCCTCAGCCAAACCCGCCGCTGAACCGCCTCCAGAATCGCCATCACCTGATAGGGTCAAGCCAGCATCACCGCTGTATGACAACTTGCCATCCATCCCTGGCACACCCCCTGCCACGGTCAACACCTCTCCAGCAACACCCATTGCTTCTGCACCTAAAAATTACTACGGTCACCTCCCCTACGCTGAAAATGATAGTAGCCGTCTGGTGAGTGTCGGTGAATTTGTGCGAGGCACTTATCGACGGACTGAGTATTTAGATCAAGAGGCTACAGCAGCATTTGCTCAACTGATCCAAGCTGCCGCTAACGAAAATCTCACCCTGCAGCCCATTTCTGGATTCCGCTCGGTTAAGGATCAATCAGAACTGTTTGATCAGCAAGTACAAAAGCATGGTAGCCAAGCAGCAGCAGCCAAATTCAGTGCCCCACCTGGCTTCAGTGAACATCACACGGGGTATGCGATTGATATTGGCGATCGCAATCAGCCTGACCAAGATTTGAAGGTGGCCTTTGAAGGAACAACTGCCTATCGCTGGTTAACAACTAACGCTAGCACCTATGGGTTTGAACTCTCGTTTCCTCGCAATAATGCTCAAGGTATCAATTTTGAACCTTGGCATTGGCGTTATGTAGGGACCCAAAGAGCTGCGGTACAGTTTGCGAGCGCTCGCAGCCTGTAATTCCTACTTTCCTTGATGCTGTCAGGATGGTTTCTAACCATAGGTTATCCAGAGAAGCAATTCACTATTCTCGCAGAGCTAGGCTTTATAGAGGATGCTTGAACACCTCATTGCAGAAGCACCAAGAGATAGGATTGCCAACAAAATTAAGAATCTTGATAACGTCCTTCACGACAACGCATCAAAAACTGCTGGAATGAAACAATCTGCATTACTTTTGGGCTGCAATACCCGAGAGTTGAACTGCCTCCGATTCAAATAGGGTTTTCCATGTCTGGCTGAGACGTTTATCCTCAGGCTTTGCTCGTCTAGCCGCTGCGAGGGTCTGCACCGCATCATACCAATAGCCTGCTTCTGCAAAAATATCCACCTTGTCCTTAGGTTTAGCTTTAGACAACTGCTTGGCTACCTTGTCTGAGGGGGGAACAAAGCGAATCCACCCATTGGCGATTAAGCCATTGCGTCCTTTGCGAGTACAGAAGAGACCCACAACCCATTGATAATCGACGTCTGCCACTAGAGCGAGGGTTGTATCTTGGTCGGGGATAGAAATCCTGGATAGTCCCGCTTTCCCAGAAGCTTGAACCGTAGAGGAATAGACTTCCTCTCTAGAATTGCCTTGCGCTCCGACTTTGTATAGGCTGAACTGAACGATCGGGTAGGTGTTGGTGGGAGTATACCAATAGAAAGTGGGAAAGGCCGTTGCAGTTAAGCCAATATTACTTTTTGGAACTAATGTCGTTAGAGTGGGCTTGCCATCCGCAACACAGGTTTTGGGTTGAGATGGAGATGGGGTAAAGGCGGGATCAGGCTCAGACTCCCATATCGGAGGTGCCTCGGGCCTGGGCAAGGGGATAGGGGCAACTTGGGGGGACCGTCTTGGCATACTCTCATCCAGAGGGCCCCTTTTAGGCGGTTGGAAAACCCGGGTGGCTAATCCTCGACGATTTCCAGGCTTCTCTAAATCCCCTGGTGGTTTAAAGCCTGCATAGCTTGGTAAGACAGGTAATAAGAGACCTGCGATCACACCCATAACAAGACTGCTGGTTAGAAACTGCCCCTGTTGGCAGAAAAATTTGTGCATTTTTCGGTAGTTCAGCCTTTTCTTGAAATGGGAAATATCTTGAGGATAGCCTTGAATGGGGCTAAACCTTTTGATTATGGGTTACTTGGGGATTGTGGGGACTCTGGAGATTGTGGATTGGAAGGGGCAGAATTCGATGGTGACGCCTCCGGTTGGGTTTGGGTAGGGCTAGGCGATTGCTGGAGTGCCTCGATCTGAGTGGTGACCTGCTGAAGTTGGGCTTGAAGTTGTGCCAACGTCGTTTGATTTGATTTCAGCGTATCTGTTAAATTCCCTGGAATATTTTGGCTGAGGTCATCCATTTGCTTTTCTAGTTCCTCAACTCGATTAGAAACAGCAACATCTGCATTACTAGCATCTTGCCCTTCTTCCTGACCACTGTTTTGCAATTCAACGGCTAGCCAGGCAAACCCGCCAATCATCAATAGAATCAGCCCGACTAGCAAACCAATCACGGTAGCTGTTCGACCTCGCAATTTCTGAATATCTTGGTCAAGTCGGGTATTTTCAATTCTGATATCTTGAACGGTTCGATCTAATTCCGTAAATCGGACAGCATTGGCTGCAGATTCAGAAGGCGGGTTGAAATTAGGATCTGATCCGGCAGGATAGGGTGAATTACTCATCGTTTAGATCTCCTCAGCTCTTCATTACAATAGAAAAACCCATTCGTACAGATGGACCTTGCCAAAGATTCGGTTCTAGGAACGGGATACGCTGGGCTTTCCAACGGTCATGATCTTGAAATCTAACTCTATTATCCTATGGGAATACCTTCATGGTAATAAGACCGAAAAGCCAAGTCCTGGGTTCCTGCTGAGGGTTAAGCACGGTGTTGGCATATGGGACTTGCTCTATTCAGTCAGATCAAATGTTCAATAGTAGGTTAAGTTTGACTTTGTGAAAACACAGAAAAGACCGTTGGAAACCTATGGCTGTTCAAGACAGAGTCAATGCCAAAACCTTAGACGCCGCGATCGCAGCGTCGCAAAGCTATCTGCTCACCCAGCAAGATGAGAAGGGCTACTGGTGGGCGGAGTTGGAATCCAATGTTTCAATTACCGCCGAAGTGGTGTTGCTGCACAAAATCTGGGACACGGATCGCAGTCGACCCCTAGAGAAAGTGGAGACCTATTTGCGATCGCAACAGCGGTACCACGGCGGTTGGGAACTCTACTTTGGCGACGGCGGCGAAATCAGCGTATCCGTAGAAGCCTATATGGCCCTGAAGCTCTTGGGTGTGCCCATGGACGATCCGGCGATGGTGCGGGCGCAAGAGTTTATTCTGGAGCATGGCGGCATTAGCCGCACTCGGGTCTTTACCAAGCTGCATCTAGCCCTAATTGGCTGTTATGAATGGCAGGGCATTCCCTCTCTCCCCCCCTGGGTGATGCTACTGCCAGAACAGTTTCCCTTCACCATTTACGAAATGTCCAGTTGGGCACGCGGCAGCACCGTACCACTGCTGATCGTTATGGATCGCAAGCCTGTTTATGCGGTGGAACCGGGATTTAACCTAGATGAGCTGTACTTAGAAGGACGAGATCGCGCCCAGTTTGACCTCCCCCTCAGCAACGAATGGACGGATGCCTTTATCTATTTAGATGGTCTGTTTAAAGTTGCCGAAGCCACCCATCTGGTTCCCTTCCGGGAAGAAGGCATCCGGGCAGCAGAACGCTGGGTGTTAGAACGCCAAGAAGCGACTGGCGACTGGGGCGGCATTATCCCCGCCATGCTCAATTCCTTACTGGGTCTCAAAGCGTTGGCATACGATGTCCACGATCCCATTATTGAGCGGGGTCTGGCTGCTGTTGATGCCTTTGCCCTAGAGACTGAGGATCAATATTGGATTCAGCCCTGTATTTCTCCGGTGTGGGATACGGCGCTGGTGGTTCGAGCTTTGGCAGAATCTGGGTTAGCCCCAAACCATCCTGCCCTGGTGAAAGCAGGAGCATGGCTGCTGGACCAACAAATCCTCGACTATGGCGATTGGTCCGTTAAAAACCCTGGGGGAGAACCGGGAGGCTGGGCCTTTGAGTTTGACAATCGCTTTTACCCTGATGTCGATGATACAGCAGTGGTAGTGATGGCCTTAAATGAGGTCCAACTCCCCGATGAGCGGACGAAGAAAGCTGCCATGACCCGAGCCGTTAACTGGATTGCCACCATGCAGTGTCGGCCTGGGGGCTGGGCCGCTTTTGACATCAATAACGACCAGGATTGGCTGAATGCTCTACCCTATGGGGATCTCAAAGCCATGATTGATCCCAATACCGCCGATGTCACCGCCCGTGTCCTGGAAATGATGGGTCGCTGCCACAAAACAACTGGGCAGGAGAGTGTAGATCGCGCGCTTCGGTATTTGCGAACCGAACAAGAACCCGAGGGCTGCTGGTTTGGGCGCTGGGGCGTGAACTACGTGTATGGCACGAGTGGCGTGTTGGCAGCGCTAGCGTTGATGGACCCACAAAATTGGCAATCCGAAATTAAGCAAGCTGCCGCTTGGTTAGTGAGTTGTCAAAATACTGATGGCGGTTGGGGTGAAACCTGCGAAAGTTACGATGACCCCAAACTCAAAGGCCAAGGGCCGAGTACAGCCTCACAAACGGCTTGGGCAATTATTGGGCTGCTGGCAGCGGGTGAAGCTACATCCTCCTATGCCCATGTTGCGATTGAACGAGGCGTGAACTATCTAATCACAACGCAGAAACTTGATGGCACCTGGGATGAGGACTATTTCACGGGCACGGGCTTTCCAAGCCATTTCTACCTGAAATATCATCTGTACCAGCAGCATTTTCCCCTTACGGCTCTGGGACGCTACCAAACAATATTGCAACAGAATAATAAAGTCTAATCAACAACGAATTGGGCTATTGAATACTATTGGCTTCTGTCAACAACTTCTTGACTGCCTCCTTATCCGTTTGGGTGAGGAGTCGATGGGCGATCGGGTATTCAACGTAATCCGTTTTTTGATTTCTTAAGACCGCTACGGCAGCGTGCACCGCTTTATACCCAATTCTGACACCCGCTTGATCGATAATTGACTGAAGTGGGCTGCTTGGATCCAACAGCATGCGGGCCTTATCTTTCGACAAATCCAGAATGCCAAAGACCTTGACCTTCTGCTGTAAACCCAATTCTTCTACTGCTGCTACAGCGATTTCTGTCGCTAAATTTGAACCTCCCCACAAAATATTAATCTGGGGATTCTTTGATAACATCGCTTTGACATCCTCAATATCGTTTCGATCAAAGGCATCTACAGAAGAGACCTCAGTCCATAAGACCTTGGATGCAGCCATGCCGTTCAGGAAACCTTGATAGTTGGGGTAGTAACGCTCATATTCTGCACTATCAACCACACCAATATTTAAAGGTTGTCCCTGCAAATGGGTGGAGGCCCATTGAGTGAGATGCTGTGCTGAGTCAGCCCCCATCTGTAAGCTATCTGTGTTGAAACAAGCAAACACCATATCTTTAGCGACCTCTTCGTCAAAACAAAAATCGACTGTAATGACGACCACTCCAGCTTGATACGCTTCTTTGAGTGCCGGGATAGACTCTAGTGGATCTTCGGGAGACAACACAATGGCATCAATGCCAGAGTCAATGAGTTCCCGTATCGTTTGGGCTTCATTTTTAACGCCGGAGGCAGATTGTAAACTCCAAATTTCCACTCGCCGATTGGCAGCACGCCTCATCCCCAATTCATAGGCTTTAAAAATAGTGCTATCGGCCGACTTGATCAGACCAATTCTTAAGCGAGGTGATCGGGGGCGGGCAATCGTTTGTATCCAATTCGGACTTTTAGTGGCGGACTGCCAGTGCTTGGCCCGCTTGAGTTGGTGGAGTGCCCAAAAGCTAGCTTTAGAGAGATTGGCATTTTTCAAATTCGTCGATCGCAAGTTGGCATCATCTAAAAAATCAGCCGATTGGAGGGAGCTATCCTGTAAATTTGCTTTGTAAAGATCACTTCCCTTAAAGATGGATCGATTCAAATTGGCTTGACGTAGGTCTGTCCGATGGAGGTTGGCATCATTAAATTTGGCCCATAGCGCCTGCACCTGATTCATCTTTGCCCGAGACAGATTAGCCTTTGTTAAGTTGGCATTGTTGAGTAAGCTCCCCTGCAATACTGCGTCTGTGAGGTTAGCCCCTTGTAGGTTGGCCCCTTCCAGATTAGCGCCCTCTAGATTTGCCCCTTGTAGATTCGCTCCTTGCAGATTGGCTTCGCTGAGGTTTATTCCCTTTAAATTACTGCCCTTTAAGTTAGCTTTTTCTAAATTGGCTTTGGCAAGGTTGGCTCGATCTAAATTGGCATAGGATAAATCAATGCCCTGATGCTCAGAAAATCGGAAAGGCCATTGTTGAAAACTACTGAAACCGAAGGAAAATTGATGACATTGATTGAGTTGAATTCCCACCATTTGGGCGTTGGGGGCTTGCAGGCCAGCATTGCTAGCACACAATGAATCGAGGGTTTTGAGGGCTGCTATTCTGCCATCACTATGCTGTTGCCCCTTTTGATCGACCAGAACATTACGGGCATCTTCTATTTTCTTTTGCTGTTGATAGGGCAGAGAAAACAGATAGGAAATAAAGGCAATCAGAATAGCCGCTTCACCGAGAACCGTTGCCAGTTTAATAATTGAAATCATTTCCAGCCAAGCCACAAAATCACTCACCTTGGCATCCAAGATCGAAAATGGTTTGAGGAGGGGCGGTTTCGTGCGATCGGTAGACTGCTGCTCCTGGTTGTATTGTTCGAGTTTATGGATATAGGCGGCTAAGGAAAGTTGATTTTGGCTGGCTTCCTGTTTAATCACTGCTAGACGCAGATAATCATCGGAGATTAAATTCACTCTCTGAAAACTCTCTGCCAAGGGATGACCATCGTTTTCATCAAGAGAAATATCGTTCGACTCTGTACTCAGATTTTGGAGATGTGGCTCTTCTCCAGGGGATGATCTATTCATCAATACAGCTATTAATTAAATAGAATACGAACTCAAGCTCCTGTTATTGGAGCATTGATTTGAACTTTGAAGCATCTAAGGTTCTGAATCCTTGAGGGGTTAAGTAGCTCAAGATCACCAGATTGGAACCTTGATTATTGTTTGCCAAAAAATCAATGGTGACCCCCCCTAAATCAAATTGAGACCGGACAACTTGCTGCATAAAACTGTCGCGAGTGATTTCTCCTGAAATATCATTTAAAATTCGCAGGGTCATCTTGCCCACAATGTATCCTTCTAAGGAAACATGACCGAATTCATTCTTCAGTTTCGTTCTGGCTTCCTTGACGATTGGGAGCGTTGAATCTAATAAAGGAGCAACATGGGTCATGATCACTTTGTCGCGAATGCCATACTCTTCTAAATCAAGGATGAAATCATCGCCTCCTGTAAAGGAAACCGCCGAAACAATCCATTGTTCTCCTTGCTGTTGGACATGATTGGCAAAGCGAGCAATATTACTGTAAGACCCAACGGTGACGATTAGTCGACACTTTTCCCCGGTTGTTTTTTCCCAGGCTTTTATAGACTGATAACCCGGCACCACATCCGGCGTGTTACGAGTGTATACACCGACGGGACCAATATTATTGCGCTGGGGATTATCCCCCGTCATGGCCAGGATTTTCTCAAAGGATTGAAGGATTGCTGGATCACCCTTAGCGGCTGTGATGGCTGACTTTAGCCCTGCTAAACCAGACATGCCATAACTGTCATTTTGGACATAGGCACAGATTTGTTGAGGCGTTAAACCATTACTAATCGCCAGTTGAACTACTGCTTTGATTTCTTGCGCGTAGCTGGCACGATAGTTGACAATGGGGCCTTCTCCGGGTCTTAGTATCCCTGAGCCTGTGAAAAAGCCGACGGCAGGAATATTATTTTTTGCCAGAATGGGTAAAGATACTTTTGCGGTTGGTGTCCCTACATTCCCAATCATCAAAAATATCTTTTCCTGAAGGATTTCTTGTGTTGCTTGTAGGGTGCTAGCTGGTTCGTAATAGTCATTTTTGAAGATGAGCTGAATGGATCGTCCTTGAACTTTTTGATCCTTTAAGGCAGCTTCTATCCCGACCTTCATCCGGTTGCCAATGCCTTCTTCTTGTCCGGCTAAAGCTAAGACTGACCCAAATGTAATCGTATGGCTAGAGGTCCCCTCGCTAGGCGTAGTAGTTTGAGGAGACTGACATCCAGGTAGCCGCCCCAAACTTAGTAGCAGGATGAAATATAAGCAATTTATTCTACTCAGAGAAAAGGCCATATTGGCTAGCCCAAACCATCTATTTGTAGAATATCAACTTTCAAAAAGTGATACCTATCGTATCTATAAAGATGATGAGTTGAATCATGATTCTAAAATATTTAACACTCTCTTCATACCTGATGCATCTCTAATCATTCCCTGGAGAATAATCAGGGTTTCAGACAGATACTTTTACCAAGTTCACTACCAATTAAAGCGCCACTTTTTTTTCAGAAAATGTCATTGGCTCAATAGCTGTTTCAGGGAGGTTGTTCCATTCAAGTTGAAGAGGGTAATGTTAGGTAAAAATTTTCCTCCACTAGAATGATGCTAACGCTTTC
>JANQPU010000148.1 GCA_028285315.1 Acaryochloris sp. IP29b_bin.176
GTTTCAGTTCAGTTGATAGCGAATAACTTGTAGCCCAATGAAACAACGTTTTATCCAGGGATTGAGCCCAGAAACCATCCATTTACTCAGCCGGATTCACCGCCATAGTCATCACCACCAAGTCCGCCAACGTGCCCATTGCATTTTGTTGAGTTTTGAAGGGTTCAATGTCACCGAGTTAATGAGTATCTTTGCCGTCACTCGAGAAACGGTTTATGCCTGGAAGAGATTTACTCGTATCCATATCTGAGAGCTGGGCTGCTAGGGCAGCCGCTCCCAGTACAACTGGATCTGCTGTCCCCATCGTTAAGGCAGTCCCCGCAATACTCAAAGCAGTATGGGTGACAATCATCATCGACCTAACTTCCCAGACTTGCGAGGCATGGCATAGACCAATAAACGAATCACACCCACGGCCACTATGAGAATGCCGCCAATTAGATAAAGACTAGTGCTGTTGAGCCCCAAGCCAATAAAGCGAGTAATCACCAACACCATTAGTCCTGCGATCAGAAACGGAGTGCCATCAATCCATTGGGTGTGATCTGGGTTGGTTGCATCCAGACCCAGATATTCCTCGCGAACAACCCGTTGAGCCAACATCGGATTACCTCCACAGCGCTGCTGCAACTTGGATAATTGAGACGGCATCATATCGATACCCAGACTCTGAGCCGTAGATCGCATAATCTGACGGATGAGTTTATCGGATAACGGCTTCAATTCAATCCGGGGCAAGCGCAAAAATATATCTCGGGCTGGTGGGAAAGTCGCTAGTAGTAAGAGAGACTGACCTTGCTCATGGAGCTGGGCTAACCAGGTGCGAAATTGCACCGTATACCGATGGGCATCATCACAGATCACAAAGGCAGTATTGTCTTTGAGCCATTCTGCGATCGCTACTGAGAGTTGAGTGGAGGTCAGAGATTTCCCTTCGATGGTTTCTGTTTCAACGCCTAACTGCTGGGCAAGATCCAAGTACGCTTGTTTCGCTGTTAGGGGATGTGAGATCGCAACCATAAATCCAAATTCCTGCAGTTCTTCTGCCACGGCTTCTCCCAGAACGCTTTTTCCAATGCCTGCTTCACCGACCACCAACAAGCTGGAGTTAGCCTGAAGTGCTGCAACAATCCGATTTCTTTCTGCCTTTCTATAGAGAGGGAGGGAAACGGAACTAGCGGGAATGCTGGACAGCGAACGCCGCTGCGAGCCATCTTTAGAGACGGCATACAGATAGACCCGCTCCTCACCATTGGCGAGTCGGCGTTTGTGGCGTTTAATCGGCATTTTGTTCAGTTCCGATTGGGGGTTCCGGTTTTGGATGCTCTGATCTATGAGTGAGTACTACGGTGATACCGATTGCGATGGCCGAAGGCCGGTCGGAGACCATCGCAGCAATCAATACCGTTAGCAGACGACTTCGACGACGTTCAGCTCGGAGTCGCTTGGCTTGCCATTGAGCGATTTCGGAGATTGTGTCGAACCATTCCCCCCAGCCGTGATCTGGGCTAGCGGGGTGGGGGATAAAAAATGGTCGGGGTCATAGTAAACGGCAACGCCCGCTAGCATTTGCTTGAGCTGGGTTTGAGAGCCATTGACAGCCTGTTGCAGTTTGGGATCCGTGAACTGACGAGAGGCACAATGCATCATGGTCAGGGCATCGAGGGAAATCAGAAGCCCTGCTGCTCGGTGTTCTGCAGCCTGTTGCACATAGCGAAGATCCTGTTGAGCTTCGGCTTCCGTCTCGGAATCGGCTGCAGTGTGGGCTTTGGTGCTAACAGACTGCTTCTTTGTGCTGGTTCTACGTTGGACTTCTTCCAAGACTTCTTCAGGGTATTCGTCAGCTTTGGGGTAGCCAAGTTCAGCTGCGATCGCCTCAATCTTGCGACGACTGCCATATTTCATCAGTTCGGTGATTGGTACCATTGGGGACTCCTCATCTTTTCTAGGAGTTCGTTTCGGCTGCCACCTTGCGCATAGTGTTGATTTAGGGCTCGAAGTTGAGCCAACTGATTTTCATCAAATTCCTGCAAGCCCAACTCAAAACCAAGATCCGCACACCATTTGCTAATTGAACTGGGATCCAGAAGATGTATAGGGGATCGCCCTCGTTCTGTAGATAAAAGTTCTAAAACATCTTTGGGGAATACAACACAGATGAACTATTCATGAAAAAAAGAATGAATCAATCACGCTAATGGCTAGCTTCACTCCAGTAGATTATAGTTCACTTGTACTATAAAAATGCAAGCACAACGCTATGCCAAGCACCTCACGGTGAATGGCATCTGAAAACTATTTCCTCAAATAGGTAGAGCCTTATCAAGAACTACGGGATGTGTAGAGAAGTTTGAGGTAGTTCAAGGAATACCAGAAAGCTTGGAGAATTAGAACAGGATCACGAATAAGTGACTCTGTAAGTGTTTGAACATCTGAGGGATCAATTTATCTCGTGGACCAAGTCGTGTAGTTGCTAAGTCTCACTTTGCTGTTGCTTATCCTGAATATTATTCATCGCTGGGATTTGATCTGCCGTCAGCGTTACTACCTTTCCATCCTGCCAGACAGCAATGGATTCACCGAGCTTTCGATGTCGCTCAAGGGCTTGAGCAACCGCAATTGTCACCCCTTGCTCGATTTTCCGGTGAAGGATTGTCATTTCTTGGTTATCCATTGAACCCCCTACAAACCTCCTGCCATATTCCTTCAATGTAAATTTTGGGTGGTTCATTCATGATAGCTTCAGCGATCAGCCTTGGGGCTGAATCAGAATTATCGAAGACCATCCACCCATCGCATAGCGGTAAGTAGAGATTGAGCAGATTCTTGAGCCCTCGTTCATAACGTCTGCGAATATCAACTTCAGGAATAGAGTGTCCACCACTCGCCACTCGTCTAGCGACCCGCTCAACGGCTAGATCCGGACTTATCAACCAAAAATACATCAGATTGATGGTGTAGCCCTTTTTCTTGCACTCTTGAAGGAAAGGAATAAAGCTTTTGGCCGCCAAGGTGGTCTCAAAAGCAAAATCAGCATTCGCATCAGCCAAAGCTTTAATTCGCTTCACCATTAACCGCCCAGACTGCATGGCCATTGCCTCTGGATTGAGGGGGGAGAGGCCTGCTGCGATCTCATCCGCATTTACATATTCAAAGACTCCCAGCAAGGTTGGCAGAAGACTTAAGGATACAGTGGTCTTGCCTGAGCCATTGGCTCCACCAATCACATAGAGGTTGGGCATGTATGGACTGATGTCCTGAACAAGGAACTCAACGCCATTATTCTCCTATGCAGAGAAGGCTTTTAGCCGGTATCCTCCAATAAAAATGGTATGAAATTGGTACAGAATTTAATTGAGAATAGTCAAAATTCTTTTATATAAAGGCTTTCAAGGCTTTATTAACTTCGTTCGGGACGAAGGGGCCGGAGGTTCAAATCCTCTCATCCCGATTTCACTCAAAACTGCCATCGCTCATCGCTCAGCTTAATCAACCCCAGCAAAGGTCTTCATCGGTTTGACAACAGCCCATTAGTCAGGTTTAAATTGACGGCCATCTCGATCTTTAAGAATAATGGCTCCTGCCCTTGCTCCTGCTCGCGATGATGGTAGCACGAGGGATCTCTTCCGCTTTTGAGCACCAAGTGCATCACCCAAAGCCCTAATTAAATTTTCTTTCGTTTTTTCGTGGTTGCGCTGTTCTTGCTCCAAGGCTTGCAAAAGCTGATCGCGTTCGGCAATCAAATTAGCAATCTGGTTATGCAGACGAGAATCAGAATTAGAAGAGCCTTCAGATTGCCTCGGAGCAGGCATCAGAACAGGTGTCCCACTACTACTTGAAAACTGGCATAAACGTTGAATCTCAGCTCTCAAACCTTGGATCGTTTGTTCAGCAACTTCAGTTTCATTCTGGCGTTGTTGTGCTTCTACCTCATAAAGGCGACGCCATCGCTTTGCACTCGTCTGAGCCTGATCTAGCTCATGCTGAAGGGCATCCAACTGTCGAGCAGGCTCAGAACTAGAGGGGGTAGGTTGATGAGTGGTCATGAACTTAAATGGGAGCAGTTTCTTAGTTCAGCAACATTTGCTGAGCAACCATTACGTGTCTCGCATTGGCTCACTGCTCTAAGCATGGATCGTTTGCTCTGCCAAAAGATCAGTTTCCTGATTTTGAGTTTTATCTTGCTGCTGCATTGAGGCATGAAGACGGTTCAACGCATTGATATAGGCTTGGGCTGAAGCGACAATAATGTCGGTATTAGCAGAATATCCAGTAAAAATCTTGCCATTCTGTTGCAATCGGATAGTAACTTCACCAATCGCATCAATGCCAGCCGTAACGGATTGTACCGAAAATTCAATCAGCCGATTCGGAACGTTAACGACCCGATTAATCGCACGATAAACCGCATCTACGGGTCCAGTTCCAACCGCTGCATCCGTGAGTTCTTGATTATCAGGCGTGTAGATCGTGACGGTTGCGGTAGGACAGGCATGATCTCCACAAGAAACCTGGACCCGCTCTAGACGAAAGCCCCCAATCACCTGCAACTGAGTTTCATCTTTAACAATGGCTTCAATATCGCGATCCGAGATTTCTTTCTTTTTATCCGCCAGCTCTTTAAAGCGAACAAAGGCTTTATTGAGATCTTGTTCTGACAGATCCAGACCCAATTCCTGAAGGCGGGTACGGAAGGCATTTCGGCCTGAATGCTTGCCCAAGACAATTTGGTTATCCCCTAACCCGATGGATTGAGCATCCATAATTTCGTAGGTGAGTTTGTGTTTGAGGACCCCATCTTGATGAATCCCTGATTCGTGGGCAAAGGCGTTAGAGCCCACAATCGCCTTATTAGGTTGAATCAGCATCCCAGTCAGATTGGACACCAAGCGGGAGGTTTTATGAATCTGTTGAGTGTCAATGTTGGTGAGCGAGGCTTCGGATTCAGGGGGTCGTCCGAGGAAAGGATTATAGTACTGACGACGCACATGCAGGGCCATCACTAGCTCTTCCAAGGCCGCGTTCCCTGCCCGTTCGCCAATACCATTGATGGTGCACTCCAATTGGCGTGCCCCGTTTTTGACTGCTTCTAGAAAGTTAGCAACAGCTAGGCCCAAATCATTGTGGCCATGAACCGAAATAACGGCTTGGTCAATATTGGAGACATTTTCTTTTATCCCACGAATCAGGGCACCAAATTCTTGAGGTGTCGTATAACCGACGGTATCGGGGATATTGATCGTGGTCGCACCGGCTGCGATCGCACCTTCTAAGACTTGATATAAAAACGCTGGATCAGAGCGCACCGCATCTTCAGGGGAAAACTCCACATCATCGGTAAAAGATTTGGCATAGGCCACCATCTCTTGCGCAATGGCTAGCACCTCTGAGCGAGTTTTCTTCAGCTTATATTCCAGATGAATATCAGACGTGGCAATAAAGGTGTGAATGCGATGGTGAGCAGCGGGCTTGAGTGCTTCCGCAGCCGTCTTAATATCTTGCTGGGTGGCTCTGGCTAATCCACAAATAATGGGACCGTCTTCTGTTCCAACCTGATCCGCCACTTGTTGAACGGCTTCAAAGTCTCCTGGGCTGGCAAAGGGGAATCCGGCTTCGATGATATCAACTCCCAACCGTGCCAACTGCCGAGCAATCGTCAACTTTTCATCGATATGTAGAGTAGCTCCTGGAGACTGTTCGCCATCTCGGAGGGTGGTATCGAAGATGAGGATCTGATCGACCTGTTGGGGCGGAATTTTGATCATAATGTTATCCAGTACCCATATTTAGGTAAAAAAAGGACTCTATCTAAAATAGATGTCCCTATTCTAAAGTACTGAATCCCGGATTGCTGAGCAAAGGCAGTTCTGTAGAGTCAGGGCTCAGTTTTCTCGATGCGATCGCGAATTTTGTTGAGATCAATATACTGATCGGTGGCGTTCCGCAGTTCGCGAGCAATCATCCCTTCGGTCGACACAACGGTGATATGGGTATTTTTAGAACGCAAAAGCTCAATAGCGCGTTCAAAATCACCATCTCCACTTAATAGGATAACTTGATCATACTGGTCTACTGTATTAAACATATCAATGACAATTTCGATATCCAAATTGGCTTTTTGGGAATAGCGACCAGAGGAATCATCATAATATTCTTTCAGGATTTTATATCGCACCGTATAGCCTAAACTAATGAGCGCATCGCGAAATCCCCTTTGATCTTGGGGATCTTTTAAGCCGGTATACCAAAAGGCATTGATCAGGCGGACATCACTGGGTTCAGTGAAGTAATCAAGAATACGACGGGGATCAAAAAACCAGCCATTCTTTTGCTGAGCATAAAACATATTGTTTCCATCAACGAAGATGGAGGTCCGATTGACCAATGTTTGCATACAAGTATTTCTATAGTTTTCAATAAGGAATAAAGATTATATCAATACAGTAATAATAGATATAAATTTTAGTCTTTCGATATTCTAGCAAAAAAAACAATAAAAGGCATTGAATCTTGGGCTTCAATTTCAACTCATTTTCACATCAATGAAAAGCAAATTCTGCCTACAACAAAAGGATAAAATAAGCTTGAGGTCAAAAAGAGCATAAACCAAAGCCCTTGGAGTGGTACTTTTTTTCGTTAAAACCCAGAATAATATTAGAGTGTCAGTCTCTTAAGGCACTTCCGCAAAATAATCGTTACCTAAAACTAGGTTGAATTAGAGCTTAGCCTGCAGGAGCTTAATCTGGACGCTCGTAATAGGCAACATCGTCAATATTAAGCGTCCTGAGGACCCGATTCGCCTGGCGCATCTTCAAATCTTCTGCATCCCGGACAACCACTAGAAATTTTCCTGCTTCAATTTGCTCAGCATAGGGGACTGCTTTATCCAGCAACAAGGATAAACCGCCACCTGTGATGTATCCGCCTAACGCTCCCGATGCCGCCCCCAGGAATCCTCCTATCACCATATTCCCTATCCCCCCCAAGCTGGGAATCAGATCGATGTGGACAGCCTGGTAGAAAATAATCCCTCCTACAAACCCCAACGGCAACAGAAAGATCAGCATTCGCTGCATTTGCCGTTGGGTAATTAGGGTAGGGTCAAAATCTTTACAGTCCTCTCCCGTCTTATAGCCTTTGCCAAAAATATTGAGAGTGGGTTCTGATAAACCAATCTCTTGTAAAGCTAAATAGACTTCTTCTGCTTGGATGCGATCGCGTAAGGTTGCGATCAAATAATCGGCCATATTAATTCATCTGGACTATCGCTCTACACTATACTCATACCGCAACCCCATGTTTTTTTTGCATCTTGGCTCAGTTTTTCCCACACCTTCGAGCCCGCTGGCCTGACCTTGCCATTGCCCTTCTCACGGGGCTCACCGTTAGCGGTATCGTGCTTGGCATCCGCCAAGTCACCCGCTGGCGTATCGGTTTTCTCCAATTTGAGGGACTACAGTCCCTAGAACTGTCAACTTTTGATCACTTTGTCCAAGCCCAACCCGATCTGGGTAAAGATCCTCGATTATTAGTGGTGGGAATTACCGAAGAGGATATCCAAAACATCGGACAATGGCCGATTCCCGACAATGTGCTAGCTGACACCCTCAAAAAACTGCAAACCCATCAGCCTCGTGTGATTGGCCTAGATATTTGGCGTAACTTGCCGATTCCCAATCTCAAAGAACCTACAAAAACCAACGGTCATGCCCAACTGGTTCAACAAATGAAAGGGTCTGATCGGGTGATTGTGATTACCAAATTAGGCGTTGACGACGAAGACACCATCCCTCCACCCGATGGTGTACCAGAAAACCAGGTCGGGTTCAATGATACCGTGGTCGATTCCGGGGGGATTGTGCGCCGAAATTTACTCTATCAAGGAGAGTACTTTCCTTCTTTTGCCCTCAGAATGGCCCTCCGCTACCTCAAAGATGAGGGCATTAAAGATCAGCCCAGCGAGGTTGACCCCAATGTGCTGCAAATTGGACCAATGGTATTTTGGCCGTTGCAAAGTAACGATGGCTCTTATATCAACGCTGATACACGGGGCTATCAAATTATGATCAACTATCGATCCGCCCACCATAGTGTGGAGCAGGTGAGTCTGTCTCAGGTGTTGGCAGACCAGGTCAACCCCAATCTGATTCAAGACCGAGTCATCATCATCGGCACAATTGCCGAAAGCGGCAAAGATCTATTTCATACCCCCTATAGTGCTGGCCTTGACGATCAGCAGACTATGCCGGGTGTAGTTATTCATGCCCAAATGGTCAGTCAATTTCTCGATGCAGCAGACGGGACTCGCAACCTCATTTCCGTTTGGTCAGAATCGGGTGAAGTAATATGGGTTCTGGGCTGGGCATTGATCGGAAGTCTGCTGGCCTGGGGCGTTCGCCACCCTGTGGGCCTGGTTCTCGGAAGCGGCATTGCCCTAGTCGTACTGTATAGCGTTTGTCGGATTCTATTCTCCCATCAAATTTGGATTCCCTTAGTTCCTCCCTTTCTAGCATTTATCGGTGCCACGGGCTTTGTCGTGATTTACAATGCTCAGCAAGCTCAACGCCAACACAAGATGGTGATGAAATTGTTGGGCCAGAGCACCTCGCCGGAAATTGCCGAAACCCTCTGGCAACGCCGCAATGAACTCTTGGAAGATGGCAAACTGACAGGCCAGCGAATAACTGCCACCCTGCTGTTTACGGATTTGAAAGGGTTCAGCACGATTTCTGAAAAGATGCCACCGGAACGGTTACTGGAGTGGCTGAATGAATACTTAGAAGCGATGACCCAATGTGTCCAAGTCCATCATGGGGTGATTAATAAATTTACCGGCGATGGCGTGATGGCCGTTTTTGGTGCCCCGATTGCCCATGAGGATCAGGCTGCGATCGCACGAGATACCCAAAATGCAGTGGCCTGTGCCTTGGGCATGGGCCAACGCCTCGACCAGCTCAATCCCCAATGGCAACAGAGCGGGTTACCCGCTGTCCAGATGCGCGCCGGGATCTTTACTGGGTCTGTGGTGGTGGGGAGTTTAGGCAGTAAAACGCGCCTAGAGTATGGCGTCATCGGCGATAGCGTCAACACCGCCTCCCGCTTGGAAAGCTTAGATAAACAACGCCAAAGCTCCTCTTGTCGAGTATTAATAGCCAAGGAAACCCTTGATTACCTGGACAATCGGTTTGAGGTGGAGAACTGGGGAACCTTGGCCCTCAAAGGGAAAGTTGAACGGGTGGATGTTTACCGGGTGATCTCTGCAGTAGGGCCTCTTAAGGATAAAGGAGAATCTATCTGAATCATCAACCCTTGGAAATGATCAGGATAATAAGGACGACAGGATTTTCCTCGTCAGACCCCCCCAGGGTTTGATAGCTTAAGAGACAGGATCAATTCGCTACAACTTTATGGACGCATCTGCCCAATCGCCAACTGCTGATCTTGCTGAGTTAGAATCTCAACTCAACACAGGTTCAGAAAAAACACAACTCCAAGTGATGCCAGATATTCTGGCTCAAGGGGAAGCGGGTTATTCTATCTTGCAAACGTTTCTACTCTCTCGCCAACAGCAAACCCCCACCTATATTGATGGGCACTGTTATGAGCTGCTGCTCGGTACTGACGTGCCGGAGGTGCAGAGTTTCTTGCAGGAGCATTTCGATTCTGGTGTTGTTCCTCTCCGGTCTGAACAAGATATCGACTATCTACCTCTTCAGCAACTATTGGCAAAACATGCGTTTCAAGAAGCAGATGTCCTAACCTTAGGCAAACTCTGTGAGCTATCCGGGCTAGCAGCCGTAAAACGTAAGTGGATCTATTTCACCGAAGTGGAGCAATATCCCATTCCCGATTTGCAAACCATTAACCAACTGTGGTTGGTACACTCTGAAGGCAAATTTGGCTACAGCGTTCAACGGCAATTGTGGCTGAGTGTAGGCCGAAATTGGGATGCTCTATGGCCCAAAATCAACTGGCGCTCCGGTCGAAATTGGACCCGCTATCCCGACGAATTCACCTGGGATCTGAGTGCCCCTCGTGGACATCTACCCCTGTCTAATCAACTGCGGGGGGTTCAGGTCTTAAATGCCTTGCTTTCCCATCCGGCCTGGACGACCTAGGAATTGTTCATGGCTTCACGGGGGAGAGCTGTAATGTCCCTTGCTCCACCATTCCTAGAGCATTCTGTGGGCCAAATTGCCAATACTGACGGTATTGGTTCAGAAAATCCTGGCCGATTAAGCCATCTACCTGCATCCGCTCAATCAGAGAACTAGCAAGGATTAAGGCATCAAGCTGGTTGGTTCGATGTTGATTAATCTGAACCCAACGAAGTCGAGTCGGTTGAGCCGTTTCTATCCCCAGCAATCCTTGAAGTTGAATGGGTTTAGCAGTGTGGGAGAGAGATAAGTGGGTAGCTAACTTCGGGGAGACAATCGTTTGGGTTGCCCCTGTATCGAGGGCAAAGGTAAAAGGACCTTGGCCATTAATCAACACCTGAACCGTTAGCCAGCCGCCCTTGCCTGATAAGGGGATGCCCTCCTTCTGGGGAGTGGGCGGGAGTAACTGCATCTGTCGACGACTGGGGTTAATAACCAGATCAAACTGGCTAAGAAAGTCCAGCCCGAGAATCCCAGATTAAGTTGTAGAGAAGAGCCTGTTTCGGCATTCCCAAGGGGTGAATTTGCTGCATCGAGGCATCCTGAACACTCAACGTCAGCGCTGGATAGATGCCAACCTGAGCCTTTTTACCCTCTCCAAAAGCCAAGCCTTGGGTCAAATGGGATGGATAATCTTGCAGCGGTAAGCCCAATTGTTTCCCCAAGGTCGTGTTAATGACGGTATGGGTAACACCTGTATCCAGTAAGAATTGCCCAGTATATCCCTTAAGTTTGACCGGGAGGCTGAAGCAGTTACTTTTTGGAATGGTTTGCAACGCTAGGGTCGTTTGGCCTTGTCGCTGACGTTTGGGAATGGCAATCCCCATCGCCTCAAAGAGTGCCAGCAATCGTTGAGAAGCATCTGGACGTCGATTGCCCTTGGCATCCAGCAGAATAAGCTGAGTAATACAGGTTTGATAACGCTGGGTGGATTGTGCTGCAGCAGGGGAGCGACCCACGCAGTTTTGGACCTGTTGCTGTAATTGCTTACCCAGATGAGAAGGTCTCGACTCTTGAGAAATAGCAAAAAACTGAGGACTCCCGAACAGGGTACTCATACCAAACTGTGTCTGCAAGCGTAATTTTCAAATCTGTGAAATCCTCTCCTAGCCTACTTTAGTCACTAATCAAAATTACACTCTTGGAGACTTATTGGTATCAAACCAATCAAAGGTAGGAAGAGAACGCGCTGCTTTAAACTAGCCACTTGCTTTTGCCTCAGTTAGTTTTCTGGGCGTGAGCCCGATAGACAATCGTTGTCATTGCCCCGTCAGGATGATCGGGAATAGTCTACGCATTATGTGAATTCTATTAGCTTGGCACTATCGTTTGCTCAAAGGTGAGAACATCAATGCCAAAGCGCTGGCGCAATAGAATGCGTAGCGTGT
>JANQPU010000149.1 GCA_028285315.1 Acaryochloris sp. IP29b_bin.176
ACACGCTACGCATTCTATTGCGCCAGCGCTTTGGCATTGATGTTCTCACCTTTGAGCAAACGATAGTGCCAAGCTAATAGAATTCACATAATGCGTAGAATTAAAGACATCTATCCATTCAGAATTGCTGGTTTAATCATCTACAAAAATATATCGGTAGAGATCTTCTGGTTGTGGATCTGGACTTTCTTCAGCGAACCGGACGGCATCTTCAATCACCCCTTGAATTTTCTTGCTAATATCATCTAGCTCTTGCTGCTTTGCCAATTTTTGCTCTACAAGATAGGCTTGGAATCTTTGGATAGGATCGCGGGCTAACCATTCTTCCTTTTCTGCTGGGGATCTCAGTTCATCTGGATCGGCTAAGGAATGTCCTCGGAATCGATACGTTAACGCTTCAATCAGAGTTGGACCTTCTCCGGCACGAGCCCGTGCGATCGCGGTTTGAGCAACTTCCCGAACCGCTAAGACATCCATGCCATCCACTTCAACCCCTTCCATACCAAAGACTTTCGCTTTCTTGTAGATCTCAGTTTCTGAACTAGCTCGTTCATGGGCCATACCAATAGCCCATTTGTTATTTTCCACCACGAACAAGATAGGCAATTTCCACAGAGATGCCATATTCAGACACTCAAAAAACTGACCATTATTGCTGGCACCATCTCCAAAGAAGCAAGCTGTCACCTGATCTGACGTTGCATCTCCCATTGCTTCTCGGCGATAGCGGCTTTGAAACGCAACGCCAGTGGCAACAGGAATTCCTTCAGCCACAAAGGCAAATCCTCCAATCAAATTATGTTCAGCTGAGAACAAGTGCATGGAGCCCCCCCGTCCCTTGCTGCAACCCGTTTCTTTCCCGAATAACTCTGCCATGACTTGCCGTGCCGGAACACCTGCACTCAGGGCGTGAACGTGGTCCCGATAGGTGCTGCAAATGAAGTCATCAGGGCGCATAGCTTTGGCGATGCCCGTAGAGACCGCTTCCTGGCCGTTATAAAGATGGACAAAGCCGAACATTTTACCCCGATAGTACATCTCGGCACATTTGTCCTCAAAAGCTCGTCCCAAAACCATATCCTCGTAAAGGATGAGTCCTTCATCACGGGTGATGTTGATTTTAGGAGTGGAAAATTTGGGTAGAACTCTTTCTTGAACCATTGATGTATAGTGTCCTCAGTTGGAGTGATGTTGCCAAGGCTGGATCAATCTATTGAGCTGTCTGTCAACATCTAGTGTTTGGGAATGCTTAGATTTCAATAATCCAGCATCATAACTAACAAGGAGTAGCTGATGAATTGTCAACCTTCTTGTTAAGCTGCTATGAATATACGTTACTGAACCTCTATAGAGTATACGTTTACAAGCAGCAGGTTATGATGTTTTCAAGTGCTTTGCTGTCTTGTATTTTCATTTCTCATCTGTTATTCACTTCCGGTAAATGGCTCACAAGGATACTGAATTGTGCGTATTCCTTTAGACTTATATCAAATATTGGGTGTGCCAATTCAAGCGACACCAGAGCAAATTGAACAGGCATTTGCCGACCGTTGTCAGCAGCTCCCCCGCCAAGAATACTCTAAATCAGCGATCGCAGCTCGGACTCAGCTTTTGCAAGAAGCATATGCTGTACTTTCTGACCCCAATGCACGCACTGCTTACGACCAATCTATTTTAACGGAATCTGCGCCTTCAGATACTGGGAGTATGGAACTGCAAGACTCTCAACTGGTGGGTACTTTATTGCTGCTGCAAGAGCAGAGTGATTATGAACGGATAGCCCATTTAGGAGCAGAATATCTCAAGCGATCCATTGATCTCAACCGTTTGCCATCTGCGAATCATGGCTCTGATGAAGACGTGGTCTTGGCGATGGCCTTAGCGAATTTAGAAGCAGGACGAGAGTGTTGGCAGCAAAAGCAATTTGAAAAGGCTTCCGATGTTTTACAGTCTGGCTTGAAATTACTGACCCAAGAGCAGTTGTTTCCCTCAGTCCAACGAGAAATAGAGCTGGATTTATATAAACTTCGTCCCTATCGTATTTTGGAATTACTAGCTGCGACTGAAGCAGAGGTGGACAAGCGCCAACAGGGCTTTGCCCTTCTGCAAGCGATGCTGGATGAGCGAGGAGGGATTGATGGACAGCAAGGTGATTTATCAGGATTGAGTGTCGATGACTTTCTCCGGTTTATTCAGCAGCTGCGGTGCCACTTAACGGTGCAGGAGCAGCAAGACCTCTTTACCAAAGAGAGTGAACGTCCGTCTGCTGTAGCTCGCTACTTATTAGTTTATGCGTTGGTTGCTAAAGGCTGCTCTCAGGGAAAACCGGAGTATATTCAGCAGGCAAAATTGGCGTTAACGCAGCTTGCTGATCGACAAGATATTCATGTCGAAAAGTCAATGTGCTATTTGTTGTTAGGTCAACCTGGTGCTGCGATTCAGACGTTGCCATTGAGTCGAGACCAAGAATCTTTAGAGTTTATTCACCAATACTCTGAGGGATCAGAAGATTTGGTCCCCGGCCTATTTTTATATACAGAACGGTGGTTGCAGCAGGAAGTCTATCCCTACTTTCGGGATCTTGCAGAAACCCATGTTTCTTTACAAAATTACTTTAACGATGAGCATATTCAGGCTTATCTGAATGGGTTAGCACCAGAGCCTGTATCACCTCGAATGCCAGCAGCAACGACATCTGCAGATTTACCGTTGTTGGCTAAACAAGGGAGCGAAACGCTCAGCTCAGCGCGAGAAGGGCGCCTTCCGGCTCAAACTGCTCATCGTCAAGATTCAAGACGTTCACCCTCCCCCCAAAAACAGCCCCTATCAGGTCCACAGGTGACTCCTTTATCGCCATTAGGGAGCCCAGAAAACGCTAGGAAACAACCTACATCCTCTACTGCTAAGGCTGAGTCTGTAAGGAGTCAGAGAGATGAGGTTGCTCCAAAGCTTCGGCGGCAGCGATCGCAGCTCCAATACCGTCGGTGGTTCTTTGCAGCGGGTGCCGTAGCCCTAGTGTTATTAGCCCTATTTGGCATTATTAGTCAATGTTCTCGCCAAGAAGAGCCAGTGCCAGGTGCTGATACTCCAGCTTCTGATCCTAGTGTATCGGGCAGCCCTGACCCCATTCCTCCTCCCGTTAGTCCAAGGGTGAGTCCAACTACACCCGCTAGCCCTCCAGTAGCCAGTCCAACTCCGTCTCCCACACCAGCCACTAGTGATGAAGTAACTACAGCTAGTGCTCGGCAAATTATTCAGTCTTGGCAAACGGCAAAAGCTGAAGCGATGGGGAAAGACCATCAAATCGCCGCCCTTGATAAGATTCTGGCTGAACCTAGCCTATCTGAATGGAAAGCGGGGGCTCAATCCGACCAAGCTAATCAGATCCATTTGGAATACATCTTTGATGATCTGAAAATTAATGCGATTAAGCAGCAGAGTCCAACTCAAGCCACTGTTGAGGCAACGGTAACTGAGACCGCGAAGGTTTTTGAAGGGGGGCAACAAACGACAACTGCCTATACGGAGGATACCTATCGGGTTCGGTATGAGCTGATCCGGGAGCAAGATCAGTGGAAGATCAAGCAAATGAAGGTGCTGAATTAAGGCTCAGAAACCAGGCGACAACGGAGGGATCAACCCAATTATGAAACTGAGTGAGCTGATTAAGCAGCTTACTATCACGCCTTTGGCAATGAGTTTTTCCCCGACAGATCCAGACTTAAACGGAGTTGCTGCTCTTGATCAGGCCCGTCCTGGGATGCTCAGCTTTGTCGAAGGTCTCCGATGGGCTGATCAAGAGCAGCAACTCAGGCCAGTGCCTTGATTTTGCCGCCTGATCAAAACTTACAAGCCCAGGCTACTGCTAGGGGAATTGCTTGGGTCGCGACGGAGTATCCCCGATATGGGTTTGCCCGAGCCTTAGCCTATTGGTATCAACCCTGGCGATTGCCACCTGAATACCATCCAACCGCTGCCATTGATAGCTCTGCCCAATTAGGAGCTGGGGTTGGCATTGGTGCCCATGCTGCAATTCAGGCAGGCGTCAATGTAGGGAATGAGGTACAGATTTATCCCAATGTGGTCATTTACCCACAGGTTACCATTGGCGATCGCACCATTCTCCATGCCAACTGTGTGATTCATGAACGTACAGTGATTGGAGCTGATTGTGTAATCCATAGTGGTGCTGTAATTGGAGCAGAGGGATTTGGGTTTGTCCCTGTAGCAGATCAAACTCGTCGCTGATATTCAATGCCGCAAGCTGGTCAGACTATTCTTGAAGATCACGTTGTAGTGGGGTGCAATACGACGATTGATCGGCCCGCAGTCGGTGAGACCCGCATTGGTGCCGGGACAAAAATTGACAACCTGGTGCAAATTGGTCACGGTTGTCAAATCGGGATAGATAGTCTAATTTGTGCCCAAGTTGGGTTAGCTGGCGCAACGAAGTTGCGCCAGCAGGTGATTTTAGCTGGACAAGTCGGTATCTCGGGGCAAGTCACCTTGGGGGATCGCATCACCGTTGCCGCCCAAAGTGGCGTCCACCAATCCTTAGCTCCAGACACGCAAGTAGCGGGCTATCCAGCCATTGAGCATCAACTATGGTTACGGGCCATGGCGGCGGTCAAGAAACTACCCCAACTGGGCCAGCGAGTGAAGGTGCTGGAGCGACAAATTGCCAAACTGTTGGCATCCACCCAACCCTAAACCAACTTGTGGTCTGAGATGCCGTTAATTCTGGGGAGAAGGTAATCTGCGAGGTAGAATGGGAAGACGAAATGCGAAGGATCAACTCCTTTAGGCTGTGTGCCAGCATGTTCTAAATCCCCTGGACTTGAGTAAAAATCCAATTTCTATGGTTGTCAATGTAATCCTCTTATTGGGACTGTTGGGTGGCTATCTGCTGGTGATGCCCACCATGACCTACTTTTATCTACAAAAGCGCTGGTATGTTGCCAGCTCTTTGGAGCGTGGGTTTATGTATTTTCTGGTGTTCTTTTTCTTTCCCAGTTTGCTCTTGCTCAGCCCCTTTTTGAACTTCCGTCCCCAACCGCGCAAAATTTAGGTTGAGTTTATGCGCCGAATAGATGCGATCGCAATTGGTCTCGGTGTGTTTTTAGCCGGGGGACTCATCTATGTGGGTTTGCGGTTTACTGGCATCGAACCTCAAAGCGCAGGGGTCTGGAGCCAAGTCATTTTTGCGGCAGGACTATTGGGCTGGGTCGCCTCCTACTTTCTACGGGTGGTCACAGGTAACATGACCTATAACCAACAGCGCGAAGACTACGAAAATGCCCTGCTAGAAAAGCGCTTGCAAGAAATGACGCCGGAAGAACTCGAAGCGCTGCAAGCTTCTATTGACGATGAGACTGAATAGCGATGACTTCCGTTTCTAATTGTTTTGCCCAACTGCGCAATCGCGGCCAATGCGCCCTCATTCCTTTCTTGACGGCTGGAGATCCAGATTTAGAAACCACAGCCAACGCCCTACGCCAGCTAGATGCAAGTGGTGCAGATTTGATTGAATTGGGGGTTCCCTATTCAGATCCCTTGGCAGATGGACCAGTGATCCAAGCAGCGGCAACTCGGGCATTGCAGCAGGGTACCCGTCTTGATCATGTTTTAGGGATGGTAACAGACCTTGCCCCCGAGATTCGAGCCCCGATTATTTTATTTACCTACTACAATCCCATCTATCATCGAGGCGTTCCTGAATTTCTGCAGCAGATTGCTAAAGCTGGGGTGCAGGGGTTGGTGGTTCCTGATTTACCCTTAGAAGAATCGGAGAATTTATTGCAGCAAGCGGCTGACTTGGGCATTGAAGTGACTCTACTTGTCGCTCCTACTAGTTCCCAAGAACGGATTGAGAAAATTGCGTTGCGATCGCAAGGCTTTATCTACTTAGTGAGTACCACAGGCGTTACGGGAATGCGCACTAAGGTGGAAAACCGCGTTCAAGATTTAATTGCTGATTTGCGACAAGTCACGGATAAGCCCATTGGCGTCGGTTTTGGTATCTCGCGGACAGAACATGCTCGTCAGGTCATGGATTGGGGGGCAGATGCGGCAATTGTGGGTAGTGCGTTTGTCAATCGATTGGGCGAAGGCAGCCCCAGTCAAGGTTTGTCAGCAATCAGCACCTTCTGCCGATCTCTAAAATCCTCGCTTCTCATGGAAGCATAATTGAATGGGATGGCATCGTCAGGTCAGTAACCAGTGCAGGTCACCAGATTTTAGCCATTAGCAAGCTGAAACCAGGAAGTTCTGGATCGCCGCTGACCTGGCTCGGGTTCTCAAGAATCTCAGGGTCTTGATTGGGACGATAAATATACACAGTTTGGTTTTTGCGATCAATTAACCAGCCCAGTAAGGTGCCATTCTCAATATACTCTTGCATCTTGGTTTGCAAACCACTCAAGGTATCACTCGCGGAGCGTAATTCAATCACAAAGTCAGGGCAGATGGGGGCAAAGGATGCTTGTTCCTCCGTCGTCAAGGTATGCCAGCGTTCGGCTTTCATCCACGATGCATCGGGCGATGGCCGAAGGCCGGTCGGAGACCATCGCATAGCTCCATTAGACAGCGTAAACCCTGCGCTAGAGTCGAACCCTAGACCTGTTCCGTCCTTCTCAGCCCACAAACCGATCTGAACAGCAAGATTAAAGTTACGATTGCCAGTATCTGAAAACGCAGGGGGCATAATCTCTACTTCTCCAGCCGCCGTTCGTTCTATCCGCAGATCTCGATTTGCTAGGCAAAATGAATAGAACTCTTCCTGCGTCATGGGCGCAACCATAGGCAGCGAAACGGTCATTGGAGTTGTCTCTGTTTGAATGAGGAGGGTAGTTATCATTGACAGAATCTCCTTATGCCCACATCGGTCTCTTCAATTTTAGGGGATAGGAAGTTGTTATATGAGGCGATGTGCGACTTAATTGAGAGGCCGTGAAGATAAGGAGGCCCCAGCATCATAAGCTTCTGAGATAAAGCAATTCAGAAACTGATGTAGGGCA
>JANQPU010000164.1 GCA_028285315.1 Acaryochloris sp. IP29b_bin.176
CAGACATCGGTTTGGCTCAGCACAGCACTTTGAACCTAAACCTACAATCCACACATCTAGACCCTATTTCACACTTACTTTATAAATGGCCTCTTAGAAGGGTATAGAAATACCTGCGCCAACGGTGATTTCGTTTTGATCTCTGACACGGAGTTGATGCCAAGTCGATGAGCCCACGCGATTAGTGACGAAGAATTCAACATTGGGTTGATTCTGGCCTGATTCATCGCCTCCGATAATGCTTCTGGGATTCCAGCGCACGGCCACGGACCAGGGAATGCGATCAGCAAGGGTGTTGCCGATAAAGGCATTGCCCTCACCCAAGAAATTGGCGCCCAATTCACCGACTAAGCTAAGGTCACGAATCACTTCAACGGAGCCACCCACATTAAAGCCTCCTAGCTCCAGACCATCTCGCTGAACAAAACCCGCAATAGGAGTGAACCAAAAGGCCAGTTGATCGTTGACTTTGTAGTGTAGGGGTAAAGAAAGAGTCACTACAAAGCGTCTACCTTCTGGACTATCCGTTCTGAAAATTAGAGGAAAGTCTTTGGGGGCTCCTTGGCGAAACAAACCATTGCGATTGTTGTTATCAAAATTATCGAAGATATTATTGGTAAGTCCCACCGTTACTGCTGCACTGGCTGTCAAAGGCGCTGCCTCATCCTGGTTCAGCAGTCGCAGTTTAACGCCAAATCCTTGCTCTGATTCGTCCACCTCCCCAAAGATATAGTCTAGGTAAGCTGAAAGTTCGAAATCCTTCGTCACTCCATAGCGAAGCGCGGTCTGAATGCCTTGTCCGCCCCCCTGCAAATGGAAGAGGAAACGCTGACTGGGCACCGTCCCGCCATCAAAAAAGGCTAAACCATCGGTGGTATTGGTCGAATCTTGGCCATTCTGCTCACGGTTGAAGCTATCGGCAATCCGACGATTGGCGGCCAAGAGACTCGGTAAAGAAATCACTCTCAAACCCAAGGCGGTTAAGTCTCGATCAGCTGTTAAGGCTAACGGTCCTTTGCTGCCAAACGTATTGGAGGCAAAGATATCGAGACCGAGGCTGGGATTAAGGAAATACCGCAGACCCGCATTGTAAGCAATAGATTTGGCAGGCAATCCCGTATCCCGATTAAAACTGTTGTTGCCGGTAAAGGGCACAAACGCATCTCCCCAAAGGGTGATCCGAGGATGGACCTGATAAGAAATCGCCCCGCTTAACCCAAATGTCGTGCCGAAGGAACCTGGGTTGGCGAGGGGCGGACGGGGGATAAAGACCGCATTGCTATCGGAGAAGAAGGCAATGGTGGGTGAAAGGGTAAACTGCCAGCGATCGCTAACGGTAGCGGTGAAGGGAAATTGTAGGGCTGGAATTAAACTGCTGTCTTCCTGCTCAATCCCTCCGGGCGTAAATTCAAAGGTGCGATTGGTCAGGGGCACCGCCAGCGAGAAGGAACCGCTGAAGGCTAACGTATCATCGGTGTTATCCCAAAGTCTTTGCTTAACGGATAGGGTTAAATCTCGGTTGTTGACCCGTCTAACAACGCCAAAAGGCCCCAGTCGGTCAGGGGTGCCTGTATCCACCACCTGCAGGGTTAAGTCTAGCTCTGTACTGTCTGTGATCCCCCAGGTAACGCCAAAATTAGGGTAGGCAGCTGTACCGCTATCCGCTTCAGTCCCCGGCAAAAAGAACAGGCGATTGTAGAGGCTCAGGGCGACTATTCCCTTGGGCAGGTGAATCGCCGTGGGTTGCTGAAATTGCTGATTGGCTAAAGGGCTAAACTGTGGGGTTGAATTGTCTTCGTTCTCCTCAACGTCCTTGTCAGTCTCAACATCAGTTTCGGCTGGCGGGACTGAGTCAACCTGGGCTAGATCCTCTGCACTCGTTGAGATGGGAATTGGAGCAGAGGCATTTTGCTGAGGGGTTACTTGAGAGATAAGGGTCTGCTGTGGAAGTAATGGTGTTGAACGAGACGGAGTTGATGGTGGGGGATGAGAGGCAGACGAGAGAGGTGTTTCCTCTGCGGTAACGTCTGAGCTAGCATTTGTAGGGCTGACAAGGGCGGCATTAACCTGTTGAGCAGCAGTGGATTGAAAACTAACTGAATGAGTTGTCTTGCTTGAATTGGCAAATTTCAAGCTGCTGGAGGTCTGTTTGATCTGGATTGCCGGACTGTGGCTAAAACTGAAATCAGCCGTTTTTAGCTCAGATGAGTTGAGATGGCATGCGTCACATGAAGTAGGGGTGAGGAGTGGCTCTGAGAATGGGGTAGTCTCAGCATGGGTAGGTAGACTGCCACCCACGATAGCTACGCAAATCCCAGTCGATAGGGTAATAAACTTCATATTGAGAATAAGGACTCCACTGAATCTCTGATGTCAGTACAGGGACGTTCTCAGCCCTCGCTCAGCTCGGGCAGTTGGGGAAGAGTATACATCGGCTCGTGAGCACTCGGATTAACGGCAAAAGACTTGAGCGTGGTTTGCCAAAACATCCATTTTTACGGAGCGATAATTAATTTGTTCTCCATCAACGGCAAGTAGGCCCTTGGAACTTAGCGGTTCTAGGCGTAGACAGCGCACCTTGTAGTATTCCATTTCTGGGAGGAGGAGATGCTCTCCAGTGGCAATTTTGAGGAATGCGGTCAGCAAGCGCCAGCGCGTAATTCCTTTACGAATGATTAAGACATCCATACAGCCATCCGCCAACCGCGCATGGGGTGCTGCCAAAACACTATGGGTGGCCCAAGCGACATTCATCACCCATAGGGCAACAAATTCTCCTTCGAGAACTTGCCAGCCTGGGGAGGAGGAATCCTCTAGCTCTGCCGTTGGTTGAGGCCAAGATGGAGAAGAGGGTTGTTGAGGGCCATGAGGGTTGGGGGGCCAGTCAGAGGCTGGAAGGAAGGAAATCCGACCTTGATAACTACGCAGGGCCAAAATGCTGAGAAAGGCATATAAATCACTGCGCAAGGAGCCCAAAAATTTGAGGAAACGAAGTTTATTGGATTTAATATCGATATCGCTAATTAAGGCCCAGGCTAAGGAGAGAATGCTGTAGTATTGTTTGCCGTCTTGCTTGACTACACCAAGATTGATGGGTTGGCACTGGCCTTTGGCAATGATGAAGGCCGCATTCCTTGGATCGTAAGTTTCTCTGGATAACTCTAGAATGGTTTTTCCCAAACCATTACCTGTCCCAGCCGGAATAATGCCGATGGGTTTTGCGATCGCAGCCTCTGCCTCGGCATGGGTCATCAGGCCATTGATCAGCTCATAAACGGTGCCATCGCCCCCAACAACCACAAATCCATCTATTTTCGATAAGTCAAAGTCCCGAACGGACTGGATAGTCCGTTCTCCCCCTTGGGTTTCCAAGATACTGATCTGGCAATGGGCATCTTCTAAGATGGTCTGGATCGATTGAAAAACTTGTTTGGCTTGTCGTCGTCCACCCCTGGGATTGATTAGGACTTGAAGGTGGCGGGGAGGGACGATTTGCTGTGGCTGAATGGGGAGTCCTTGCAAGGCTTGACGAATGGCATTAATCCATTGAGATCGCATCTGCTCTGTGGAACAGACAAACTCATATTCCCTTAACTGTCGGTGCTGGGGTACAGTCCTAGGAGCGGGATAGGCACATAGAACAAATCCAAAGAATCCCTGTGGATATATTTTGCCAGTAGGCTTGACGCCGACCACGTCATCAAAGGATAAAGTTTGTCGCAGGCCAGCATGGAACCAGGACAAACTGGTTGTCGTCAACCATCCTCTAGCCCGAATGTCAGCAGCGATTGGTTTTGAGCCGCTGACCAAAAATAGTTGTTCTTCAAAGACAATATCCAATTTAATCTGTTGCGAAAACAATGCTTTTCTGGACCCACTTTGCTCAAGATACTTTGAATATTTTATGGCTAGGTGTTGGGCTATTCCTGGCTGGGGTCTTGGAGGCGTTCCTGTGGAAAACTAAACCTTTCGAACTTTTAAATGTGCCGATTCAATCCCAGTGGTTTGGTGTAAATAAGCGGTGGAGAGGATTGATTAGTTTACCACTAACCTGTGTGGTGAGTACCTTTTTACTGCAAGGATTGGAGTTTCAACTGTTCTCGAACTCAGGCCCGCAGATTCAATTATCCAACTTTAATTTTATTGAGTATGGATTGTTAGTCGGCTTTGTCTTTAACCTATCGGAGTTGCCGAATTCCTTCGTCAAAAGACGGTTACAGATTCCCCCTGGTGATGAAAATAACAAATTTTTCTATGTGATTGATCACATGGATTCGACCTATGGGGTTTTGCTCCTATGGTTTTTCTATTTTCACTTTCCATTGCATTTGATTTTAACGGGAGGAGTAGTAACACCCCTACTATTTATGGGTGCAACATGGGTGCGTAGACAGTTGGGTTTAAAGGCATAACCCTAGTTGACAAAATTGATGAAGTCCCTCACAAATTCAAGAAAACAGGATTAATTTAAGTCAATGTCTAAGGTTAAATCTACTCTCAGCAAGAAAAGCAAATAAGCGGTAAGATTTGAGGTATTTGGATTAGGAGACGTGGCTTCTCTATGCGAGTTTTACTGATTTACCCCCTCTTTCCAAAAAGTTTTTGGTCTTTTGAGAAAACCTTATCCTTAGTTGATAAGAAAGCATTATTGCCCCCCCTGGGGTTGGTTACAGTAGCCGCTATCCTTCCCCAAGAATGGGAGTTTCGACTCATTGATCGCAATATAGAGTCTGTACCTGAGCCCGATTGGGATTGGGCTGAGCTAGTGATTCTATCGGGCATGATTGTCCAAAAAGACGATTTATTAGATCTCGTGGGCGAGGCTCATCGACGGGGTAAAAAAGTGGCAGTGGGTGGTCCCTACGCCACGTCAATGCCACAAGAGGTGCAGGCAGTGGGTGCCGATTATTTGATTTTGGATGAGGGGGAAATTACCCTACCCATGTTTGTGGAAGCCATCGAACAGGGCGAAGAATCTGGTGTCTATCGGGCTACTGAAAAGCCAGCGGTTACCGAAACCCCTATTCCCCGCTACGATCTGCTGAAATTTCCTGCCTACGACAACATGTCGGTGCAGTTCTCACGGGGATGTCCGTTCCAGTGCGAATTCTGCGACATTATTGTTCTCTACGGCCGTAAACCCCGTACCAAGACCCCAGCACAGCTCATTGGTGAGCTAGAACGACTTTACGAGTTGGGCTGGCGAGGGTCTGTGTTTATGGTGGATGACAATTTCATCGGCAATAAGCGCAATGTCAAACTGTTGCTGGCCGAATTACGAGGATGGATTGCGGAGAAGAACTATCCCTTTAGCTTTGTAACTGAGGCTTCAGTAGATTTGGCTCAAGATCACGAGCTGATGGATCTGATGATTGAGTGCAACTTTAACAGCGTCTTCCTGGGCATTGAAACCCCAGATGAAGATAGCCTGAAGGTCACTAAGAAATTTCAGAATACTCGCGACTCCCTGAGTGAAGCCATTGATACCATGTCTGAAAAGGGATTGCGAATCATGGCCGGGTTTATTATTGGCTTTGATGGGGAAAAGAGTGGCGCGGGCGATCGCATTACCCGTTTCGTCGAAAAAACCAATATTCCGATTGCCTTATTTAGTATGTTGCAAGCATTGCCGAATACGGCGCTTTGGCATCGCTTAGAAAAGGAAGGGCGTTTAATTAAAGACCAGGAAGGGACGGGAAATCAAACCTCCTTGATGAACTTTATTCCCACGCGCCCCATTGAAGACATTGCAGAGGAGTATATTGAAGCTTTCTGCAATATCTATGACCCGCAAAAGTATCTAGACCGCACCTTCCGCCATTTTATGAGTATGAAAATTCGTCCCCGGGCGGGCGGCTCGGGTAAGAGTTCTCTGAAGGTGAGCTGGTTAGATATTCGGGCGCTAGCAACTCTAGCTTGGCGACAAGGTGTTGTTCGCAAAACTCGCTGGAAGTTTTGGATTAATTTGTTCCGCATTCTCCAAAACAATCCTCAAGTTACAACACGATATTTATCTGCTTCTGCCTTCGTAGAGCATTTCCTGGAATATCGGCAGATTGTGCGAGAGCAGATTGAATCTCAGTTAGCGGTGCATTTGCAGAATCATCCGAGGGTGGTCACATCAGCAGAAGCGTCGCCCACAGAACCAGTTACTGCGAAAACGGCCTAGCGTGGGTTAGTTTCCTGGTCTTCACCGATGCCTAATCTCCCTTTGTCTGAGCAAGTTTGGTCATTAAATCACGGTATATTTATTGATCAATGCGTTCAGCAACAGAATCTCTTAATTATTCAAGATTTAGACGGGGTCTGTATGGGCTTGGTCAAAGACCCATTGACTCGTACCATCGATCCAGCCTATGTTCGTGCTGCCCAACAGCTAGATGGAAATTTTTATGTTCTCACCAATGGTGAACATATTGGCAATAGGGGCGTGAATTATATTGTTGAGCAAGCCTTTGAACCAGATATCGTTGCTAAAGAAGGACTCTATTTACCGGGCCTTGCAGCGGGTGGGGTTCAATGGCAGGACCGATTTGGTACCGTTTCCCATCCAGGTGTGAGTTCTCAAGAGTTAGAGTTTCTCGCGTCTGTCCCCCAGCGGATCACCCAGCATTTACAGCAATATTTTCAGGTGCGAGCCGAGAATGACTCGCGAATTCAACCCTGTATCCAAGCTGCTGTTCTGGATAACCCCGTTTCGCCGACTGCAAATCTCAATGTATTCTATGACCATTTTGTAGATCAGATAGAACAGTATGGCCACCTGCAGCAAGAGATGCAGGGGTTGATGACGGAATTATTGCAACAGGCTCAGGCTCAAGGACTCAGTCGGTCATTCTTTGTCCATTACGCTCCTAATTTGGGGAAAGACGAGCAAGGAAATGAAATTTTGCAGCCTGCCACACCGCAAGATGCTGGAACCACAGATTTCCAATTTATGTTGCAAGGCGGTATCAAAGAAGTTGGAGTGCTAGTGATCTTGAATCGCTATTATCACCAATGCACCGGGCACTATCCTCTAGGCGAGGACTTTAACGCGCGACAGGCTCCCCAATCCCAGGTTGCATTAATGGCATTAGTCAAAGAAAACTTTGACCCCGCTCATATGCCCATTCTTATCGGTGTTGGGGACACAGTCACTAGCAAGGCTGTTGAAGAAGATGGAGAATTGCGGTTTCAGCGCGGAGGGAGCGATCGCAACTTCTTACACCTCATTCAAACCCTTGGTCGAGAATTTAAGACTGACAATGTCGTTGGCTATGTTGATAGTAGTGGCGGCGAGGTCAAAAATCGCAAGCCATTACAGCTAGAACTTGTACCTACTAATGCAATCGGTGCAAGCTCATATCGGGTCATTGCTGGCCCTGGAGATGATCGAGATACAGAAGACCCGTTAACCCTCAATGTAGTCTTTCCAAAAGGTCATACACAGTACATTCAGTGTTTTCGGGAAATTGCTCAGCGCCGCAAGCCATAAAAACTTAGACGGTGCTGTTAAAAGACCAATTCAAAATATCTTGGTCGTTGGTCCGTCCACCAGTACCAGCGGTAAACCCGACAAAGGCTTGATTTCCTAAGGTACCCGCTAAATCAATATTGGTGGATAGCACTGCATCGACGGGTTGGACGTCAGTGTCGGATAAATACACTCGCAGCAAGTCCGTGTCGCCGTCATAGTCCACCCAAGCGGTTAGAGGATTGCCATTATTTAAGTCAAAGGGAGCATTCACCGAAGCGAGCGCAGTGTCCACACTCCCATTCCTCAAAATAGATAAGTGGTTGTTATTGATATCGATAGCACCATTATCGTAGGTATCGAATTCAATAGCGATACTATTGGCAATGCCTGCATAGCCTAAACTGCCACCTAGTCCGCCTAAAGCATTCGCTCCTGACGTACTGTTTTGCAGGACTAAGGTAAAACCATCTGCACCATCAGTACCTTGGCCTCCCGTAATCTGGAATTGGAATTGAGTTGAGAAGCTGGTATCACTATCCACTTGGAAGGCTTGATTGATAAAGGCACTCCCAGTTCGCCTACCACTGTCGGGTGTTAGACGGAGCCGATCGTTGTTGCCTGTCGCACTACCATTGAGATTAAGGGAGGAGAGGTCGGCAAAATTATCGAAGGATGTCGATAAATTGGGTTGTGGAGATTGACCGGAACTTACAGGATCCCAGCGTAAGATTTCCCCAGAGGCAAGATCAACACCATAAAGTCGACCATCAGGTCCCATCTTCATATCCACTACAAAGGGTATATTGGAATCAAAGACCTGGACATTCGAGATTTGGCGGTTGCTATCAAACGTAGCCGCATAGAGAGTGCCGTTATTAACATCCCCAAACATCAACGTATTGCTGTTGTAGAAATCTCCTACGGTGATAGCGTTAGCATTATCGGGTGCTCCATGACTGCGCGATAACAGAGGAAAAACGGCTGCTGCATCTCCGGGATTATTTCGATTGCCGTTGCTGTAGAAGGAGGCGGCTTGGGACAGATCCTGATAGCCACCCGTTCGGTTGGGGCCTTCTAGGTAAGGCCAGCCAAAGTTAGAGCCTGCTACCCCGGTATTGATCTCTTCCCAACGGGTCCAACCGACATCACCAATGACGGGGAGCTGGGTGACAGGGTCAAAGGTAAACCGATAGGGGTTGCGGAGTCCTGAATAAAAAACCTTAGATGAGTTGCTGTTGGCATCACCATTAAAGAAAGGATTGGTGGTAATGCCTTCACCTGTAATTGGATCGATGCGTAGAACCTTGCCCGATAAATTGTTGACATCCTGCACACGGACACCACGAGGATCCGTGAAATTGAAGGACGTTCCATCTCCATTACTGAGATACAAGTACCCATCGGGTCCAAACTCTAAATCGCCAATGGAGTGGGATGTACTATCTGTGGCTAGATAATCTCGAATATTTTGATTTTGCGTGCCAGGACGATCCGGATCGTTGTCTTGGGTGCCTGTATCAATTTGGTCAGCGGGAGCGGTGATGGTGGTACCGTTGACGATACCAGACGGAAGAATTGAAATATTGCCAGTACTATTGCTATCTGGCTGACTGGTATAGGCCCAGGTGCTGTTAGTACCTGCTAAGACAACTAAGCTGTTTGGGTCGGCAACCATTGTAGTGGGATCGATCGTGAGTCTTACCATCCGCGAGGGGCGATTTCCATTGGCGTCGGGGGCGGCTAAGCCTGAATTGCCGATCGTTTCAGGAGGATCATAGGTATAGAGCAGATAGACATAGGGGGTGTTGGGGAAATCGGGATGAATCGCTAAACCCAGCAAGCCGCGATCGCGAGTATCATTCACTTGGCTAGATAGATTCACTAAGGGGGTGGATTGAAGCACGCCATTGTCAATGACTCGAACAACCCCGTTCTTTTGAGCAACCAGCATATATCTGCCATCAGGAGTCCAGTCCAGAGTAGTGGGTTGGATTAAGCCTGAGACTGCAGTGGTGCGATTAAGGTCACCTAAGGCTAAATCATTATCGAGAATGGTGATATTGGTGGTGATGGTATTCCCAAGGATCCCCCCGGTCGGATTGCTGAGGGTAACAGCAAAGGTTTCGTCCCCTTCCACAAAGGCATCATTGAGAATAGGAATTGTCAGGGTTTGGGTGATTTGTCCAGCAGCAAAGTTCAGGGTACCGGAAGTTGCTGTGTAGTCTTCGCCAGCAACCGCTGTGCCATTACTGGTACTGAAGTCAACTGAAGCTGCACCAGAACTATCGCCGCTGCGCTGAACGGTGATCGAGGCTGTGGCCGTTCCTTCTTCCACGCTAATGGCGGTATCCGTCACCGATAATGTGGATGCTGCATCATCATCAACAATTGTAATTAGGGCGGTGCGAGGTGCCCCTAAGCTACCATTGCTAGCATTTTGGATGCCAACCGCAAAGGTTTCATTCCCTTCAAATAAGGTGTCATCAATAATCGGGATAGTGAAGGTCTTTTCCGTCTCGCCAATCTCGAAAACAATTTCGCCCGTATTGTCTCGCCCATTCAAGGTGGGAGGGGTGAAATCGACGTCGGCTGAGGCGGCATCTGCACCTCCCACTTCATTAGTGGTGTACTCAAGGGTAGCTCGGACCAGTGCCTCTCCTGTGCGGACTGCCGTAACAGTGACGACACCCGCAGATTCATCGACCAAAATCGGATCGGTATCCGCTAAGGAAAAGGTATCCGTAACTGGATCGGGTGTTTCTAGGAGGCCAGTATCCAGGGCTAAATAAGCCACATCTTCAAAGACATGTCGGGTTTCACTGTCTCTCGATTGCTCTTCTTCTAAAAATAGAGTTGCGCCCGTTGTGCCTAGGCTGCGATAGCGAATCGCAAAAGGATCGCCGCCATTGCTGGTGTTGGCCTGGGCTAAGACTATGGGTGTGTTGCCCCCACTGAAGACACTGTTAAAGCTGGCATTGGTATTCCGATGATCACTAGCGATTTGATCAGCAATATAAGGGATGGTACCAAAGGTGCCGCTACTGGGTGCGATCGCAATCCAGTCTATGTCTTCAACCGCATGGGTTTGGTCAGTCAATTCTTCCTCTTGCAGTCGCAAATCAAATCCCGTCGGTGTAACATTCCTGATACGCTCTGCAACGGCAAAGCGTTCATTCTCGCTCGTGGTTTGGGCAAATAATAATGGAGTGTTGGTAAAGGGGGTAGAAAAATCAATCGCTCCCCAATTGCTATTACTCTGGTTAGTTCCAGCTTGGAGGACGGTACCATCCGCTAAGGTATGAGTGCCTTCCTCAACGACTAAATAGCCAAGAGATTCCGTGGTGTGCCATTCGTCGAGGTACTCCCACTCATCAATGCGGACCTCGAAACTATTATTGGTTACATTCCGGATCCTGACCGTGGTGGGATGAGGTCCATTAAAGGAGGGAGGACCAGCGACTACAACGGGATTGGTATAGATTTCTTGAAGGGTAATGCGGGTCCATTGGTGATTGAGATTGTCGATTCTGCCACTTTCGCCAATGGTGGCTAAGGTACCTTGATAGGTCGATTGCCCTGTTTGACTCAATGCAACAGTGGCTTCTAAAGGCCCCACGCTTGTTTCTAGAGACCAGTTGCCACCTTGCCCCGTTAAATCATCAGAGGCAGCCACATCGGCATTCGTTAGAGCACTGATATCTTGCAGAAGGGTTAATCCGTCATTCCCAGCACCGATATTGCAGCCGTAGAACAACAGATCGCCCTGTTCTGTCAGGGCCTCTCCCCAGCTTTCAAGGTCAGTTGCGTAAGTGTTGACGGTGCTTTGATTTAAGGCTGTATTGCCAAGTTGGATCGATCCTTGACTGCCGTGAGAAATGATGTGAATACTATCTAGATCCTGGAATTGAGACAGAGTGTGGGAAATTTGCTCAATAGTATCTGTTTGATTATTGAGTACAAAAACCTGATCCACGTTTAACTCTTGGATGAGGACATCCGTTTGTGCCAGTCCAGGAGCAATAAAAGCTACAGACAGGGGGGGATGCCCCTGGTTAAAAGAATTATGATTCATTGTTATAAATAGAGTGAGGTAAGCAGATTACGATAGAACCCCTTAGCTTTGTATTTTTTACCTAGGAACAGGTCTGCATCATTCAAAACCATGATGGTAGGAAAGCCCACGGAAACCCTTGGAACCTCTAAAGCTCAATAAAGTCCCAAAACAAACCTCTTGCGGGGATTGTGCCTCGCAATCATGTTGATAGTTCTAAATTCAGAAAAGAATCTTCTGAAGCAGCGAAAATGATGCCAGTTACGTCATCTCAGCGGATGGATGTTAAGTCATCATCATATGAGATTATTCTCTAATGCAGATATTATAGTCTCTCTACTGAGAGCCTAATTTAGGCTGAGTTTATATTAGCAATTAATAGATTTTTTTGAACGTTTAATAGTTGTACATTAATTAATTTTCTGCGTAATTAAATCCACTTGATGGCAATAGTTAAGCAGGGCATCACCAATGGTGCATTCTTCCAATAAACCTCGTTAAAAATAGGCCCATGCTTGAAAAGTAAACCTAGGCTTGATTATACAAATCCAAGAATTAGGCCAACCGATTATGGATACTGCCTTTTGTAATCGCCTTATTCGCCTCATTGACCCTCAACACAGCAAACGGATGTTTGACCCATGTTATGGATTAAATGAGTGCCAAACCTGAACTTCAATTCCACTGGCATCAGGACCCGTGACGTTCTTGAACCCCCCTAAGACTAAAGTTGTCTTATCAAGGACTTTCCAACGGACTTGACCAATCAATTTGGTAATATTCGTCTCTTCCGGCCTAAAAACGAGATCGTCCTGAAGGGTACGAACATAATCGACCTGAGCGGCAAGAGAGACGGGTTGAGCGATCGCTTGATTGACTTCAGCAAAGACTCGCAGCTCATCGCTTTGAGACCCAAAGTAATCTCGATAGGCAATCTCCACCGTCCAATAACCCTCTCGGTTGCCCAATTGGTAGCTTTGGCTCAGGGGCAAGCGGAGTTCTGCTCCAAAGACATCTCTGCCGAGGGCTGGACTGGCATTCGCATCATAACCAGGCGGTAAGATCAAAATCCCTTGGATAGAGGCGGCTAGGGAATCATTTTTGAAATACCTCCAACGAGCGCCCAGTTCTAGATCGGCTATCCCTTGGTTGGTGAGTCCTGCTTGCTCAAGCCATTGGTAAGGAACTTTGAGAATCAGCGTTATATCCTCTCTTAACCCATACTCAACGTAGCCTTGCAATTCTAGCTTCTCAAAATCACCCGATTCAAAGGTGCGAAACGTAACACTGGTAAACACCTCCCCTTGGGGTTGAGTGAAGCCGCCAGCGATCGCACGAACAGCTCCACCGCACACTAGCAAGCCTCCCAGACTTAGGCTGGCGATGGCTCGGAAAATGTGGGAGAGGGGGGAGAAATGTTTCATCATAATCAACCAAAGGAAATGGGGGACAGGAATGCCACGCAACTGAAGTGGGGGCTAGCGGGTTAAGAGTTGCAAGGTCTGGGCCGCCGTTTGGGAAAAGTGGACATCTCCCTTCAGAAGGCCATAGTGCATGATCGAAAACTTATCTAAGCCCAGACTTTGCACGGATTGCAGCCAATCAGGCTGCATCATCAGTAAAAAATCATGGGTGACAATGTCGGCACGTCCTCCGTGGGGATGGTTTTCCTTAATGGAAGGTTCATAGTGAGACACCATCAAAGAGGAGTGATACTGGGAAAAGACTTGGCAGCACTTGAGGATTTGAGCCGGATTCCCCCAGTCGGGTCGATTGAGTTGCGGGTTGTGTTCGCCCGTCAGAAACGGTCGCATCGATTGAAAGGCAATGCCATCCATCTGGGCCATGGTGTCAGCGAAAGGGGGAATCATGCTTTGCCCTCGGCGCTGCTGCGGATCGTCAAAGGTGGTAATCCAACCGCCCCAACTGAGGGCCACCCATGCCTGGGGTAGTTGGCGGCGAATGATCTGTCGTGCCCGCAGGAGATTGGCCATCAATGCCTGGTAGTATGACTCCGTGTCCGCATTGTAGGTATCTGCCGGTAAGCGCCAATAGGAAAACTCCGTCGCCAACGTCCAGTAGGTGGGTCGCTGCTGGGGGTTAGCCTGGCGAATATAGGTGGCAATTTCTTCCAAGTCTGCTAGATATTGACGGGAAAGATGATACTCGCCCGTGGGTAATTGGCGATCGTCTTCCCAGGTAATTACTTGTAAGCCATAGCCTTGCTCAAACCATTGGCTGAGGCGGTCTTCCTGATGCCAAGTGCGCCAAAAACTTAAGTCGCCCGTTTGGTGATCAAAACTGTTGAGCCAAGCCGCCAGAAATTGAGGAGACCAGGCTTGCAGGAGGGCTTTGACGGCTGGATCTGTGTGAATTTCCTGGAGGAGTCGAGCCGGATCTTCACCCAGGCCCAGTTGCCACGGTGATCCTGGGGTAGGGGGCAATGACTGAGATTGGGCTGAGGTGGATCGACCCTGAGCTAGACTGGCTAGCACGGCAGTGGCAAAGGCCCCCTGTAAGTAGCGACGGCGAGAAAAGACGGTCATGAGCGCTGCAACACTTGATAATAGGGAGAGTCAAAAATGGTGTGAAATCCTGGTACCGTCAAAGCTTCTTCAGAGTCAGGTTCGGCACCCATCTGTTGTGCCAATGGACGACGCACTGCGTCTTGCGATCGCAGAGGCGATCGCGCCCCTGCGACCACAATCCAACCAACCCATTGGTTTGGATAGTCCAGGGCCACATCAAACTCATATTGGTGGGGGAGAATCAGCCCCTCCGTATTGTGGAGGAGATACAGGATGGGGAAGTGGAGGCGATCATCCATCAAAATATGCTGCTGGGGTTGCCGAGTCTGAAACAAATATGCGGTGATTTTTCGCTGTTCTATCGTTTTTTGGTGGAGCTGTTGGGCGGGTTGAAGTTCAGGTAAGTGCTGATGCGTGAGGTGTCGCCACAGCAGAATTTCATCTGGAATGACTTGATTTTGTTGCAACACCCAGCCACTGGACACCAAACTGACGGCTAACCCCAGCGTGATCAACAGTTTCCGCCAGGACTGCCTTGAGGGAAGCTGCCCTAGCAAAAGCGGCAGGAGCGCCAGATAAACCCCAAATTGACTGAGATTAGGAGTATAGAGCCCTTCCCATAGGTTGATCAGCAGCAGGACGATGGGCAAAGCTAGGATCAATCCTACTTGCAGATGAAATTTCGTCCGCCAGATTAACCACACCATCAATAGGACATAAATAGGAGCAATTTGGATCATCCAACTGATGATCTTTAGGATGCCCTCCCCTACCCCGGCTTGCACAAAAAAGGAGTCCAAACCGGGTAATCGAACCCCACTACCGGGCTGACTCAAGAAGGCGAGGGGATTGTCCGTTGCCAGCCAGTTGAGATAGACACAAGTTCCAATGGCAAAAAGACTCATGGTCAGGACAATGAACAGAGCTGCTGCTCGATATTGCCAGGTTTCTGCCAGCAGCAGACACCAAAGAGCAATGAGGATAAATACCAGTCCCCACCAAGCTTCAAATCGCAGCAGCATCAGTCCAGCAACCGTGAGCCCCACCAAAACGACTAGAAAGCTCAGCGGCAAGTCTTGGGGCTGGAGGATCTGCCACAGAAGACGCAGGGTAATCAAGAGTAGTAGCGTTGTAGCCACCCAGGTCGGGTCTCGTAACAGCATCAGACCAAAGGCGGGGTGGAGCAGGATCAGCATCGTCCACAGGATTTGCCACAATCGAGACACCCCAAGCTTGCCCATGGTGCGGATGACTGACCCCACGAGCAAGGTACCGCTGATCACCTGTAGGATCACAGGCGATCGCACCAAGGCACTGCCATACACCAGTAAGGGCGGAAAGGCATAGCCTGTAGCTACAAAACTGGGCTCTGGCCCTTGCACTGCCAGGATCGCCTTGCTCCCTAAAAACGCAATGGGCTGAGGAATGTAGCCTTGCCAATCCAGCCCGATCACCAGGCCAGAAAGTCCAAGAATTGTCAGCACGCGCACGGCCCAGATCGCAGGCCCCTGTTGGCTGTCGAGGTTGGTGGGTAAAGACCGATCACCCTGTGTGCTTTTTGACCTTACTGAGACCATGCTGAGTCTTCTCCCAATAAAAGGGCTTAGTAAACAGTTGCCAGAGGGCCATATAGGAGGCAATGGAATGGAGCTGCCAGTAGATGGGATTGAGGAGGGCGTAGGGCAACAGCTGAAAATAGCGACGCCGAAACACCGCTGTCATGTTGAGGTAAATTCCCAAGGCATTCCCTAACAAGAGACAGACTAGGGACAAGTACAGGGTCCAACTAGGGAACAAGTAGACCAGCCAAGTTTCGCGGGTGAGTAGCCAATAAAAATAGATCAGCCACAAAAAGGGGCTGCTGAGAAAGGCGACAATGGTGCCGCCAATAAAAAACTGATAGGCGAGCCAGTTTTTGAGACCAAGTTTACGAATCGATTTCCAGGGGTTACGATTATGCACCAGCCACGTTTGCATATAGCCCTTAATCCAGCGCGATCGCTGGCGAATCCAATTTTTGGTTTGGCAATTCGCTTCTTCGTAGGTCGTGGAATTGATCACTCCCACGACATATCCTCGCTGGCTGGCTCGAATGCCTAAATCGGCATCTTCTGTTACATTAAATGGATCCCAGCCTCCTAATTGGCGCAAGAGATCGGTGCGAAAATGGTTACTGGTGCCGCCTAAAGGAATGGGAAATTGAAAGGATTCTAGTCCCGGCAGCAAACAATCAAACCAATAGGAATATTCCAACGTGAACATCCGCGTTAGAAAATTCTCATCTCGGTTGAAATAGTTCAGTGCCGCTTGCACACAGGCGAGATTAGACGGCCCATTTTTAAAGGCCCACACGGCCTTAAGCAACTGATCAGGATCAGGGATATCTTCCGCATCATAGATGGTGAGATACTCGCCTCGGGCAAAGGCCAATCCGTAGTTACAAGCTTTGGGCTTGGTTTTAGGTTGACTATCGGGGATTAAAATAAACCGCACAAATCCCGGTGGATTGGCAGCTCGACTGGCTTCCAGAGTTACTTTATCTTTTTCTTCAAGGAGTAACAATACATCCAGCTTTTCTTGGGGATAGTCTAGTTGCCGTAGCGCCTCAATCAAAATCGGTATCACTTCCGGTTCGTTGTAGACCGGGACCAGAACGGTATAGACCGGTAACGATTGGGGTTGGAAATTTAAGGTCTCCCATCGGCCATGCTGTTGTTGGCGAACTTTGAGCCCTTGGACGCTCAGAATCAGCTTAAAGCCAATGGCAATCACAAAGAACAAGTTGAGCACTAACATCACACCAGCTAGGGCTCCCCAAAAATGATGAGAGAGCAACCATAGCCCCATGACCGATAAACCATACAACGTCAACAGTTGCGGAACTGTAAACACCCGTGCCGCCGACTCGTGGGGTGCCCGTTTGAGCAGTTGATAGATGGCGCGATCAGAAAAATCCTTGCGAAAATACTGGGCTAATAAGGTTGTAATATCTCTTTCTGTCCCCAAAACTTTGATAATCTCGATACCCGGAAATTTTTGATGAAGGATAGATTCGACCTCCGAGTTATAGGGATTTCGGATCACCACCTGAAGGGAACGCTCTCCTACCCAGGCTAGCGGGAAAAAATGGTGATCCATCATTGCTCTGGGTTGGAAGTTCTGAGCGAGTTGCACATCCACTTCTAAAAAATCTGTGCCCACCAACATGGAAATAATGGGAAGTTTGGCAAACTGGTTGAGGCGATCTTGATAACTCAGCTCCGAGAGATAGCCGAGTCGCGTCATAATGTCTCCCAGGGGCGATCCAGTCCGAGCCTGCACGAGCTGAATTTCGCGCTGTTGAGCCGGGGTCAGTTGTTGTTCCATCTGCTGCCAAATTTGCCGATCCACTTGATCCTGATAGATTTGATTGGCAATAAAACCAGAGCGAGCTAGCGCCTTAACAAAGGGAGAGTCGATGCTCTGAAAGGTTTTGGTTGGCAGCGCTTGGCGCAGCTGATCACAAGCCTGGGGCAATCGTCCCAGGCGTTGACCCATTAACAGGGCCAGCAATTGATTTTTGGTGATGGAAAGTTGCTCGAGGGTAACTTGGGGCCACACTCGATGCACCAGTTGCTTAATCTCAGGTTGATCAAACTGAACCACTGCAATCACCAATGTGTTCTCTGCCGTTAGGGCGCAGGGGAGAAACTCCAGTTTAATCAGTTGCTGAATCGGAAAATGATGGGCCAAGCGCTCGTCAATGTCATGTCCTGGGATTTGCAGCCACCCAGAAATAAAGGTTTGGTGTAATCGGCGAGAAATTTCTTGAGATAACTGGCTTTGAGAGGTGAAATCAAGCTGATCCAGGTTCTGCTGTAGGGTCTGAATCATGACATGTTGCACCAACTGCCAATGTTCGGGAGAAATATAGCCTCGGGAAATGAGATAAAAGCCCAGTTGTGTCAGTCTGTCACTCATGATCTAATACCCTTTAGGGATGGCTATCGTGCGATGGTCTCCGACCGACCTACGTCCAAGGGACCGGCTATGCTTTTCATGTTGCTCCGCGAAACAGCCATCGCAACACCGCTTTGCAATCTTGCTAAGCCCTGGCAATAGCTGTTTTTGGCGTCGAACTATGCATCAGAATGCGGATCTGCAGGTGGAACACTACCTTCAGCGGTGGGTTGAGGCTCATTTACCGAGTGGACAATGCTCTCTTGGGCCTTCTCCGATGGCTGTGCTTTCGAGGACTCTGGTGTGCCCGGCTGCGGTAAGCGCCCCAACTTCTTATAGAGATACCAGCATAGTCCGCCCCCCAGCCCAGCAATCAGAATAATGAACAGCCATCGATATCGACTCAGCCAAATTCTCCAGTCTAGGGCCTCAGGATAGTTGACCGTCAATGCTCTACCACTCAAGTCCCAGGAACGGACCTCTTGGAGTGACCCTGTAGAGGTGACAACATTGCCACGCATTCGTTGAGCCAGACCGGCTTGTGGATTTGCTAGCGATGACGTCAGTTGGGCGACCTTTTCAGCATCTGTGCCCCACCAGGACAGTCCTAAAGTGGGTTGATCTTGGTCATAGAAATACTGCAATAGCCCCAGAGAATCGGTGGGTTGTGCTGATAGAAGGACCTGTTGATTCAAAGGATTGATAATTTCAAAATTTTCCTGCAAGCGGATGGGGGCAGATGTGGGAAACTGTTCAGGTGCTACAGCAATAATTTGCCAAGTGCTCTCGTCGGCTTGGTTGATTAGCTGAGTCAATTGGTCAGGCGTTTCCCCTTTCACCAGTCTGGGGAAGATGGGCCGAGGGCTCATTTGATTCATCATCCCTAACAGATGGGCAGTGGATTGAATCAGTTCCGGTTGAGTACCATCCACGACCATCCGACCTGGGCCTAAGAACTGATACGGTAGATCATTGAAAGTTTCTTCGGGCTGTTGCTCGCCACTCCAGGCTAAATAAGAGTCCCCCACCACTTGAAAGGTTAAATCGGAACCAGAGGCTTGGCAGTTTCCTTGGCTAGGGGCATGCTCAAAGACGATGTCTAGATCGTTGGTGCGCCGCAAATTCTGAGTGGGTAAAAAGATCGTATCCTTTAGAGCGGTGGTTTGGGTGAGGTCATAGGTCTTCACTAAGGTGTTGTTGAGATAGATCTGACCATTGAGGCGATCGCCATTCTGAACATTAACAGGTGTAAACAGACTGTTGAGCGACATCGCTAATTCTTGCGGACGAGTCTCCAATTGGGCTAGATCAAAATTAATACGGAACCGTTGGGTTCCCGATCCTCGCCTGGGACTTGTATCAAAGCCTAATTGTCGAAAAGAGATCCGCTGATCCTGGCTGCCTAGCGTATTTATGTCACCTGCATTGACCGCTGCTATAGCGGTTCCCTGGCTGCTAAACGGAACGCCGCCCCAATCAACCGCTAAACCCTTGACCACTTTGGGATCAGCACGCACCGTCAGGGTTGATCCTTTACGATTAATATCTGGTCCTGTGGTGCCGACATCTAAGCGCACTTGAGCACTATTAGGAGCAACCTTGGCAGTGGCGGTCTGCCAAAGTACGGGGATTTGACGTTTACTGAAGTGGCCTGCTAGAAAGCCATACAGCCATAAGGCCGACTCCAGTTGCGCCGTGTCCAAATTGTTGGGCACGCTTAAGACGACCTGGGGATAGGTGCCTGCAAAAAAACCATTAATGCTTTGATCTTCAACGTTGGGGATAATTTGGAAGAAACTGTCATTCTCGACGGTCAAATAGAGATTGCCACTTTGGAGAGCATCACAAACGTCTTGCTGAGTAAAGAGATAGGGCGCTAAGGTGACTGAGATAAATGGCTCCCCTGTGGGTAGAGCCGAAATAGGAATCTTGAGGGTAGATTGCTTCCTCAGGGCTTCCACAGATGTCGCTACAATCGGTTCTTCATTCAGGAGGACACGAATGGATGAGTCTTTGTTCAGAAATGGGGAAGGTTTAATCTGAAGGTTGAGAAAACTATTTTTAGTGTCTATGCCTCCAGGCGGCTGAGGAATACTAAATGTCAACTGGGGATTGATCCCTTTGAGGACAATATTGCGGCTATATCCTAAAGATTTAAGGGGGGTGATTTGGGGTGGGACTGCGCCGATGGATAAGGGACACCACAGTACACTGAGGGTGACAAATCCTGAGCAAAATAGGACTTGAGATTGATCGAAGCTCATCTTAGACGTTAATGGAAAGATCAAGGATGGCTATTTCCAAGGCTATCTGTCATCAAAGGTCTTGCACTTAGAAGAGGAACGGTCATCCATCATGATGAATGTATTGATGAGTCTCATTTAAAAAGAGCAATAAATTTTAGAGACAGAATCTAGCTTATGACTTTGTAAATATAAATTCCATGAGTGGGATTAATCTAGATTTTTAACATCTATTTTAGAAAAATTAATAGCCATATTATTTGCCAATCATAATGTATTTCTGCTTTTTTGCATCAGTATTTCCATAAATAATTAATTTGCTTGTAGAGAAATAACATATATCTGAGATCCTTGATGACTAACATAGAAAAACTGTATTCAATCTATGAATAGCCATCATTCCTATATGAAGATTTTTCGGGTTAGCCTTTATGTCAATAACAGAAACATCGGCCAAGATTGGTGAAATGCATAACCACCAACCCTGTAATCACCCGATTGAGTTTACCAACTCTTTTGTCCCCATCACCTTAGCTGATAGAGATTTTTATGATGAATTTGCCTCTTTCCTTATCTAAGCGCTTAGCAGCGATCCAACCATGAATAAAGATCAATGAGATGAGGTATATGTATAGGTTTGTTCAAATTCTTGGCGATCACTATAAATTCTAAACAGTTTATCTAGCTGAGTGAGTTCAATGATGCGTTGTGCTTGTAGGCTCAAGCCACAAAGAATGATTTCAGAATCCTGCTGTTTGGCCTCTTTTGAAATAGCTACTAAAACACCCAGAAATGAGCTATTCATGAACTCGATGTTGCAACAATCCAATAGAATAGCCTGGGTACCAGCATCAAGGAGATATCCAAGCTCAAGTCGTAATCTGTCGATACAATGGGCATCTAATATGCTAGTCAAGTGAACGATTGCATGGGTCATTGGAGCTTATCCTCGTCACGAAATAGTAATGCCTACCTCGCAACTTCTTCATCCCCACTTTGTCGGAGGTAACCATTACTCTGACTATAGAAAATTAGCTGATGTGCTTGAACCGTCTTTCTGCGGATATTCTCAGCTGATAATGACGTCAATCAGCGTCAAGCAATAATGAAGGTTTTGTCGAGAGGTGAGAGTTTTAAAGGTCATTAGAAATACGGACTTGAGGCTGGAGGACTGGCCAAGTCGATGGTATATTCAGCCCTATTTCAGTATTTATACGGGCTTTGGCCAGGGATCGAATGCTGACCCAGCACAAAAACTGCCCTTGATTCGGTCCAATGGCGAATCCTTAAGTCGATCGGTCCTCTCAAAACAGCCGGTGTGCTCAACTTGATCAACCGCAGGGTACGTGAATCTACAGAGCAGACAAGTGCCCATAGCGATCGCACAAGGACTGGGCCAATGGGGTAAGGGTAGGACGCTTTAATCAGTTGCCCAATCTTTAGACCGATCAACTGCTTTTTGCCAGGTTTTGAAATTGGCTTGAGCCGTTTGGGCTTTGGCACTGGGCTTAAAGACTTGATCGATTTTGCGCGCAGCAACTAAGGCAGTATAGTCTTGCCACAACCCAATCGCTAATCCTGCACCAAAGGCTGCACCCTGGGCGGTCGCGTCTAGAACCGCAGGCCGTTCGACGGGAATGCCTAAAACATCAGCTTGATACTGCATTAAGAAACTGTTTTCGCAGGCTCCACCATCGACCTTTAGCTCTTGAATGGGAGTGCCGCAATCTTGATTGACTGCATCGACGACTTCCTTGGTTTGGTAGGCGATCGCTTCTAGGACAGCCCGCACCATATGTTCTCGCTGGGCTCCGCGCGTAATCCCAAGAAAGGCTCCCCGAGCACTCATGTCCCAATGGGGAGCACCCAGCCCACTGAGGGCCGGGACAAAATAGACGCCGCCATTATCTTTGACGGCTTGGGCTAATCCTTCGGTTTCTGCGGCGTTAGTAATCAGCTTCAGGCCATCCCGCAACCACTGAATACAGGCACCAGAGGTAAACATACTCCCTTCAATCGCATATCCCGTGTGTGTTTGGTCATTTTGGGTTGCTGTCCAGGCCACGGTAGAAAGCAGGCGGTTACTGGAGCGGGCTATTTCACTCCCGGTATGGGCCACCAAAAAGGAGCCTGTACCATAGGTGCATTTGAGAGAACCAGGGCGATCGCAACCGTGAGCGAACAAAGCCGCTTGTTGATCGCCAAAAATAGCAGCAATGGGAATTTCCTGGCCTAGGAACTTGGCATCAGTTTTGCCAAAGACCCCTAAACTGGGCTGAATCGCAGGCATGAAAGACTTGGGAATACCAAATAAATTGAGGAGATGGTCATCCCAGATGCCTTGGCTTAAATTCAGTAACAGGGTACGGCTGGCATTGCTGTGATCAGTCGCATGAACTTTGCCTCCCGTCAGATTCCAAAGGACCCAGGTATCAATCGTGCCAGCGAGGACATTCTCTAAATCGAGATTAGGGGTTTGCTTTTTAACCTCTGCCAGGAGCCACGCTAACTTACTCCCTGAAAAATAGGCATCGAGGACTAGGCCCGTGCGATCGTAAATCTCCTGGGTATAACCTTGCTCTGCGAGCTGGTTGCAATAGGCAGCGGTGCGACGGTCTTGCCAGACAATGGCTTTGTGCAATGGCTGACCCGTGGTTTTATCCCATAGCAGACAGGTCTCTCGCTGTACCGTCAGGCCGATGGCTGCAATCTGGGCTGGATCAATTTGGGCTTTAGCCACCACCGTTTCCATGGCCCAGCGGGTGTCACGCCAGATTTCTAAAGCATCATGTTCCACCCATCCAGGCTGAGGATAGTACTGCGGAAGTTCCTTGTAGGCTTGATCAACAATCTGGCCATCATGGTCAAAGAGCATGGCACGATTACCAGTGGTCCCCAAATCCAAGGCCATGATGTAGGTGGCTGAAGTCATGATCTTCCTCGTAGGGTTTACACGGTCTTCTCTAGGAGTAACCCTTGAGTGTCCCTGAGTTCAAAAGATCTTAAGCTTTCGACATCATTGCCAATCTCTAAGCCGGGAGAGGTTAAAGCTACCTGCCATTCGCTGAGTTCCAGCTGTAACCAGTCCCCCAGGGTAATGGTGGCAGGCTCACCGCCCATGTGGCTGACCATGACGATTTCTTCCGGCTGATCGATATCGGGGTCATGCTGAGTGCGATGGCCGTAGAACAACGTGTAGGGTTCTTCGGTGATCCGGTTAAAGCGATCGCGTTCCGTTAAGTTCTCGCTCAACCAAGGATGAACAAACCGATACTGACGGACCGCTAGATTAAAGGCTACCTGTTTTGGGTCTAAACTATCTGCCCAATGCTTGACGTTGGAAAAATCGTAGCCATCTTCCATAAAGGCCCGTGCAAACTGCTTCAGTTTGGGTACATCCAAATCATTGATAAATTCAGGGCGATCGGAGTGTTTCAAGGATTCCAAACTGACGTTGGCACAGACACCCGCTTCTCCCCCAAAACAGCGCCGACATGTCTCTGCGACGATCTCCAAATCATAATCTGATTCCAGCATGGTAGTTTGTAAGGCTTTGGCAAACTGGCGCAACATCTCCAGATCACTAAATCCTAAGTCCTTAAGTTGCCGAAAGACCTGAGGCTGATTATACAAATCGGGCGTCAATTGCCAGTCCAGGAAGCCAATCTCTTCGGAAACCACTTTAACGCCATACAGCTCATCCGTATTACGGAAGAAGCCCCAAGCCCCTCGGAAGTTGGCGTTAAGAAACTCCATGGGTAAGCCAGGGCTAAATCCCAAGATCCAGAGCTTGATTGCCGGATTGTCATAGGCGGTCTTGATGACCTCTACAAGGGTCTCCCCCAAGTGCCAATTAATAGGGCCTTCTGGATCAATTTGATTCCCTCGTCGCACTGTATCGTGATTGGCACAGCCGGTAATCCAGTGAGAGCCTTGGAACATCACCTCACAGATCCGCCGCCATTTTTGATCCCAAAACTGCTTGAGGACCGGGGTATTATGGGCAAAAATCAGCGGTCCCCATTGGTAGGAATGGGGTTCTAACTCCACTAGTTCTAAGTAGCGGGAGGATTCTTCCCAGCCGTTTTGGGGCCAAGGACGCCCATCTTCAAAGATGGTGAACAGCAAGCGTTCATGACCTTCAATGGCCTGGACGATGTTGCCCATTGCCCGCAAATAGCCATCGTCTTGCTCTACTAAATTGGTGAGGGGATTAAAAAATCGGAAATCTTGACCACCATCGACCCGAATGCCATCAACGCCTGTATTGTTTTTGCGCCGTTGCATTTCTAGTAAAATGGCGCGGACGGCGGGCAACTGATGGTTCAAATCCTGACCGTACATATTCGGTCCTTTTAGATACTGGCGACTGAGCAGTTTTTCGCACTGATTGTCAGCATGACCGTAGACCAAGTCATAAATGACTTGTATCGGCCCCTGGGAAAAATTATGGAGGGTAGAGATGAAATCAATGGTTTCATCAGGCCGGAGCGTTTCTAAAACAGCGGGGTTGGTCGCGACTGATCCCAAAATAGGTACGTCATATCCCCAGTTTTGGGTATTAGGTTTGCGCAAGGTAATTTTGACGGTTTGCGTATCTTCATCTGTGAGGCTGGTAGGTTCGGGGGGGCGGGCAAAAAACTCGTGATGATGATTGTCCTCGTCCAGCCGAAATTCAATCGTCGGTTCTATGGGGAGTAGTTCAATGGCATCGTACCCTACATAGTTCTGCTCAGCAGGCGTGAGGGCTTCTCCCTGAGCCAGTTTGTCAGAAATACGCTGGTAGATCCGTGTCAGTCCCGCTAGAGTCCCTTCTGGAGAGGCCGTGTGGACATGCATCTGCAAAATACAGATAGGTGCTGGTAATCGCGGCGGTGGCTCTTTGAGATCGGACGCTAAAAAGCCTTTACGGGATTTGGTTTGGGCACCCGTTTGTTTAAAGTATTCTAAATCGGTACGCTGGCGCTGGAGGCGATCGCTATCGTAGAGTTCCGCTGGGGCAAAGACACCGTAGGGCAATGAATAAGCCAGAGGATCGCGAGTGGTTTTAACTCGTCCTTGGTTATCAATATAGCGCAGCCAGTAAAAGCTGCCCGCTTGGTCGCGCGTGCCAGGTCGCAGCCCCTTGATCACGCCCCAAATATATTCACCTTGGAGAATGAGGGGAATGCGATCGCGCTGCCAGGTGATGACTTGCTCTGTTGCCTGAAAATTGATCGGCTCCAGAGGCGTAAAGACCTCTAAGTAAATACTGCGTTCCGACTGAATCACTTCAGAGGCTAGCCCAGGGGTCCAGAACCCGATTTCTGTGAGTCCATCTTCTCGGTAATGTGCCCCTAATCGAGTGGCAAGCAGTTGGCCTGTTTGAAAATAGGTCGCATCAGATTGGTTAATATTGGCCGCCCAATCTAATAAGACTTGCGTTTCTTGGTCATCCAGAACGGGCTCGGGGAAAGCAGACTCAATCACAATTTTTGCGACATGAATGACATTTTTGCTGTTGTCCAGCCTAGCAGAAAGCAGCAAAATTTAGCGGACCTTAATTTGCAGTGTGAGGCATGTTGGCATAGGGTAGGCTTGGGTACATCTGTGATTGTATGGGGTATGAGAGGCTGTATTGAGTAGAGCCTGGATTCTGCATACCCAAGAGGTTGACGAATAGGGCAATGCTATTGGCTCTCAAGCTCGATCAGATTCCGTGAGATGCGTGCGACGAATAGGAGGCCGTGATATGAAATCTTCCCTGGTGATTCTTTACCACCGTGAACCCTACGATGAGGTGATTGAGAACGGTAAAGTTCACTATCGGCCTAAGAAAAGCCCTAACGGCATCTTGCCCACCTTGAAAAGCTTTTTTGCCAGTGTGAATCAAGGCACTTGGATTGCCTGGAAACAGGTGACTGCTAGACAGCGTAATAACTTTGAACAACTGGTGACAGTCGAAGGGGAGGGCAATTACAATGTCTGCCGCATTCCTCTCAACGCCGATCAAGTTAAGCATTTCTATCACATCACCTCTAAAGAGGCATTCTGGCCCATTCTGCATTCCTTTCCCTGGCACTTTACCTATGAGTCCTCAGATTGGGAAAACTTCCATACGATTAATCGCCTGTTTGCCGAAGCCGCCTGTGAGCAAGCTGCCGATGATGCCCTGATCTGGATTCACGACTATAACCTGTGGATGGCCCCTCACTACATCCGTCAGCTCAAACCCAATGCCAAGATTGCCTTTTTTCACCACACTCCTTTCCCATCTGTAGATGTATTCAATATCTTGCCTTGGCGGGAAGAAATTGTAGATAGTCTACTGTGCTGCGATATTGTTGGCTTTCACATTCCCCGCTACTCTGAGAATTTTGTCAATGTGGCCCGTAGTCTCCGCCCCGTAGAGGTGGTTGAGCAAGGTCCGATTCCTGAGCATATTACACCTGTGGGGACGGCTTTGGCTGAACCCAACATGACCACCTACCTGCGCTATAAAGGTCAGCTGGTCAATATTGACGCCTTCCCGGTCGGCACCAATCCCAAACATATTTTGGGAACGCTGAACCAACCCTCTGCCCAGAAGCGGTTAGCCGAAATTAAAGAAGAATTGGGCGATCGCAAACTGATTATCGCTGCGGGTCGAGTGGACTATGTAAAAGGCAACCGTGAAAAGCTAGAAGCCTTTGGTCGCTTGCTGGAACGTCGACCTGATCTCCGTGGCAAAATTAACTTCGTGATGACCTGTGTGACGCCAGCCACGGGCATGCGAGTCTATAAAACAGCCCAAAGCCAGATTGAACAGCAGGTCGGTAAAATTAATGGCCGCTTTGCCAAGTTGGGTTGGACGCCGATCCTGTTGTATACTCAACCGCTCCCCTTTGAAGAGTTACTGAGCTACTACCGAGCTGCTGATATTTGTTGGACAACCCCTCTGCGTGATGGCCTCAACTTGGTGGCGAAGGAATACATCATTGCCAAGGACAAACAGCCAGGGGTTTTAGTGTTGTCAGAATTTGTGGGAGCTGCGGTGGAGCTGCCAGAAGCCATTCTCACCAATCCCTATTCGATTGATCGCATGGATGAGGCGATCGACAAAGCCTTGGCGATGTCGGACGAAGAAAGCCAAAAAACGATGTCTAAAATGTTTGAAACCGTCACTAAGTATGACGTTGATTATTGGGCCAATCACCTATTGCAGAAGTTCAAAGCCATTCAATCCTCCCCAGCAGCGAATCAAGCTTCGGTTTCCTAATCTGGTCGCTGTGAGCTTACACCTATTTAAAATTCTTGAAATGAATAGGTGCAAGTTCATCCTGCGATTTCTATCAGTTCTTGACAGAGTGAGCTTGCCCCCACAATGGAGTGGGCACCACCTCAACAAACGGCGCAACAGCGTTTTGAGCTAGGATCATAGTATTAAGACTAATCCCTCTTAACTGTCCGACTCATCTCAAAGGAGGCATTGTGTTCTCGGGGTTAACGCAAACTGCCTCCCGGCAACGCGAAATCATTGAAGTTGTCCTCAGTAATGGCTGGGACTTCATGCAGCAATTACTCACAGGGGGTAAAGCGGATCAGCCCGCTTTGCCGCCCCCAGCCGTGCTGCGCAATATTCTCGTGGATCTAGGTCCCGTCTATGTCAAGTTAGGCCAGCTTCTGAGTACGCGGCCCGATATCCTGCCCTCTCCTTATATTGAAGCTTTGTCTACCTTACAGAGCAAGGTCCCTCCTGTTGCCTGGCCAGAAATCAAGGCTGTGATTCAGCAGCAAATTGCTCAAGAACTACGGTCCCAATTTAAGGAGATTGATCCAATCCCAGTGGCGTCGGGGTCGATCGCCCAAGTCCATCGAGCGGTGCTGACGAGCGGGCAGCAGGTAGCCGTTAAGATACAAAGACCGGGCATTGATGTTGTTGTTAATCAAGATATTACGCTGATTAATACCCTAGCCGATCTGGCTTCCCGCACGGATATTGGCAAAGAGTACGACCTTAAAGCCCTGGCGGCAGAATTCTCCAATGCCCTTTTGGATGAGCTAGATTTTACCGTCGAAGCGAGACATACGGAGCAGCTACGCCAGAACCTTTCGACCAGCCGCTGGTTTGATCCACAGCAGCTTGTCGTGCCCAAAATTAATCTGGCGTTGACGACTCAGAAAGTACTGGTGATGCAATGGTTGGAAGGAGAACCTCTCTTGTCTGCTAGTTTGCCCGTTACTCAGCAGGAGGCTCGGCAAGATACGGCCCGTCGGCAAGTGACAACGCTATTGTTTCGGGCGTTTCTACAGCAAATTTATGTGGATGGCTTCTTTCATGCGGACCCCCATCCGGGTAATTTGTATTACCTGCGGGATGGTCGGGCAGCAATTTTAGACTGCGGGATGGTGGGGCGCTTAGATCCCAACACCCAGCAGATTTTGACGGAAATGCTCTTGGCCATTGTGGACTTGGATGCCCAGCGCTGTAGCCGGCTGACGTTGCAATTGGCAAAAACGAGGCGGGCTGAGAATCTAGACCAACTTGAAAGCGATTTTGAAGCCCTGTTGCGGAAATACTATAACCGCAATCTGGCAGAAATTAATCTGGGAGAAGTGCTGTATGAAGTCCTGCAAGTGGCTCGCAATAATAAGTTGAAGCTCCCTGGGAATGTCGGATTATATGTGAAAGCGTTGGCGAACTTGGAGGGGGCTGCCCGCACGTTTGATCCCAAGTTTAATGTATTGGATGAAGTGAAGCCGCTAATGAGCGATCTATTCCGGCGGCAGTTTGTGGGCGAAGATCCGCTGCCGACCCTGCTGCGGACAGCTCTGGATGTGAAGAGTTTGTCGTTGCGATCGCCCCGTCAATTAGAGCAACTACTTGACCAAGTCACGTCAGAATCATTGCAGTGGAATCTCAATCTATTGGGCTTAAATGGCTTGAGGAATACGGTTGATAATGCTGCCAATCGTCTGTCTTTCAGTATTTTGGTGGGGTCGCTGATTATGGGTGCGGCGATGATTTCGGCGGAGAAGCAAACGGCGCTGTACTGGTTGAGTAATACCTTGTTTGCGGCAGCAAGTTTTTTGGGGCTGTGGTTAGCAGTGAGTATTTTGCGATCGGGTAATCTACGCTGAGTTGAATTTTTAGGTGTAAGTTCATTCAATCCTTAATTGAATCCCAAACGTTATAGCGTTTATAGAGGGTTGGAGCCCGCTCAATACACCAAGGGCAATAATCTCCAAGTTGTGTCTGCATACTGCTGGTAAGACTGGCCAAAGAAAATAGTCAACATCTCTTCCTCGACTCGAATGCGATATATCTTGGCGGTCAATCCAGACAACAGCAAGGTCAATAAGACGATCCAGTTGGTTACGGCTAGACCCGCTCCCAGATCAACAATGGATGTTGCTAAATATCCAGGATGACGGCTCCATCTGTAAGGTCCGTAATCTATGATGCGTTGGCCTTCAAGAGTGGTGAGAGTGCGTGTATAGTATTGCCCCAGCGTCATTGCCGCCCAAGATCGCAATCCTATGCCCAAAAGAGCGGTGAGAATGCCCAACCAGCCGATCCATACTGTCTGGAAAGACCCGATCTCTGATGGACTCAGTAAAGGTGCGCTAAGAATAACGATGAGATTGAACAAACTTGAGGTCCAGAGAAATTTAGAGCTACCCCTGTCCATGTCTCCTGGGTTGAGGCTTAACGCTGTTTGACCTTTACGGAGGGCACGTTCGATTCCTAAAAAGAAAACGATTAAGGGGTAGACCAAGAGAGCAGTTGGTTGCATAACTAGATTGCCAATCAGATCTATATCAACTATGGCTTCCCAGTTTTATGGGATTTGTATGATACTTTGGTCCCTGTTTTAATCTATCAGCCTCGTTGTTGGCAGGTTGTTTGAAATGGGAGTGGAACAATTGTGGGGAAACATCGGTACCCTTGACAAGATTTTGCGAGACAAGCATGTTCTAAAAATTAATGCCCTCTCGTTCTATCTCGACCAACGTATTTTGCAGAATCTTCACCGTTCTTTGGCGCTGTTTCCATGATTTCAATGAGGCGGGATAAATCGCTAACCAGTGATTGAATCCTTGATAGGTTGTGCTGGTTGTACAAACTAAATTTTTTGTGGTGGGTAAGTGTTTCTGCTGCAATGTCTCAATACAGTGGCTGACTTCATGGGATGAGGCAAACTCTAACTCAAATCCATCAATTGTTACTAACAAGTAGGGAAATCCTTTCGCAAAAACACATGGCGGGAATGTGGGTTTATATTTGCCTGCATCCTTCCATTCTGCGGTTGGAGATGTCTCAGATATGGCTTTGTGTACCCACCAACTCATAGAGCTGAATCTTCGCTGTTGGTAATAGATGATGCGCCATTTCTTCATACTTAATTCCTGGCTCTATTCAAGCCCAGCATCACTGTGACAGACTGGATATAAGGTAACCGGGAGTGAACAGTTGGCCTCTGTTAACTTAGATTTATAGTACAATAGAACTACTACTCACTATTGCCTGTCTGTTTACTGGACAGGCATTTTTGTCTAAGACTATCTTGATCAACGCATGGGAACGTAACCTGCCTTCTGAATAAGGTTTTGGCCTTGATCGGTCAACATCAGTTGGGCATAGGCATTCCCCGCTTGCTGGTCAGCTTGGCCATTTTCTTTGACAATCACAAACAAACGCCGCGTAATGGGATAATCCCCATTCTTGAAGGCTGCAAAATTCAAGGTATTGCGCTGCTGAGGACAATTGGCAGGTTGAATGTAGGGGGCTTGATAAGGTGTAGTCCATTCATTGGGTTGATGACCTATAGCAAGGGGCTTGATGGTGCATTGCGGCACAATTTCTGGGGCTGAAGCATAGTAAATGGCACCAATATTAGTGGAAACTTCTCGTATTGCTTCGGTTGTGGTTGAGCTGTATTGAATCGTTGAGTCAAAATCTTCTTTGGCAAGGACATTATCTTGAAAGAACTCCACGGTGCCTCCATCTTCTAGTCGCCTGGAGATGGGAGTGATGGGGGTGCTGGGGCCGCCGACTTGGTTCCAGTTTGTCACTTGGCCTGTGTAGATCTGTTTCAGCTGATCGAGAGTAATGCCTTCAACTTGAAGATCGGGGTGAATCGCAACAGCAATCCCATCAATTGCAACGGGGACTTGCTTGAGTTGGTAGCCTCGGTCTTGTGCTTGTTGGAGTTCTTTGTCTTGGAGGGAGCGCGAGGATTGAGAAAACGCCAATTGGTCATCCAGCAGCATCCGAATGCCGCTACCAGAGCCAGGCGTTCCTGTCACTGGGTCGGTGTAGCGGAGTTGAAAGTCAGGCCAAACGGCTTGAATCAAGGGGTCTATTTCTTTTCGGATAGGTGCCCAGGTGGTGCTGCCGCCATAGTTGAATAGTCCTTGCGGTACTCCTTCAACTTCCTTGAGCGTTTTACGATTCTCTGAGGGGCTACCTTTCGAGGTTGAGAAGGGTGATTGCTTCAGAAATCCTTGTAGGGGCTCCCTAAAATACCAGATGATCCCTCCCGTGAGACCTGCCGTCAAGAGGAGTGATATGAATATAACCCCGATATCTCTGCTTTTAGTCATGAGATGTACCTGGCATGAAGGGTAGCTATGAGGACAGCGTCTTTAACGGCATTAGCGATCGCAATATTGTCAGCCCGTGGACCCATATTCACGATTCCATCATCCCATTCCTTACCTAACTGCGAATCCCACTATGCAATCTTGCAGACCACACCTGCAGTCTACATGGACTCGATGGCACGACCTCGATCACGTCTGACATTTGGAATGTTTCGATACCTTCGTATTCTGATCGAAGGCAACCTTGATTTTGACCTAGTTTCGCATGGAGTGCCCACATTTTCGAAACGAGTGGGTATTTAAACTATGGTGTCCAAACATTTCTCCAGAGTAGCCAGAAACCATAAATATATAAAGTTATCTAACAGACAAAAGCCAGAGAGTTAACTTCTTGCACGGTTCTCTAAAAACCTGCCAAGTGTTTACCAGTATTTAATTTACCCTTGATACTATTAATAACAGTTTTGGTAAAGAAAACCTTCACTCACGAGCTGGCAATTAAATCAGGTTAATTGCCAGTTTTCGCAATTAGCCACGCTCAATCCGTTTCCGGGCTAATAACTTAGTTTATGTTCAAACTGATATAGATTCCCAATGAAAAACCCCAACCATTTGTTGGGGTTACTAAAGGATTTTGTTGTTCTAAGAGATGGAGGTGTTGTAAAGCTAATGCGTTTCACAATGAAATGAGAAAAACTGGAAGACAAGGCTTTCCAGAGATCTTTAGAAAGTGAACCAGGTCACAATTTGACCAATAATGCCTTTTCCAGTAAGTGCTTCAGTAATCACTGCTAGGGTAAAACCAAGCATGGCGAGGCGGCCATTCCAGATTTCGGAAAAGGCGCTAAATCCAGTGAAAGAAGGTTGAGAATTCATGACAATTTAATCTCCTTAATTAGTTAGCTTATAGGTGTTCAGTAACGACGGAAATATGTGGAGATTTACATCAAACCCCAGAAGTGTAGAACACCTTTACCAGTAACTAGTTCGATTACAATAGCTGTGTAAAAACCTACCATTGCAAGACGGCCACTCCAAGCCTCTGCAAAAGGATTGAATCCGAAAAAATTGCTAGATGAATTCATGATTTTAGACTCCGATTAATCATGTGTGTTGTGGTCTTGTAGCTGAATGTAACAATCTCGCAACAGTAAAGTCAATAAAAATTTGAGTATAGTTAAATTTACTTGGCTAATATAAGATTTAGATATAAAAAACATAATTCTAAGTTACCTAGGAGTGGGGTAAATTCGGGCGTTATAGGCAAGGGGGATTGCGATCGCAACCCCCCTTGCCTACATCCAGTTCCATTTATTCTTTGGAAGATTTTGTGGAAGCCCAAGTAGAGGCTCTGAAGCCCTCAGCTAGAGAGCAGCAAACGTATTTCGTCGTTTAGACAAGAAAGCAACGCCTGCGATGGGTTTTATGGATAGACCGATCACTATGCTTGAAATGCTCTGTTCTAGAGGATGGCAGCTTATACCCTCACTGGAGACCAATGTCCCTGAGTCTGACTTGGCAATATAAACCCTGCGCTAAAAACCAGAAAAACTAGACCAACTGAGATCCCAATAGTCTTGGTAAAACATGACAGAAGTGATCTACCTTAAACCTAGAGATGTTGAAATCATAGTGATTACTCAGATAGTGATGTAGTGGTGTGTAACGCTTCTAAATTACAGGCACAATGCTCTGACTTCTCAAAAATAGTTTCTAGTCAGGCATGCCTCAGTAATTCACAGATGGAACTTGAAAAGTAAAGGAAAAAACTTTTCATCAGCGGTTAGCAGTTGGATTCTTGCGGTATCAGTCGGTAATTATCTCGAAATCTATAGAATGTCGGGTCCTGTTTTTCATTCAGCATCTACATTAGGCTATGTGCCAGACCAGTTCCTCGTTTGTGGCCTAGGAAGTTTGGGGCAGCACTGTGTCCGAATTTTGAGAAAGTTTAATGTTCTCGTTAGCGCAATTGAACTCTCCCCCAGCCCTGACTGGCAAGTTCTTCAAGATCCTAACTTGCTCACAGCATTACATATTGGAGATTGTCGTCAAACGGAGTTGTTGTCAGAAGCCCAGGTAGAACGCTGTCGGGCCATCTTTTTAGTTACGAATGATGAGCAAGTCAATTTGGAAACAGCCTTTGCAGCTCGATTGCTCAACCCGACGATTCGCTTGGTTGTCCGCTCAGCTAAGAAAAATTTGAATAAATTACTCAGTGAACAACTGGGAAATTTTGTTGCCTTTGAACCTACTGAACTATCAGCACCTGCATTTGCCCTGGCTGCACTTACTCATAGTGTTAGTTATCCTGATCAAAACGAGTTGCAGCACAACAGTATCCTTGGTTTTTTTACGATTGACCATGAATTATTCCATATCGTCAAACACACCACACAACGGGGTGATCAATGGAGCGGAAGATTTCAGTTATATGAACTCAATAATCGTCTAAGAAAGGTTTTGGCTTATCAACCTCAAGGAGGGAAGCATGCTTTTAACGAATTTTATAGCTGGCATCCCTCTACAAAAGTTGAGGAGGGGCATGCTCTCATAACGGTTGAACGTTCGTATCCTATCGGGCCAATACAAACTTTATCTCCCAAGAACAATCGTAGATTTCTCCCTCAGTTGTTAACGGTAATTCTTTATCCAAAGAAACGATGGAAACAATTCAATAAATTCCTCTTAAAGATATGGAATCGCACCGAATTGAATCAAATTCAGAGGGTAGCGATTATATGCTTCCTAACGGTGATTGTCCTATGGAGTATCGGCACAGTTCTGTTTAGTCTTTACTATCCAGATATCGACCCGATTGATGCATTTTACGCAGCAGCTGTTCTACTTTTAGGGGGGTATGGAGATCTCTTTGGTGAGATCTCTACCACTTTATCTCTTCCTTGGTGGCTTCGACTCTTTAGTTTTGGGCTTACCCTAGCTGGCACTGCATTTATTGGGGTCATCTATGCATTATTAATAGAAAAACTATTATCTTGGCGGCTACAGTTTTCAGAACAAAGCCCCCCTTTGCCTGATCACCAACATGTCATCGTGATTGGTCTTGGGCAAGTTGGGAAAAGAGTAGCCTTATTATTACAAGAACTTCGGCAACCTGTGATCGGGCTCTCAGCTTCCTCATCTGATCAAATGCCTCGATTGCCCATAATAGAAGGGAATTTTCATTTGTCACTGGAGAAAGCTAATTTACTTGGTGCGAACAGTGTTGTGGCTGTGACCCAAGATGAGATGGAAAATCTGGAAATGAGCTTGCTCGCCCACGCAATCAACCCTGATTGCAGTTTAGTCATTCGTACCTATGAGCAACGATTTTCAGATAGAGTTGCACAGTTATTTCCCTATGCTCATGTTCTCTGTGCAGCGGCACTATCAGCAGAAGCATTTGTTGCTGCTGCATTTGGTGAAAATGTACTGAGCTTATTTCGGATTGACCAGCAAACGATTTTGGCGACGGACTTTAACATTGAGCCTGAAGATACTTTGAATGGTCTTATTTTGGCTGAGGTAGCCTATGGCTATGGGGTGGTGCCAATTCTCCACCAGCGTGCAGGAGAAAGCACGCCCACATTCATGCCCTCGGATGATCTCCAGTTACGCTTGGGCGATCGCTTATTCGTCTTAGCCACAATAGAGGGATTACAAAGAGTCGAGAGTGGTCAGCGTCGCCCGCGAACTTGTCAAATTTATATTGATAAAGTCTTTACACCAGAGGGGGGATTTTTAGGTGCAAATGAGCTGTCCAGAGTATCAGGGTGTGACTTAAAAACGGCGCGAGATTTTATGAATGATGTTCCTGGGAAATTTCCTGTACCCATCTATACCCATCAAGCCCATCGACTGGTTGAGCGTCTTCAGTCTCTGAGAATCCTTGCTCATGCGCTTCCAATAGATCCTGAATGCAAACAATGACTCCTACTGACGAAATGGTCAGTCACAAGCATTTCTGCTAGTGTTTGTGACAGCGTCAAACAACGAAGCTAAATGGCTTGAATCCATTCTCGGATTTCATATTCGGTCCAAATTCCGTTTTGCCAGTAGGGATCGGACTCGACGAGGTTGCGCACCATGGCTTCATCTTCAGCCTCATAGATGCCAAAGACCATTTTGATATCTTTAGTTGGGCCGATTGTGATGAGTGTCCCGGCTGCCTTTTGGGCATTAAGACCGTCCAAATGGGCTTGGCGATAGGGAGTTCGCTTTTCTAGCACTCCATCGCAGTAGCTCCCCCACATCACATATTTTGGCATTTTGTTGCGCTCCCCTAAATCTCTGTGGTGATTATAGCGGTCAGGCTGTCTTTTTCTGGGTCTATTCTGTTGAACCTTCCCTAATTTCTGTACAATGCCCTTCAGAACGTATGGGGGCATTGCATGGTATTGAGTGAGTTTCAGGTTTGCGATCGCGATCTCAGCGACGCCTTTCTCCAGGACTATCTCCAGGCGGATCGGATTGCGGTGGACACCGAAACCATGGGATTGAATCCCCATCGAGATCGCTTATGTCTGGTACAGATTTGCAATCCTGAAGGCCAGGTCACCGTCGTGCGGATTGCACGGGGACAACTGGATGCGCCCAACCTGAAGCAACTGATGGAATCGGAAAAAGTGCTAAAGGTGTTTCACTTCGCTCGGTTTGATATTGCAACGCTCCTACATCATCTCGATATTGAAACCATGCCCATCTTTTGCACCAAGATTGCCAGTAAACTGGTGCGAACCTATAGCCCTCGGCATGGCTTAAAGGAGCTGGTGCGAGAGCTGGTGGGTGAAGAATTAGATAAGTCAGCTCAAAGCTCCGACTGGGGGAATGCTGAAAACCTCACAGAAGAGCAGTTGAACTATGCGTCGAATGATGTCCGTTACTTGCTATCAGCGCAAGCCACCCTCGTGAACATGCTAGAGCGGGAAGAGCGCTTAGAATTGGCGATGGCCTGTTTCCAGTGCCTACCCACGATCGTCACCCTTGACCTGATGCATTTTGAAAATATTTTTGAGCATTAAGCCCTTGTGTATCTTCAGCAGCTTCATCTGATTCAATTTCGCAACTATGTAGCACAGCAGGTGGAGTTCTCTGCTCCTAAAACGATATTGGTGGGGGCCAATGCCCAGGGAAAGTCCAACCTATTAGAAGCAGTGGAGCTGCTCTCAACCTTAAAGTCTCATCGAGTCAGTCGCGATCGCGACCTGGTAAAAGACGGTGAATCCCTCAGCCAGGTAACGGCAACCCTCCAACGGGAAAGCGGCCCCCTCGACTTAAGTTTGACTCTACGAGCCAATGGCCGTCGCACAGTGGCTGTCAATAGCGAAACCATTCGTCGTCAGCTTGATTTTCTGGGGCATCTAAATATTGTTCAATTTTCCAGTCTAGATATGGATCTGGTGCGGGGTGGGCCAGGGGAGCGGCGCAATTGGTTGGATACAGTGTTGGTACAGTTGGAACCCGTCTATGCTCACTTGCTGCAGCAATATCAGCAGGTTTTGAAGCAGCGCAATGCCTATCTTAAGCATCATCGCTCTGATGATGCTCCTCAGCTTGACCCCCAACAACTTGTTCTTTGGAATCAGCAGCTTGCGGCCAGCGGCTCACGGGTGATTCAGCGGCGTCAGCGGATGCTGATGCGGTTAGTCCCCCTTGCCAATCACTGGCATCAAACCATTAGTGGTCACCAAGAACACCTGGAACTTCTCTATACCCCGAATGTGAGCTATGACCCCCAACTCCCCGAACAGCTTTACCCTCAGTTTCTGAGCCAGCTTGAGGAGAAGGCCATGCTGGAGCAATTGCAAGGTCTGTCCCTTGTGGGTCCTCATCGGGATGAAGTTACGTTGCTGATTAATGGCACACCAGCCCGTCAATATGGGTCTCAAGGCCAGCAGCGCACGTTAGTACTAGCCCTAAAGCTGGCAGAGCTGAAGCTGATTGAAGAAGTGGTGGGAGAAACCCCGTTACTACTCCTAGATGATGTACTTGCAGAGCTGGATCTTAATCGGCAAAATCAGCTTTTGGATGCGATTCAAACTCGCTTTCAAACCCTAATTACGACAACCCACTTAGGGGCTTTTGATGCTAAATGGTTAGACTCTGCGCAAGTATTAACGGTGAAAGCAGGGCAGATTCAGTTTTCAACCTAACGCTATTCTGTAATTAGCACTGTTAGAACTGCTTTCGACATGGTTCAAGTTCCCTCTAAATCCCTGACGCTGGAAGAATTTCTAAGGTTGCCGGAGACCAAACCTGCCAGTGAGTATATTGAAGGGCAGCTCCTGCAGAAGCCAATGCCCCAAGGAAAACATAGCCGTATCCAAGGTGAGCTATTAGCTGCGATTAATGCGGTAGTCAAGCCTGAACGAGTCGCTTGTGCCTTCCCTGAGCTGCGCTGCACTTTTGGCGGACGGTCAACGGTTCCCGACATTGCAGTGTTTATTTGGAATCGAATCCCTTGTGATGATAGTGGAGAAGTTGCGAATACTTTTTTGCTTGCACCTGATTGGGCAATTGAAATTTTATCGCCCGATCAAAGTCATACCCGTGTGACAAAGAACATTATGCATTGCCTTCAACATGGAACGTCGATGGGCTGGTTGATTGACCCTGACGAAAAAACTGTATTTGTGTATCGCCCTAAGCAAGAAATAGAAATCTATGATGAAGCGAATGAGGTATTGCTTGGACCTGATTTTGCAGATGGTCTGCAATTATCAGTTGAGAACTTGTTTGCTTGGCTAAAGATCTAGCAACCTGCTTCACCAACGTGCCGATATCTTCAAATTTCTATGCGATCGCGTTTGGTAAAGAGGATAAAGGGTGATCGCTGTAATGTGGGGTAGCGAAGATGTAATTGATACAATAGACCCAAACGAATAGGGTAGTGGGAATCTATGGATAGCGCTCTCCTCAGAGAAGCAGCTCTGAAGCTTTCAGCATTCGAGAGAGCACAGCTCATTGATACTTTGTGGCAGAGCCTTGACCCAGCTCATCAAGCAGAAATTGATCAGGCATGGCTGGAAGAATCGAGCGATCGCTTATATGCCTGCCAGCGAGGTGAAATTGAGGCTGTGGATGGTGAAAGTGTCCTTTTAGAACTGAAAGAAAAGTTATCTCGTTGAAGAACTATCGTTTTCTTACTCCAGCAATTCTTGAAGTCGAAGCTGCCGCCAACGTCTATGAGGTTAATCGTTCTGAGCTAGGTAGTTTGCCAAGCGATGGGAGTTTAACGCTGACTGTATCAATGCAGAAAATCACCAGCGCCGTTTACGACTTTCTTGACTCTCGCACGGCTGCTAAAATTTGCTTCTTTGACACAGTGGATTCAATACCTTCAACATCAAAGGGCGATTTTTTTGGCTTCTTTGCTTTGACAGAGAAAACAGCTCCATCTCTTCGTTTAATGATTACTTCTTCCGCCTGCGCTTGATTTAAAAGCTCTGACAGATTTTGCCTTGCCTCAGAATAAGTATAAACTTTCATCATTCACTCCAATGTCTCTATGCTCATATTCTGAGCGACTGTTTTCAGGCGCGTATCTAAAGTTAGCAATGGACTAGATAACGTTTGAGCAACTTCTAGAAAATAAGCATCATAAGCATAAATATTATGCTCAATCGCGATTTCCAGCGCTTTAGGGATACTAACTTTTGCTAAACTCACCGGAATCTGCTGTGTTACAGAGTAAATGGCTTGTACATCGCTTGTTTCAATTTGCCGCCTTTTAATCATAGCTGATAGGGCATTGCCGATTTCGTAATACAAAATTTCAGGTGCGTGTAAACTGCAACCATCCGTTATTTCGATGATCCTTGACTTACTCTCTTCTTCAAGCGCAACGGCCAAGAAGATATTGGTGTCTGAGACAACCTTCATATACTTAATTGTACAATTGTACTTTTCATGTGGCAAGCACAAGCATGTTTCCCAATTTTTCAGCACAAAGAAAGGTAAATTATCCTACAAATTAAAAACCTAACGTAGAGTTGTGCGGCGGTAGATGTTTTCAAATAATTAGCCAGCATGTGTAGGGCGACCGCACCAACGTAGTGTTAGGTTGTAAGCCGTACCACCG
>JANQPU010000173.1 GCA_028285315.1 Acaryochloris sp. IP29b_bin.176
TGACCTTAGAATATACTCAGAATTGCTATTTCTACCCCAAAGCCTTTACTCGAAAGCATTTAGCCCAGTTTAAGATTTGCTTTATAAATAGCCTCTAATAAACCATCTTTCAGTATACAGAGATAGTATTTAACTCGATTGGCTGGTAGTTTCAGTAAGATAAAAATGAAAGAAACAGGCGCAACCAGCAAGGACCGAAATCAGGAAGATTTCTACAAAGTGTTTGCAAAAAGCGGTTCGTCTTTCACTCATAATATCAACAGCAATAAATGAGTATCTCACCCATTCCCTTTGCTCGACCTTCTGTGAGAAGGTTAGGTCAGGTTATCCAGTTATGTTTTTATTTTGATTTCAGCACTAGTGCATGATCTAGCAAGCCTTCAGTGCTTACTTCAACTTACTAGCCCTGCTTTACCTGTCGGGGCCTATAGCTATTCCGAAGGCCTAGAATGGTTAGTTGACCAGGGAACGATAGATAACGAAGTAGATTTGTGGACATGGTTGCTGCAAGAGCTAGCCTGTGGTTCCATTCGTATGGACACTGCGGTAATGGTTCGTGGGTATCGGGCTAACGCAGATTTGCCAACATTGCTGCACTGGAATGCCTGGCTATCTGCTGCCAGGGAAACGGAAGAGTTGAGGTTACAAAGCTTACAGATGGGGCGATCGCTGTTGCGATTATCTAAAGTGTTGCAAGCTCCAGACAGTACTAGCCCTGAATTAACCGAGGTATGGGAGCAATTGCAGACTGGTTGCAATTTTGCGATCGCATTCGGACTGACTGCAAACCTCTGGCACATCTCCCTCGAAGCAGCCACCCTAGGATATTTACATAGCTGGGCCACCAATCTTATTAGTGCTGGGATCAAACTGATCCCATTGGGACAAACCACAGGCCAACGACTGCTCTTTCAGCTTCAACCCCATATAGAATCAGCCACCCAATCGATTTTATTGCTCAAAGATGAGGATCTTTGCAGTTGTGGATGGGGACTTGCCCTAGCCAGCATGGCCCACGAGACTCAATATAGTCGCTTGTTTCGCAGTTAAAACTTTAGAAAGACAACCCCTCAAGGGCTTGTAAGATACTGGCAGCTTCTTTATTTACCAACCTTTGAAACCCCAGGACTGACCTCACAATGAATTCGCTGCGAGTTGGTGTTGCTGGCCCCGTCGGCTCAGGTAAGACTGCATTGGTCGATGCCCTCTGCAAAGCTATGCGAGATCAGTACAATCTCGCTGTCGTCACCAATGATATCTATACCCAAGAAGATGCCCAATTTCTGGTCCGCAGTCAGGCGTTAAGTCAAGACAGAATCTTGGGCGTTGAAACAGGGGGATGTCCCCATACTGCTATTCGCGAAGATGCCTCTATTAATCTGGCTGCGATCGAAGATTTAGAGAAACAGTTTTCCCCCGACATTGTGTTTGTTGAAAGCGGAGGGGATAACTTAGCAGCCACCTTCAGTCCCGAATTGGTCGATCTCACCATCTACGTGATCGATGTCGCCGGAGGTGACAAAATTCCTCGTAAAGGAGGACCTGGGATCACCAAATCTGATTTGTTGGTGATTAATAAAATTGATCTGGCGCCTTATGTTGGTGCCAGTCTAGAGGTAATGGAGCAAGACACGAAAAAAATGCGCGGTTCTAAACCCTTTATCATGACCAACCTTAAGCAACAGGAGGGGCTTCCCACAGTGATGGAGTTTGTTGTTCAACATATTCCACCTTCAAGTTCCCAATAAAAAGTGGTAATCAGCACAGCCAATTACCACGCGATTTATGTAAGTGAGGAGTCAAACTATACGCTAAACCGTAGTCGTTAACGGCCTAGAAGGAGAACACAACCCGAATCAAACCTTGATAAAGATTGGGTTCAATACTGCTACTGTTGGGATTCAAGATTGCCGAGAAAATCGGACTAATCGTGATGTTGTCGTTCACTGGAAAGCGATAGAAAGCCTCCAAGTTGATTTGGTCTTCATCATTCACACCGACTGCTTCAGGTAGATTGTTGAGGAAAGGCATCCCTGCCGACACGGCAAATAAGGAACCCGGCACTAACAGATCGTGAATACCAGCACCTGCTTGCCAAGTTTGGGCATCAAAACGACCTACGTTACCGACAGCAAAGGGAATCGGGTTAGCAACCCCATTCCCATCCGCAAAAGAATAACCATAGCGGCCAAAAACGCCAAATTGACCAAACTTTGCTTCAGCGTTGACACCCACAACATTTTGGCTGACACCAAAGGTCTCAGAGTTTGTATATTGCAGCTTAATGGCGAAGTTAGAATCATCTCCTAGCTCACCCGCATATTCCAACTCAGCAGTCGCTTGATAGGGATCGCCAAATAGGCCGCCATCGCTGGGTGGACCAGTATTGACGGCAGAGAAACCATTCACCGCAACATAAGCACCCCGTAAGGAAACTGGACCACCATTGAAGTTCCAGTCAAAACCAGCACCAGCCCCCCCTAGGAAGTTAGTAATGTAGGGAGTGATCAAGGGGTTGTTGATTAAGAACCAGGTACTGAATCCGGTAAACGGACTGGTGTAGCTGTTGCCATCAATAATGTCCGTCGGATAATACAACGGTGCAACAGTCACCGATAAATCCTCAATGGGCTTAAACGTATAGGCTAAGCGGTAGAGCGTTGCATTGTTGGGAAGCCCAGCAAAGTAATACTGACCAGGGTTGAATAATGGAGCACTATCCGCAAAGGGAAGCGTGGGAGTACTCCCCACTTCAGCATTCGTGAACAGATCCTGTCCGTTGTTCCCAAAGAACAAAGTGGTTTGTAGCAGGTCATCCCCTGAAAAGCTAGTATTAAAGCTCATGTAAACGGAGCCAATCATGCTTGCCCGAGAATCTGCGAGTTGGTTGACCCCAGGGCTTAAGCCATCAGAAGAATTATCAAATGCTTGGTTATCCGAATCTCCATATTGAGCGGTAAAAACAGCGTCAACACTCAATTTAGTGGTCGTAGAGAACTGCTGGGCTTCAACGGTTGCCACCCGAGCCTCAAGACCATCAACCCGTCCCCTCAGGGTGGCGAGTTCAGCTGCAAACTCATCTTGTAGGGCTTTGAGAGTATCTAGATCCTCCTTAGTAGCAAAGCGATTACTGAGGTTATCTAAACACGCATTCACCAAAGCTGCCGCTTCCCGGCGAGACATAGCTCGGCTAGGACGGAACGTGCCATCCGGGTAACCCGCAACACAGCCATATCGCTCCACTAAAGACTGAATCGCTTGAAATGCCCAGTCATCTGGCTGAACATCAGAAAGCTGTGACACAGAGGTCACTTGACCAACAAAATCTGTTTGGGTGTCCTCCATTAACTCTGCTACGGAAGGCGAAGAGGAAATGGATTGATCTGCTAAGTGCAATGACTCGACTTCCGCAACAGCGCTGTCTGAAACAGTGCTATCTGGAACCAAGACACCATTGGATGAACGATCAACCTCTGCTAACACCTGGGGGATAGCCAAGAGATCATTTAGCTTTTCATGGTTGCCAGCTTCAGCATCCAGTGCCAACTCCAGGGCGGGGAGCGTAGTGGTATCTGCTTGCACACTCTCTAGAACCGTTTGCTCCACTGCTCCAACAGTAGTAGGGAGTAAACAAGCCCCAAGTGCTAGAGATGAAAAAAGTAGGGATTTATCCCGAATATGGGTCATATAACTATTCCTCACACACACCTAGAACAGAGATTTGTTAATTAAATTTGTTTTTGTACAAAAAAGATATTTTTGTACAAAAAGCTTTTCATTAAAGGCAAAATACTCGTTACCTAGCCATAGACACTGTGACTGGTAATTTGTGTTTTATGGAGATGGTTGAGTACTCAATCAGGCTGATTTTGACACTTTCATGTGTGTCAATTGCCAATAATTCCCTAGCTAATCAGACACAATATAAATGCCTAAGTGCTCGGTCAGTATTGCTTTGATGATAATTTCCTGATTCTTACATCAAGACAACCTTAGAAGTTCCTTAATATAAGTCCCCCAAATACAACTACGGCATGATTGGAGGATTTTTTGTAGTATGGGATACAAAACTAGAAATACTTTGTTCTGTAATTTTTTCTTGACAAAAATATCTTTTATCTGTTCAACTTCTCAATTCTCTATTGAGGTGACTCTGTGGCTGGATCTAAAGGTTATTGATCAAGGTGATCATAGCATTTAGCTACTTTTAGATAGAGTCATGCGCGAGTTATAAAGAGTATATGTAGGGTTTGATTGACGCAGTTCTTCAAATAGGTATGGCCAAACCGAGCTTCAAGGGATAAATCATATTTCAAGATTCGAACTAGCGATTTTCTGCCTCCGCCAATCCTTTCGATTTTAAGCTTTTGTTAACAAAAGCAATCTTCTCTTGAAATCCTTTCAGGAAGGGGAGATCAGGTAACAGTTGAATTCAAAAATAGAGTAAGAAATAAATTTTTTGTATCATACATAACATTTTTCTTGTAAGGGACATCCCTAGTATTTCCTTGATAAGGGTATTGCTGTAGTAATGTCGGCAGTGCATGTAGTTAGCGCCTTATTAGCTAAATCATTTGAGCAGGGGGAATCAATTAGTTGCTTGGAATATTGATTCAGAATATTTGTCCATGTAGATATGAATTCGTTCAAATCGCCATTTTAAGGCAACCTATCTGCAATTGTTTAGTTACTTTGTGTTGAGGAGTGAATCGGTTTATGGCCAAAGGATTTGGTCGACGTGAATTCCTAATTATGGGTTCCGTCGCTTCAGGGAGCTTGCTGCTCAAAGCCTGCACCCCAGGTAGCCAGACAGATGGCGGTAGTGCTTCAGGAGACACCATTAAGGTAGGCATCCTCCACTCCTTAAGTGGAACTATGGCTATCAGCGAGAAAAGTGTGGTTGATGCTGAGAAATTAGCCATTAAGGAAATCAATGCTGACGGGGGTGTTCTAGGGAAACAGATTGAGGCCGTTGTTGAAGACGGTCAGTCTGACTGGGATAAATTTTCCGAGAAGGCCAAAAAGTTAATTGAACAAGACAAGGTTGTTACCGTTTTTGGATGTTGGACCTCTGCCAGTCGAAAGGCTGTCAAACCAGTCTTTGAGTCCAAAGACCATATGCTGTGGTATCCCGTCCAATATGAAGGGCAAGAATGTTCTAAGAATATTTTCTACACAGGCGCAGCCCCCAATCAGCAAATCGAGCCTTCTGTCGATTGGCTACTTGAGGAATATAAAGGCAAGCCTTTCTTCTTGGTGGGATCAGACTATGTCTTTCCCCGCACCGCTAATACCATCATCAAGGCTCAACTTGAAGCTAAGGGTGGGAAATATGTAGGTGAAGAGTATATCCAGCTTGGTAGTACGGATGTCACTCCTGTAATTGCCAAAATCCAAGCTGCATTACCCGACGGTGGTGTCATTTACAACAGTCTGAATGGTGACACGAACGTGGCATTCTTCAAGCAATTGCAAGGCAAGGGCTTAGGTCCAGACAAGTATCCTTCCATGTCAGTCAGTATTGCGGAAGAAGAGGTGAAGGCTATTGGCGTTGAATACCTCAAAGATCACTATGCCGCTTGGAACTACTTCCAAACGGTTGACTCCCCTGAAAGCAAAAAGTTTGTTGAAGCCTTTAAGAAGGAATATGGTGAGGATCGAGTGGTCAACGACCCGATGGAAGCCGCTTACATCATGGTGTATTTGTGGAAGCAGGCTGTAGAGCAAGCGGGCACTGCGGATGATCTTGAGCAAGTGAGAACCGCAGCTATTGGCCAAGAATTTGCAGCTCCAAATGGTCCCGTCAAAGTTGCAGGCAACCACCACATTTCCAAGACTGTGAGAATCGGTAAGGTTCGAGAAGATGGTCTCTTTGAAATTGTTAATTCCACCGATGGTCCTGTAGAACCTATTGCTTGGAATCAATTTGTAGAGGACACCAAGGGATATGCCTGTGATTGGTCTGATCCCAATAAAGGCGAAAGATATAAGATCTAAGCTTTGCTTAACGTTATCAACATACCTATAACTATGAGGAGATGTTTTGCTCACTTCGTTATTGGATGGTTTGTTTGATGGCATCAGCATAGGCTCAGTGTTGCTCTTAGCAGCGTTGGGCCTTGCCATTGTTTTTGGCCTGATGGGCGTGATTAATATGGCCCATGGAGAATTAATGATGATCGGTGCCTATACAACCTTCGTTGTTCAGAATGCCTTTAAATCTTTTGGTAAACCCTGGTTCGGTGCCTATATTTTTGTGGCATTGATCTGTGCTTTTTTAGTGACCGCTTTATTGGGGCTGGTTCTTGAGAGAGGGGTGATTCGGCACCTCTATGGCAGGCCGTTAGAAACACTACTTGCTACGTGGGGCGTAAGCTTAATCCTGCGACAGTTTGTTCGGAGTGTGAGCTGGGTGATGGTTCTGGGATTAGGCGTTTTTTGCGTCCTTTATTTTGGGGCCATGACCATTATTTCTCGAATGCCAAATGTCGAGAAGATCCGTGGTTGGGCGCGTATCGTTTTACTCCCTCTCTCGGCTGGGATTGCCTGGGCAGCCGGTAGCATGCTGGGTCAAACCTATCAGCTAGCAGCGACCAAACCTTGGTTTGGTGCACAAAATGTGGATGTTACTGCGCCAGGGTGGTTGCGAAAGGGAATCAAGCTGGGCACCTATCAGTTGCCGTATGTTCGTTTGTTTATCCTAGTGTTGACTATCGTTTGCATCATTGGCATGTATATGTTTTTACAACGTTCTGCTTGGGGACTGCGGATTCGGGCAGTCACCCAAAATCGGAGTATGAGCGCTTGTTTAGGCATTCCTACAAAGCGAGTGGATGCCCTTACCTTTGCTATAGGGTCAGGCTTGGCAGGGGTTGCGGGTTGTGCCGTTAGTTTATTAGGTTCCGTTGGTCCCAATACAGGCCAGAATTATATTGTAGATACCTTTATGGTTGTCGTTGTGGGGGGGGTTGGCAAGCTAGTTGGCAGTATTGTGGCGGCGATGGCTATCGGCATAGCAAATTACATGATTGGTGCTAATGCCCTTAGTCCGCTGGTATCCTGGTTCCCCCAGCTTGCTGGCATTTTAGAGTTCTTCGCCAACGCTAGTATGGCGAAAGTGCTGGTCTTTGCGCTTATTGTCACGTTCTTGCAATTCCGACCTGCTGGCATATTTCCCCAAAAAGGACGCATGGTAGATGCTTAAAAGGAGCATATGATTACAGATTATTCTGCTGTTAAGTCCTCATCTACTATGCGCCGACGCTCTTTGTTGATTGAAGGGGCGATTGTTGTTGCAATTGCACTTCTAATTCTCTTCGGAGCCCCCATCCTACTAACTGCCATTGGTCAAGAATTCCGGATTAACATGCTGGGCCGCTTCATGACCCTGGCGATTGCGGCATTGGGCGTAGATTTAATCTGGGGTTATACTGGCATGCTCAGCTTAGGGCACGGCATCTTCTTCTCCCTAGGAGGGTACGCCCTGGCAATGTTTTTGCAACTACAACCGGAGGGTGAACTCCCTGAATTCTTCACCCTATACGGTGTGACTGAACTACCTTGGTTTTGGCAACCTTTTCACTCCCTGCCGTTTACCTTGGCGGCCCTTGTTTGTATTCCTGCCCTGATTGCGGCTCTATTAGGCTATTTGGTCTTCCGCAATCGTATTCGAGGCGTTTACTTCTCTATCCTGACGCAAGCGTCTCTGATTGTTTTCTTTAATTTCTTTAACAGTCAACAGAAACTCATCAATGGCACCAATGGCCTCAAAACCGATACCACCAAAATATTTGGGGTCTATGCAGGGTCAGATCAAGTCCAATCTGTTTTCTACGCCCTCACGGTTATTTTATTATTGCTGGCTTACATGCTTTGTCGGTGGCTAACCAGTGGCCGCATCGGTAAATTACTGGTTGCCATTCGTGATGATGAAAGTCGAGTCAGATTTTCAGGTTACGATCCAACCGGTTTTAAGGTTTTGGTGTTTGCAGTGTCTGCTGGTCTGGCGGGAATTGCAGGAGCCCTCTATACCGTCCAATCGGGAATTATTTCTCCTAAGACTATGGATATCGCCTTTTCTATCGAGATGGTGATTTGGGTCGCTGTCGGGGGCAGGGCTAGTCTAGTTGGTGCCATATTAGGAGCTTTGACCGTTAACTTTGCTAAAAGTATCTTAAGTGAGCAATTCCCAGAAATTTGGTTGTTTTTCCAAGGGGCGTTGTTCTTAGTAGTGGTCACTGTTCTTCCTGGTGGATTTGTGGGTTGGCTACGGACTGAAGGGCAAGACCTGTTTCGCTCCTTAATTGGTCGCCCAAGACGAGTCATGACCTATCCTAGTTTGGCTGAAGATCCGGAAGTGGAGTATGAGCGACAAAATCTTAGAAATTGAAAACTTAACTGTCAGTTTTGAGGGATTTAAGGCTCTCAATCAGCTCAACTTCAACATGGATACAGGAGAGCTGCGGGTTATTATTGGTCCCAATGGCGCCGGGAAAACCACATTCCTAGACGTGATTACCGGTAAGGTTCAACCCACTACAGGGAGGGCGCTATTTAAAGGGAAAAATCTCCGATCCAGATCTGAGCACCACATTTCCCGGTTAGGGATTGGCCGTAAATTTCAAACTCCTCGGGTGTATTTACAACTCACCCCGCGTGAGAACTTAGATCTATCCTGCAATCGCCATAAAAATGTGGTGGCAACGCTGTTGGGTCGCCCTTCAAAAGCAGAGCATCGAACTGTTGCCGGATTATTAGAAACGATTGGCCTAACGACCAAAGCGGATATCCCAGCCGCGCTACTCTCTCATGGTGAAAAGCAACGTCTAGAAATTGGCATGTTAGTCGCCCAATCGCCAGATTTGCTATTGGTTGATGAGCCCGTTGCTGGCCTGACAGACGAGGAAACAGAAAACGTTGGCAACCTATTGCTCACCCTGGCCGAAAGCCACTCAATCATTGTGATTGAGCATGACATGGAATTTGTTCGCCAGATTGCTAGACAAGTTACAGTCCTTCACCAAGGCTCCGTTTTGTGCGAAGGCAGCATGGACGAAGTCCAAAATAATCCACAAGTCATAGAAGTATATTTGGGCCAGCCGGAGGAAGGTGATGGTTAGTCAAACGGTCTCATCCTTCCCTGATGGCACACAACCCATACTCGATATCTCTAACTTGAATGTTTACTATGGCGAAAGCCATATTCTCCGCAATGTGGATTTGAGTGTTGGCCCCGGCAAAATGGTTTGCCTGATTGGTCGGAATGGCGTGGGCAAAACTACCCTACTGAAAACAATTTTAGGGTTGTTGTCTCCGCGTACTGGCAATATTGTGTTGGAAGGTCACTCGTTACTCAGTCAAACACCCGATCAGCGAGCCCGACTGGGCATTGGATATGTCCCCCAAGGCCGCGAAATTATTCCCAGTCTCACGGTCCAGGAAAACCTCATTTTAGGGTTGGAGGCTCGACCGCAAGGTCGGCAAAAAAGCGACACCATCCCTGAACAGGTCTTCCAACTCTTTCCTGTCTTAGCCAGCATGTTAGGACGGATGGGAGGAGATCTGAGCGGGGGACAACAGCAACAACTCGCTATTGCTAGAGCTTTAGTGGGTAACCCTCGCCTGTTGGTTTTGGATGAGCCTACTGAAGGAATTCAGCCGTCAATTATTCTAGAAATTGAAGCGGCTGTTCGCCGGATTGTCGAAACAACAGGAGTATCTGTTCTCTTGGTTGAACAACATCTCCACTTTGTTCGCCAAGCCGATTGGTATTACGCCATGCAAAAAGGTGGTATCGTTGCTTCTGGTTCTACTAATGAGCTAAGTAATCATGTAATTCAAGAATTCCTTGCTGTATAAAATTTAGTGTCGTATGTGCCTTTACTAACCCAGAAACCATTCTCGCCAAATGCTATCTGCTCCATAGACATAATCTTTATAGAGACAAGAGAATAAAACGCTAGAATTTGAATCCGTTCTCTATTGACCAACAATTTACGTTGTCATATGGCGCTATGCGCCCGGATATAGTGATGAGCAGATTCAAAGTATACGGCGATATCTATTCTGGCAACTGCTATAAGGTTAAGCTGCTAATGTCTCTATTAGGGATTGAGCATGACTGGATTCATGTTGATATTCTTAATGGTGAAAGTCGTACCAAAGAATTTCTAGACAAGAACCCGAATGGTCGTGTCCCTGTATTGGGTCTTCCAGATGGGCAGTGGTTGTTTGAATCTAATGCTATCCTCCATTTCTTAGCGAAAGACTCGTCCTTTTTACCCGCAGAGCCCTTTGCCCATGCCCAAGTATTGCAATGGCAATTTTTTGAACAATACAGTCACGAACCCTATATCGCAACGTCTCGATATATCATTCGCTATCTGGGTTCTCCGCCTGATCGACAGGCTGATTTGGAGGCGCGTCGAGTCTGGGGTTATGCCGCTTTAGACGTAATGGAAAGTCATCTGGAGAAGCAGAGTTTCTTTGTAGGTAATCAGTATTCCATTGCCGATATTTCCTTGTATGCCTATACTCATGTGGCCGCAGAAGGAGGTTTTTCCCTCAAGCCTTATACCAATGTCCGCAATTGGCTGCAGCGTATCTTTGATCATCCTCAACATGTGACAATGGACCAGTTTGCCCCGTAGTGTGGGACAACTCTCCATATTATTGTCCCAACTAAAACTGGCTTCAAAGTCGGTGGGGAATATCACTATTGACTAAAATTCGTGGTAGTCGATGCTTAAACCCACAGACAATTTCATAGGAAATGGTATCTAGGGCTTTTGCCCAAGCCTCGACTGTGATTGTAGCTTCGCCATCCTGCCCTAAAATCGTCACGACTTCTCCCACCTGTAGATTGGGAAAAGCACTCACATTAACCATCAGCTGATCCATGGTGATCGCTCCAATTTGGGGCGCCAGCCGACCTCGAATAATGACATTCATCTGGTTGGATAAGGCACGGGGAACACCATCTGCATAGCCAATCGCCACCACTGCGACGGTTAGAGGGTGATCTGTAGTGTAGGTATGGTTATAGCTCACCCCTGTTCCGGCGGGTAAGGTTTTGATTTGGGTAATCCGAGCTTTCACTTGCATAACGGGTTGTAGCTGAACCGTTTTTTGAAATTGGGGCGCAGGATATAGACCATAGAGTGCTAACCCGACTCGAACCAAATCGTAATGAAATTGGGGTCCTGATAAAGTCCCTGCTGAGTTTGCTAGGTGAAGTTTGGGTAAGGGAATATCCTGGGCCTGTATACGACTTAAAACATCCTGGAGCCGGGTTTGTTGTTGTTGCATGAAACTAGGATCAGGATCATCGGCAGTTGCCAGGTGGGAGTAGATACTGGCAATGGTGAGCTGGGGCAGGCGCGCAACAAATTCAATAAAGGTTGCCCCCTGTTGCCAAATGGGACCGAGTCGTGACATGCCCGTATCAATTTTGAGGTGTACGGGCAAAGGATGGTGCAAGTGCCGGGAAAAAGTAAGGGCTTGCTCTGGACTACAAAGGGTCGGCTCCAATTGCCAACGTACAATTGCCTCGATTTCCTGAACAGTGTGGGTAGCGCCTAGGACTAAAATGGGTGCTTGAATATCAGCTTTACGAAGTTCAATGCCTTCCACAATGGTGGCAACCCCTAGCCAAGTTGCTCCATTATTCAAAGCAGTTTGGGAAACCGTAACGGCTCCATGCCCATACCCATCTGCTTTGACAACAGCCATCAATGCCGTTTGGGGCAATAGTTGCTGTTTGATTTCACGAACATTATTGGCGAGCGCCTTCAGGTCAATATTGACCCAGGCTCGCTCACAAGCCAATGTTCCAGGGAATGTATGCTTCACTATTCCTGAATTCCACCAACTAATCGAATCTTAGCCTGCTGAGGAAGTTGCTTGATAGGCTTCGAGGTACTGTTGATAACCCACCGTCGCCAATTGTTCCTGTTTGTCTTTAACCATCTCTGATAAGGAACGGCGGTAGGCCATGACTCGTTCTTGCAATTCAGGGCAATGGGCCGCCAGAATTTGAACTGCCAACAAGCCAGCATTTTTGGCATTGCCAATGGCGACGGTAGCCACGGGAATACCACCCGGCATTTGGACAATAGAATAGAGGGAATCTAATCCCCGTAAGTGGCGACTGGCGACGGGGACACCAATGACGGGGAGGGGAGATAATGCGGCAACCATTCCTGGGAGATGGGCTGCGCCGCCAGCACCAGCAATAATGACTTTGATCCCTTGCTGATGTGCCTGTTGGGCAAATTCCACCATCCGTTGAGGGGTACGATGGGCGGAAATGATTTCAACATGGGGCGTGATATTGAAGTCTTCGCAAGCTGCGATCGCAGCTTGCATTGTTGGTAAATCGGAATCGCTGCCCATAATGATGGCAACTTCGGGATGACTCAAGGGATCTTCTTTCCTTTGCAAAATAGGGACAACGTTAAAATGGAGATGTTAATAGGAACAGCAAGTCTTGTTTTTTAATTAAAAACATCACGTTTGATCTGGATTTGTCTAAAATTTGATCACTTCTGGCAAACTGCATGTTTCTTAATCATCAGCATTCTAGACAACATGCAACATTGAGAAATTCTAATTCTTTTTGAGGACGCTTCGATGAATCCGTTACAAGGGTATCGTTTTTCCTGCACCCTCACCTTTGGTGATATCTACGCCCAGGTGATTATTTGGTTAATTGTGATTTTCATTGCTTTAGCCTCCTCTGTTGCCCTATATCAAAACCCTATGTATGCCTTTATCACTGGGGGATTGATTTTGGTATTGTCGTTACCTTTTTTGCTGTTTGCCTTTGTGACGACCCTACTTAATCATATTGAATTAGTTCCGGTTGACCAAAAGGACAAGGCGTCTGTAGAAGCACAAGTCAGCTAGCGCTGGAGCGCAAACGCCATGGGCACTTTACCGCTCCAGTGCCGATTGGAGAATGCTCGAATTGTCGGCTACTCAGGATTGCAGCAAGCCAGTATCCAGGATGGGGTGATTCAAACGATTCAATCGATGGATGCTCCCTCTTCCTCTTCAACCCAACCCAGGATTGATTTAGCAAGTGATTGGGTGTCCTTGGGGGGCATTGATTTGCAAATCAATGGTGCCTTGGGCCTGGCCTTTCCAGATTTATTACCCACCGATCAGGGCAAACTCTGCAAAATTTGCCAGTTTTTATGGCAGCAGGGCATAGATGGTTTCTTGCCAACTTTGGTAACGACGTCGATTGAGAAGTTCCAAAAAGCCTTGTCCGTTTTGTTCTCTCAGAATTTGCAAGAAGATAGTGGCCAAGCTCAAATTTTGGGTGTTCATCTGGAGGGTCCCTGCTTGAATGCTGCCAAGCGGGGGGCGCATCCCCAGGAATATCTTCTACCTCTGAGTGTAGAAACCCTACAGGCGGTAATGGGTTCCTACAGCAATATTGTCAAAGTGATTACCTTAGCGCCAGAGCTGGAGCCGTCAGGGACAACGGTCGCTTGGTTGCGATCGCACCATATTGCCGTCAGTCTCGGCCATTCCCTAGCCACGGCGGCAGAAGCTGATGCCGCCTTTAATCAGGGTGCCACTATGGTCACCCATGCCTTCAATGCCATGCCCAGCCTGCACCATCGTCAACCAGGGTTACTGGCAGCAGCGCTCATGCACCCTCAGGTGTGGTGTGGGTTTATTGCTGACGGTCAACATGTTGCCCCGTTGATGTTGAAACTGATGCTCAAAGCTAGCCCCCAGCGAGGGTTATTTCTCGTTAGCGATGCCTTAGCACCATTAGGTCTGCCTGACGGGGTTTATCCGTGGGACTCTCGCCAAATTGAAGTAACAGCAGGGACAGCTCGACTCCCTGATGGCACATTGTCGGGAACCACATTGCCTCTGTTAGCTGGGGTGCAAAATCTAGTTCGCTGGAATCTTTGCTCTGTGGGGCGTGCCATTGCTTTGGCCACAGAAGCCCCTCGACGGGCTCTAGGCTTGCCTGGATTGGGACCGGGTCAACCGGCTCACGGTTTACTGCGTTGGCGCCACCATCCGCAGACAAAAACGCTGACATGGCAACGCTTGTTTCCCTCTGATTCTGCTTAGCACCGTATGAAAAATCCCTTGATGTTGATGATTCCGGGACCCACTCCGGTACCTGAACAGGTGTTGTTTGCGTCTGCGAAACTACCCATCAGCCATCGTAGCCAAGCGTTTCGGGATTTGATGGCTGACATTACCGCAAATTTGAAATGGCTCCACCAAACTCAAAATGATGTGCTGATTTTGGCGAGCAGTGGCACAGGAGCGATGGAGGCAGGCATCATTAACTTCTTAAGCCCAGGCGATCGGGTATTGGTGGGCTGTAATGGCAAGTTTGGTGATCGTTGGGCTCATGTTTGTGAACAATTTGGCCTGATCACCAGCCGAATCACGGTTCCTTGGGGGAAACCTTTGGATCCAGAGGTGTTCCGGCAGCATTTAGAAGCGGATCAAGATAAACAAATCAAAGCAGTGATTGTGACCCACAGTGAAACTTCTACCGGGATCCTTAACGACCTAGAAACCATTAGTCGCCATATTAAAGCGCATGGTCAAGCCCTGAGCATTATTGATGCGGTAACCAGTCTAGGGATTTGCCCAGTCCCGGTCGATGAGTGGGGGCTGGATGTGGTGGTTTCTGCTTCCCAGAAAGGGTACCGGATGCCGCCTGGTTTGGGATTTGTTTGTGTCAGCCCTCAAGCTTGGCAGGCTTATGAAATGGCCCGCTTTCCTCGGTTTTATCTGGACCTCGGGAAATGCCGCACCGATGCAGCTACCCATACAACCCCTTTTACCCCACCCGTGAATTTATTCTTTGCCTTGCAGGTGAGTTTAGCCATGATGAAGGCAGAAGGACTCTCCTCTCTGTTTGCCCATCAGCAACGGTTGATGCAGGCGACGCGAGCAGCCGTTCGGGCTCTGGAGCTGCCGCTATTTGTGCCTGATGATAGCGTGGCTAGCCCAGCGGTCACAGGGATTGCGCCTGATCGGGTGGCCCCTGAAACACTCCGATTCAAATTACAGCAGCAATATGGGGTGGTCATTGCTGCAGGTCAAGATCATATGCGCGGCAAGCTTGTTCGCATTGGTCACTTAGGCTATGTCTGCGATCGCAATATTTTGACCACGATAGCTGCTTTAGAAGCAGCCTTAAGCACTTTAGACTATCCCTGCCAGAGCGGCGCAGGAATACAAGCTGCTCACCGCATTTTTAATGGGTGTTAGCTCACTTTCCCTCTAATCTCTTTTCTCTTCTACGTTCAGACCGCTGAATACTCTATTCGATTAAGTCGTTTCCAGCCAGTCGTAAATCTGATTGAGCTGATCCAAGGTGATCAAACCGTACTGCCACAACACAATTGGCAAAGGCCCTGGATCCTGTTCAAGGTGACGAAGGGCAAGACCAATAGAGTCACTCGGTAACGCCAATTCTTCTTGCAAAAAAGTCAGCAACCGCTTTTGCGATGCTGATTTCAAATTAGAAAAGTCTTTTGTAAACCGAGATACTGCCATTGGTGCTGATAAGGAACCGAGTTTGACCTTTTAAGAAGAGCTTAGTAAAGTTTGGGGTTAATGAAAGAGAATCGACTTGAGTTGCTCAACATGGCGAGAATTAAAGCTGTTTGCGACCAATTCACCCGCCAAAGGTTGATGGAGCGAGTTGCTTGGGTGCTGTGAAGTTCACATCTGAGGTTAGACTGCACCTGTATTAAGACATGACTAACATAAAGCCACCCATAAAACCTTTGCCAAAGCTACGAGACAACGATGACCAGGGTGAAGTTTACAAATGAGCTAAGAGTTTTTGCTGTATCCGTTACCTGCTATCAATGGGGCTGTAGAAAAGCCTACAGTTACCCTAAATAAAGTGAATTAAAATGCAACAGGAAAAAATACCTTCAACCGACGATTAGGTTTCCCCCAAACCCTAGGACAGCGTTTACTGCAAACTACTGACCAGTAGCAGAAAATCAGTAATCATGTCCAGTCGTATTGGAGTAAGAGTTTAACATACTCTTCTCAAAATGAGTCAACTGAAATATTTCTTTTAATAAAGGCGATGTGCAACTTTCCTGAAAGTACTGATACTACGTTGCTACTGATCACAACATTTAGCCAGAGGAAACGAGGAATCAACGGTTACAGGCATTT
>JANQPU010000218.1 GCA_028285315.1 Acaryochloris sp. IP29b_bin.176
GAAAGCGTTAGCATCATTCTAGTGGAGGGAAATTTTTACCTAACATTACCCTCTTCAACTTGAATGGAACAACCTCCCTGAAACAGCTATTGAGCCAAAAACAAATAGAAATTGAGCGTTTAGAGGCCAAGATAAATGCCCAACTGCCCAAGGGTCGAGATCCGCTGGGGGTGAAATATCTTGAACGGCTGGAACAGGCAATAAGCCTACCTGGAACATCTAACAATTCAAAGAAACTCCACTCAGATTGGGAAACTTGGAGAAAGCAGGTTCAGATTCCTGATTACAACCATCTGCCCTACCCAATAACTATTGTGAGTTGCGATAAATTCTACTGGCCACGAATTGAGCAAAATAGAGATCAGATGGAAGGTGGCCAGATACAACAAAGCTGCAAAAAGCCTCATCTGGGTGTAGCATTTTCTGGTTTCAGGGACTGCGTGTTCAAAATTCAATGTGGCAGAAAACAACTGCATATTTTTCGCCGATTCCAGGAAGAACGAGAATATATTCAAGCACAATTGAAGGCAAGCCATAGAAATCCCAAAATCATCCCGCCGTCCTGGGGAATTTTCCCTTTGAGATCTGGACAGTTAATATGGCGACTCAGTAAAAAGCACAAAAATTCTTTACAACCTTGGCAACGACACCGCTTATATCTTCACTGCACCATAGATGAACGATTACTTTCCGAAGAGGGCACAGTCCAAGTCTGCTCGGAGAAAATACAAGTCAGTCAAAAAATTCTCCGACAATCCCAAAAGAAAACATCAACAACTCAGGATAATAACCAGACGAATTTTCAGAAACGTCAGCAGTCAACTCTTCTACGCCTAAGCCAAGGTTCAATTCAGAGACCTCATGCTGTTCCTTACATTAGTAACCCAGACTTAGTGTTAGGGGTTAGTTTGAATCGCCAACTTCCCTTACAAGCCACGGTTGTTAATTTATCTACCCACAAACAAGTCGCTACTTGCACCGCGAAACAACTATTGCAGTACCGCAAAAGTCACAAAACGCAATCAGGATCTTTATTTGGGCAGATCAACCACAATGCCAACTTAATTGAGAGATTACAGCGGCAGAGGATTATTTGGCGAACGGTCAGTCAAAAAGAACAGTCAAAGGGAAAGATATTGAGATCCCAAAAAATAGAGCAACTAGGAATCTATACCGATAGAGTCATTGCTAGACGCCTGGTTGATTGGGCAATGCACCTGCAAGTAAGCTCTATTGTTCTGCCTCACCATGAAGGCATCAAAGACAGTATAGAAGCGAATCTACAGGCAAAAGCTCGAACCAAGTATCCCCATTACAGGGCTATACAGAAACGATATGCTCAATCCATTCGAGCAAGATACCCACACTGGAGTTATAGCAGACTCATTCAGGCTATTTCTGACTGCGCAAATCGCATTGGGATTGAGGTGAAGATTTTGCCAACCGTACTTGCAGATGATCCTGCTGAACAAGCTGCTGCAATGGCCTTGCAGAATACAGTTGAGTCTGAAGTTTAGTAAAAAATCGAGAGTGATAGTAGCGATATAAGTAAAATGATTTCAAACGCGCGCGGGCACCTGGCTGTTTGGCGCAGTACCTGTGATAAATGAGGGCCAGTTTAATTACTTTCCAGCCCAAGTAGTTGTCCGCTTCTGCTCGGACTTGTCTGAGTATGGTGGTTAGGTCGCACCTACTGCCAGGAGCAATGTTCTTAAGCTCGGTCATAAAACCTAGCTTGAGAATACAGGATTACTTGTCGTGGTAGCTACTAAAATTGCCCCCGAGCAAGGGGGGACCCCAGAACCTCACTGCCAACTCAAATTCTGATTTCTTCAGATTGACTTGCGAATTTCTCAGAACCCTCTATGAATAGAGACTTTGGCGATTAGCCTCTTATGCTTTTGGATGCTTCTTTGCCAAGATTACTCAATATGATTTGTATCCGCGATTTAATCGCTCAAAGTCTTACCAGGACTAGGCTAATTAGAAGGTGGGTTGCAATGACTTTTGAGGGTTAGAAGGGGTTGAAAGGCGTCCGCCAATGATCAGCAAGAATTGAATATCCAAGTTGCAATGACTTTTGAGGGTTAGAAGGGGTTGAAAGGATCAACTCCCTGAAATTGCTGATTAACTCCCTCGTTGCAATGACTTTTGAGGGTTAGAAGGGGTTGAAAGTTCAGGTTGCCAATATAGCGGGCATTCTCTATGTCGTTGCAATGACTTTTGAGGGTTAGAAGGGGTTGAAAGAGAGATCTATAGCATTGATGAGGCTTGGTTAGATCGTTGCAATGACTTTTGAGGGTTAGAAGGGGTTGAAAGGAACGTCAGCTTCCCAATTTTTGATTTCTTCAATTTTCTGAAGAGTTTTTGTGCATATAAAATTTTAAAACTGGAGGTTTTTATTTTCTTTATCTGCTAACTATTGAAACGACGCAAATTCGTAAATTTCGCATCTAATTCCTTAAAGCTGTGCGTTTAAAGAAATAATGGACAACTGTACAACAAGAGCGGATGATCGGACTCGAACCGACGACATTCAGCTTGGGAAGCTGACGTTCTACCACTGAACTACACCCGCAGAACGTGAATACTAAGATAGCACCGAACCCTCCCATCTGAATCGAACTATAGATTTCGTCAAGAAGCAAACTCCGCTATTGCCCGATCCATAAACGCTTGCCAATGGGGAATGGGCTGCCAAATTTGGTATAACGCCTTCTGCGCCTCCCCTGTAGGCATCTGCTGACAAAGGACTCGATACAGATACATAAAAGCAGACACCCGCATATTCTTAGCGCAGTGGACAAAAACCTGGGTATCAGAGCGCTGATCCATCACCTCAACAAAACGGGTCAAATCATCCAAACTTGGTGTTTCCCAATCGACTGGGATGTGAATATACTCCATACCCAGTTGGGAGACGATCTCACCTTCTTCAGGAATGGCATTCGTAGAGTTGACCAATGCCAAATTGACAATACTTTCGTAACCTGCTGCTTTGATGTCCTCAAATTGGGCTACCGTAGGTTGGCCCGCTGTTCCGACCTGATCGGATAGTGATAGGAACGCCTGAATTTGCTGTAGGTTCTCATGGCTCATGGGCATCTTCCCGAGGGGTGGATCCGTAGTTCTCCATAGATTCAGCCTACAAGATGAACTGAAAGCCTTGCAGATTTCTAGTGCGATCCGTACAAATGCTGGTTCTCTCTACTTCTGCTGAAGAATAATTGGGGTTATGTCAGACTCCCGAAACTCCTAGAATTCGGTGTTCCTCCTGAATACAGGCCCTAGCCCCTCGCTCTACGCTAAGGGCAGCACTAGAGGAGGACCAGTCATGGTCATTCGTTGGCGTCAATTGCTCGTGAGCTTGTCCTTGTGGTTAATTGCAGAACTTGTCCTCAACCTTGTTGGTATTGATGACCTCGTTGATTACAGCGAATATCTGTTTGAGCGTCATGCCGTCGTCTTCCGTGCTTGAGGTTGCTCACTACTCAATCAGCCCTTCACGTTCTAGTGATATTGACCCGAACTAAAGGCTAATCTCAGCGTGGCGCAGGGCTTCAATATCTAATTGGCTAAGGGCTTGATAGGCTCCCTCAATTACCCCTTGCTGACGCAGAAATCCAGAACTGGCACCGGGGCAGATAAAATTCAGAGTTTCCTGGGTAAATTGATCAATAAGTCGCTGTAAGCTGGTCAGTTGTCGCGGCCAGTGAAAGGTCTTTGCGGTTCTCAAGGGCAAGGGCTGTCCTTGTTGATTCGGTAATATATGGCGACCTGTGAACAAAACTCCGCCCCAAGCCTGATAATAGAGACAGGCTGACCCCGGAGAGAACCCCGGTGTCCAAATGAGCTGACAGTGAGGTGCTATGTCCCATTGATCACCAAATGCTGTCACCTCCAAGTTGGGGAGTAAGTAAGCTTCCTGTTCCTGGATGACAAGTTGGCAGGAAAACGTTTGTTGAATTTGGCGAGCCTGCTGACTAATGCCCTGGCGATGCGTAATCACGAACCAATCGACTCCCCCCCGCTCTCTCAGAAACAATTTTGTATGATCAGTCCAAGCTGGACAATCCACAAGGATATTGCCGTCATTTTCTACAATGAAGTAAGCGGTGCTGCCCAGTGTCTCGCGATTGGGAGGAAACGCAAAAATAGACTCTAAAACCTGTCGTGGTTCTTTGCTCACAGTGATTACCTTAGCTCGTGTCTTTGCGGCCGAGAATAACCTTTTTGCATGATTTGGATTTCACTCTCTCTCTTTGGACTGGTCCTGTATTTTATCGTTCATTACAGTGTTTCTCGGACCACTACTACACCCACGTGGGTGCTGTGGTTGGTGTTGATGATGCCTGCATTGGCGGTTGGAGGCTGGGCTGCTGTGCATGGAGAAAAGGCCAAAACGCCCCCACAGCTTCTCATCCCTTGTACAATCATTAGTCTGTTTCTGTATTTATATTTGGTTCGCACCAATTTGCGACCTGCACTCTCTAAATCATCATCAGACCCTCTAAACGATCCACCAGACCCGCCAGAACAACCAGATAAAAACCAGCCATCTGAGCCCAAACCATCCCCAGAGTTATTGACCAAAGACGAACAGAGCCAGTTGCAACATTGCTTCCCTTGGTCCATTTTTTACTTGCAAAACGTAGACTATCGTCCTCAAGTTGTGATCTGTCGGGGCCAGTTGAGATCGCAACCCGAAAAAGCTTATCAAACGATCCAAGAAAACATCAAAACGCAGTTTGGCGATCGGTTCTTAGTGGTCTTCCAAGATGGGGCTAAGAATAAGCCCTTTTTTGTTCTGGTTCCCAATCCACAAACTCAGGAACGAGAGAAACGACGCGGCCCCGTCAGTAGACCGGGATTAGCCTTTGGCCTCTTTCTCTCAACGCTCCTGACTACTACTTTGGCCGGATTGCACTTTAGTGATGATTCCATTACGCGCCAACTGCTTAGTAACCAGCCCCAACTCTTGATTAAGGGGCTGCCTTATGCCTTGGCCTTGATGGCGATTTTAGGCATCCACGAGTTAGGGCATTATTTCACGGCCCGTCGTTATCAGATCAAAGCCACCCTGCCCTACTTTATTCCAATGCCCTTTAGCCTGTTTCCCATTGGTACTTTGGGGGCGTTTATTCAGCAGCGATCGCCGGTGCCGAACCGCAAGGCGTTATTTGATGTGGGGATTGCCGGGCCTTTAGCGGGCCTAGCGATTACCATCCCTGTCTTGATTTGGGGCCTGATGCATTCTGCCGTCGTCCCCATCCCAGACAAGCTAGAGGGATTACCCTTTGATGCCATGAATCCCACCTCTTCTGTATTGCTGTCCTTATTCAGCCGACTGGTCTTGGGAAATGAGCTAACGTTAGGACAAGGAATTGATCTGCATCCCGTTGCGATCGCAGGTTGGATTGGCCTGATTGCCACAGCCTTGAACCTGATGCCCATTGGTCAACTGGATGGCGGCCACATCGTTCACGCCATGTTTGGCCAACGCAATGGGGCGGTGATTGGTCAAATTGCCCGACTGCTGGTGTTATTGTTGTCATTCATCCAGCCCCCGTTGTTGCTTTGGGCCATTATCTTGTTGTTTATGCCCACGGTTGATCAGCCAGCCCTCAACGATGTCAGTGAACTAGACAACAAGCGAGACTTCCTGGGCCTCATTGCCCTGGGCATCCTAGTGCTGATTATTTTGCCTTTGCCCCATAGTATGGCCCATATCCTTTTGGCCACAAACCCAATTCCATAGCGGATGGGTACTGCCCTGCACGCGAATGCGCATAACCTGTTGACTCAACCGCTGATAATCATGCGCGGGAATTCCCCATAGAATCACTCGGCTTTGCCATAGCAAGACCGCAAAGGTAGTGCCCAGGCAGATACCTAATCCCACCGCTGCTAAGCGGTTAAAAGCAAAGGCATATCGGACAGCGGCCCAGGTGAAGTATTCAAACCAGAGTTGGATGGACTGTCTCAAGCTCCACAGGCTAAGGCTACCCACTGTCAGCCATAATCCTCCCACGACCAGCCAGCGACTATAGAGGGTCAGTTTGAATAACTGCTGTATTTCAGCCTGGAGTCGAGGATCTGAGTTCCGCTCTGGAACAGCACCGTCTGCTGATGAATGTCCAGGGGATTTACTCATAGGGCTAGGTTTCTTCTGGGCTGGAATCGGTAATGGGAGGATTATAGCTACCCCGCTCCTGCCGCTGACGCCACCAAGCCAATAGAGTACTGGCGATAAAGATACTGGAGTAGGCTCCGGCGGCAAATCCAATGATGAGTGTCAAAGCAAAGTCTTTTAAGGTTTCTCCGCCAAAAATATAGATCCCGATCAGCGGTAACCCTGTGGTTAAGGATGTATTGATCGAACGCCCTAAAGTCTGGTTGACTGCAATATCAACCGTTGCGGTAATTGACCGCTTACCCCCAAACTTGAGGTTTTCCCGAACGCGATCGTAAATGACCACCGTATCGTTCACGGAAAAACCAATAATTGTCAACAGACCAACAATGAACAGACTATTGACCTCCACCCCACGGGTCAGGCCCAGGATAGAGAAAAAGCCCATGGTAATCAGGACATCATGGAACAGAGCCACAATGGCAAAGAAGGCATAGTCGAACTGGAAGCGAACACTCAAATAAACAATGATGGCGGCAAAGGAAACTAACAGGGCCAGTAATCCTGATGCCAGGAGTTGACGACCCAAGGTTGGACCTACCGTATCGATTTGGGATTTCTCCACATCCAGTTTGCCCAGCTGGGCAGTTAGGGCTTCCTTCAGTTGGGTGCGTTCAGCCTCGGCTAAGGGCTTGGTGCGGATAGCAATGCCTTGCGAGTTTTGACCAATAATCTGAACATTGCTTTCCGCCAGATTTTTTTCTGCTAATACTTTACGAATATCTGCGACCTGGAGGGGCGTTTGGCAATTCTGAGGCTGGCTACAGTCCCGCTCTAACTGTAAACGGGTTCCTCCAACAAAATCGAGACCGGGCTTTAATGGCGCTTGGAATTGATTCCAGGACAGGGCCATCGAAATCACGCCCGCTAGAATCAGTGCAGCAGAAAGGGTCCACCACATTCCCCGTTGCTGATTAAGGTTCAACTTCATGAAACCACCTTCGCCTTTTTAGAATCAAATAGCTCAACTTTCCGCAGGCTGGGGAGGCTAATTGCTGTGAACATCAGGGTTCGGCTACAGGTAATAGCTGTAAACATACTAATAGCAACACCAATTCCCAAGGTGACAGCAAATCCCCTAACCAGTCCCGAACCTAACCAATAGAGAACGCCACAGGCAATCAGCGTAGTGATATTGCTGTCGAGAATACTGGAAAAGGCGCGATAAAAGCCCGATTCAATAGAACGATAGAGAGTTTTCCCAGAGCGCAATTCTTCTCGGGTGCGCTCAAAAATCAGGATATTGGCATCCACTGCCATGCCAATACTAAGAATAAACCCAGCGATTCCTGGTAAGGTCAGGGTGACGCCGAACAAGACATAGCAAGCAAATGTCAGTAACCCATAAACACAAAGGGCTACGTCCGCAATCAATCCTGGCAGGCGATAGTATACGCCCATAAAGATTAATACGAGAATGAGCCCGCCGACACCCGCATAGACGCTTTGGCGAATGCTGTCCTGTCCCAGGGTCGCCCCGACGGTCCGAATCTCTTCCACCTTAACGGGAACAGGGAGTGACCCGCCTTTGAGTTGATTGGCTAAGCGCTTGGCCTCCTCTAGCTCAAAATTTCCCGTAATGATGGCAGCTCCCCCGGTAATACCATTCGCTTTAAATTGATCTCCTACGGTGGCTTCACTAACGACTTGACCATCCAAAAAAATGCCTAGGGGTTGTCCGGTGCCCGCCAAACTTTTCGTGAGTTCAGCAAACTTACGACCGCCATCCACATCAAACCTGAGGGTCACATCCCATTTGTTGGGTTGGGATTGAGAAATAGCATAACTGGCATCCGTGAGGTCTTCACCCGTTAAGTCAGTTTTTTGGTAGAACTGACCCTGTAAATCAGCTAGCTGCTGCTCTTTCTGCTTAATCTCGTCCTGGAGTTTAGTTAGTGCTGCTTGATCTTCTGCTTTTTCTGTCTCAGGTAACTTCTGCAACAGCCGTTGCAACTCATTGCGACGGACGTTGACTTGGGCCAAGATGGCATTGTTAGGCCGCCGAAAATCGAGCTGAGCAACCTGACTGAGCAGTTTTTCGGCTTCCTTCGGATCGCTGACGCCAGGGAGCTGAACCAGAATTTGCTGGTTGCTGGTCGTTTGGACCACAATTTCCGATACACCTTCGGGATTGAGGCGATTGGCCACCACGCTTTGCACTGCTTCCATGACGTTGGGTGTGATATCTTGTACTTCCTCCGTCGGATTGACCTGTAGCGTCAGCTGCGACCCGCCCCTAAGGTCTAGCCCTAAATTGATTTTGCCCAGACCATACTGCTTGCCAAACGGGGTAACGACGACTAATGCCCCTACGACTAATAAGGCAATGAGAGCCAGTAAAAAGCGTTGTTGTTTCAGCACCGGTGTTACATTGCTCCAAAAGGGAAAGAGAGGGTGAAATTAAACCTGAAGGGCGGTAATTTGCTGGATTGCTTCGATGATTTGGGGAGGCTGAACAATCGTCAGGCTTTCTAACATGCCGTTATAGGGTGTGGGAATATCTTGAGAAGAGAGTCGCACCACGGGAGCATCGAGTTCATCAAAAAAGCGATCATTGATGGAGGCGATGATTTCTGCGCCAACCCCTCCCGTTCGCATACATTCTTCCACCACGATCACCCGATGGGTTTTGCGAATGGAGGCCCCGATCGCATCAAAATCGAGGGGTTTAAGGGAGATTAAGTCAATAATTTCTGGATCGTAGCCTTGATCGGTTAGGGTTTTCGCAGCCTGCAAGACATGATGACGCATCCGCGAATAGGTGAGAATAGTCACGTCCTTACCAGAGCGAACCACTTCGGCTTTATCTAGAGGTAAAACATACTCTTGATCGGGTAATTCTTCTTTCAGGTTATAGAGTAAAACATGCTCGAAGAAGAGAACTGGATTGGGGTCACGGATGGCTGCTTTTAATAGACCTTTGGCATTGTAGGGGGTGGAACAAGCCACGATTTTGAGGCCGGGAACGGCTTGGAAATAGGCTTCTAGGCGTTGGGAATGCTCTGCACCCAGTTGTCGGCCTACACCACCGGGTCCCCGAATCACCATGGGAATTTTGAAATTGCCGCCAGAGGTATAGCGCAACATACCCGCATTATTGGCAATTTGGTTAAAGGCCAAGAGCAAAAAGCCCATGTTCATGCCTTCAATAATCGGTTTGAGGCCCGTCATGGCAGCCCCAACGGCCATACCTGTAAAGCTATTCTCGGCAATCGGGGTATCGAGGACACGCAGCTCTCCATACTTGTCATATAAGCCTTTCGTGACTTTGTAGGAGCCACCATAGTGCCCCACGTCTTCACCCATCACCATAACAGTGTTGTCTTTAGCCATTTCTTCGTCAATGGCATCACGGAGGGCGTTAAATAACAGTACTTCAGCCATAATGCGTTAGCGATACACTATTGGATACGTTAGCAGAAGACGGTCCTCCA
>JANQPU010000233.1 GCA_028285315.1 Acaryochloris sp. IP29b_bin.176
TTAATAAGTTGAGTAAGCGCTGTATCCTCGGATTGAAATTTAGTGTCAATCCGTCAAGTTAGGTTGACGCCACCCGCCAAGTTAGGTTGACATTTGATACACGTTGATGGCTTTTTGCAGGGTCTCTGTGGTGACATGCCCTTGGTTCACTCGAAATAGTTGTCGTGGGTTAAAGTTCTTCAGGGAGCGAGATAATTGGCTGGGCCCTAAACCACAGCCATAACAAAAGGTCGTCGCAATATACCGAGCGACAGGATTGGCCACCCTAGATGCATTACCGGAAAGGGGTTTGAAGAACTGAGTCCAGTTGAGCCATTGCTGCGTATCACCGAGAATATCCAGGAGATTAATCGGCTTGATGCGCTTTTCAATTTCCTGTTTGAGGACCGATAGGCCTTTGATATGAACTCGTTTGGGACGGCGGATCACCAGTTTGTCTTGTTCAAATTGGGCTTGAGTATTGTGGGGAAAGGCTTGATCCGTTTTCTTCGTGACAGCGATCAGGTATTGTCGCAGCTGGTTGACGAAGGCTTTTCCATCGGTGGGAATCTTCATCCGCTGGGAATACTCCGCTAACTGAGCTTCGCACTCTTCCCAAGGGATGAGTTGGCTGTAGTAATTGCGATACTCAGAGCTGCCTTCAATGTAAATGTCACCCGATTGCAATTCCAGGAGGAGTTGGGAAAACACACACAATTCCAAGTAATGCCGGTGAACCTGAGGGGGAACTGACCGCTTCTGGGACTGTCCCGTCACGAGGGACCACCAAGGGTTCGGTATCCACGTCAGAACAAGGGGTGGAGTATCCGCTTCCTCAAGGGTGGCATCACTGGCATCGGTGGCAATCCAAAGTTTGCGGCTAGTGCGGTGGGCCTGAATAAATGCCATGGCATCCATCAGTCTTGTATCTTGGGTGCTGGAATGAAGGGGGACCACTTCTAATAAGCGGAATCAAGAGGCTCTATGGCTGCTGTAGTACTGTCTGAGAAAGGGCAGATAGTTGTTGCCGGTATGGTCAAGGTGAGTGTCACAATCCTCGATTAATGTCTGGCCATAGTCACGGATGACGGCTGCCATCTCTACTAACCGCTGAGCTAGGTCTGCATCGCTGTTAAACGCGATCACTAAATCCTTGAGGGTGGCAATCAAGGTATCCGTGCGTTCTTACTGTTCTTTGCGATAGAGCTGGAGGGCGTCTGCTCCTTTACGATGCATCGCATTCATCCGCTTGATAAATATTTCAGCGAGATCATCTAATGCTTGAGCATGCTGACGAGCGAGGAAGGCCAGACTCAGGGCATATCGCTTTTCTGGGGCCAGTCGTTTCATTTGAGCAATATCCAAAGACCGAGCTTCGGCAGCTAACTGCTTAATTTTGGCTTCGGGAATATCTGCAAGCACGTCTGTTTGAGGTCTTAAACTAGCAATCCAATTCAGCCGTTCGATGAGGTCTCTCAGTTCCCCCAAGGTCGGTCGGCCAGGCTCTTGCTTCAAGTCGTTCCAAGGGGCACTGGTTGAACCATCTTCAACCACAAATAGAGCATCAAGCTGTTTGCGGTTGGATTTCTTGAGGGGTTTAAGGATACGTTTATAAATTTCCTCCGTGAAGGCTTTTCTGGCCTTGCGGGCCATCCGCTCTAGAGTCGTAAATCCTGGAAGTTCAAACCGGTGTCGGACCAGTTCTTCGAGGGCAACATTGATCAGGTCGCCATAGTCTTGCAAGGTCGTGGCAGCCTGCATCATCGTTTTGTGGATGACTTTGGTAGCTTTCTTGCCATAGGCTTTGATGTCCAGGAAGTCACGGATAATGGCTAGATGTCTGGTGCGGTTTTTGGAGCAATCATAGTCTCTCAACTCAGGGGAAGACACAGCAGTCTGTGCGATTTTGCAGATATGTTGAATAATCTTGGGTGGGGTAATAGCTATGGGGATTGAATATCCCAATCTTTGATAAGTCTTCAAAAGGACTAAAAAACAAAGGAAAGTCTGTTGATTTTTGGTGTGCTTACGGGCCAGTTCCAGTTCTTCGGATGTGGGTGTGTATATGGCTTTAAGATCCTTGGAGCTAGGACTACTCTTGAGTCTGGGGTATGCTGTCTCTTGAATAGCAGTCACGGTTAGCAGGATCCTAAAATACATCCTTACCAATATGCAGAACAATCTTAAAGCAGATTAGAAGATTTAGATTCTCTAAAGAAGTTTAATTCTCTAAGAATATTTATTCAGTCTATAACAATAGAAAGGCTGACATAAATAAGCTGCCGTAAGGCTATTTAATCTGAAAAGATTGATCTAAAAATCAGGATATCGAAAATAGAAGCCTTACTGGGTATAGCTTTAAGGGCATATGTCCTAATCTCGTAGATTTGTTGGAATACCCCCAAAGCCGCTCTTAGAGGCGCATGTGGAGGGCTAGGCGCATCCGTTGCCGAAGATATGGTTTTTCACTATGTCACTGCGCTGGCTCTTGAGGTGGAGCTGGCGCAGAAGGCTCGTGAGCGCAAACTCATCAATGACCGCCAAGAACAAGCCCTTGCTAGCGAAAAACAACTCCGCAACCAGGACTATCACGAGCGGATCTGGGGCCAATGGCAACGGATCATCACCGTGTTTGTCCTGGGGGCGACGTTGCTTGGCGGTCCTGTGGGGTACTGGTTTGGGCAGCAGTCGAGCAGCAATATACAGGGGGTGGCTGAGAGAAATTTATAAAAGGATTTTGGTCTTGGAAACAACTTCCCTATCACTGTTTTATAGACCCAAATTCTTAAGGAGAATCAAAAATGAGAACTCAAAATGAGACTAACCAATTCCTAAACGGAGCGATTGTAGTGGGGGCATGTGCCCTGTCTTTATGGGTCAGTGTGAAAACTACTGTTCCACTGACTCTCACTTATGTTGCGCCAGCAACCTCAGAATTAGTGCATCCCTATTTTGCGTGGGCTAACGGCTTGCAGGAACCGCTTGCATCTTCTGTAATGTGTTTCGTGTTGCTTGGATACTCTCTTCCTCTAGTAGGGCTGGCCCTTAGTCCCTATATTGCAACCCTTTTGGGTTTGTATCGATGCTCTAAGCGTTAAGAAATAAACCTTGGATTATCTCGATCCAAAGGTCTGGATCAATGTTGCGATCTCAAGTTCCATCCCAAGGGATACGGCCTGCGATCGCAACTCCGAACCACCCCTGATCCCATCCTCAAGTACTGATCGAAGTGAAACCCATTAGATACAGTCTGAGATTAAAATTGTCCCGGATGTTCCCCAGTGATTTTATGGATTATGGAGATATAACAGCGGTGATATTGAGAGCTGAAATCACGGATATCATCACCAATAATTCCCCAGGGATAGCAGCCCTCGCCCTCGAAATGCCGTTTTCCTGCTCCTATTTCTTCCGGTAATAGAGTGTGGTCATGAACTGATACCATTGCCCGTTATCACCCAGCGCATGGGAAGTCATAATCCGATGATCATCACTCTTTAATTCGACCACATCTTTGTATTGGGCTATGGTTCCATCACCTGCCATGCTGGGTCCCCGTGAACTGAGCGTTAACACCTTTCCTGTGTCATCCAGTTCACCCTCATATTGCCAGAGGTAGGCCATCATCGAACCGATCCAAGTGCCGATGAACTTTTGCTTTTGGGCGTCATAGCCCAGAGTCATGATCGTCGTACCAGGACCACCACACATTTCACCTTGACTTTCACATTGAACCCAAAAGTTACCAATGGTTCTAACTATCTCAGTCCCGGTTGATTTTTCGGAGGGATGATCTGGACCCATTCTCGCATCTGATTCATAGGTCCAATCGCCAACAAGTTGTTGGAGCCATTGGTGTTCTTTTTGGGGCTCATGATTGATGGTTAGCTCTTGTTGTGGAGTAGTTGTTTCCATCGCTTTCTCTCCTTAGTTATTAGTGCAGTAATCGTGGAAAATCATCAAGCTGGTTTATCGCAATTAATTAACCAGGGTATGGAAAATTGGTCAGTAACCATGCCAAAACGAATAGCCCAAAACGTCTCTTGGATTGGCATCGACACTGTTCCGTTTTCAGCTAGGGCTTGAAAGATTTGTTCGGCTTTGGCATGGTTGTCCATGTTGAGTGAGATGGAGAAACCTTTGGGGACTTCGTATTCACCAGGCATTCCATCAGACCCCATTAAAACCCTGTTGTTCACAGTAAGTTCGGCATGCATAACCTTATTGCGCCATTCAGGTGGTACCTGATCCTCCATCGGTGAACCCTCATAGGGCATGATGGTTTCAACTTTGCCACCTAAACACCGTTCATAGAACTGAAAAGCTGTCTGGCACTGTCCATTGAAAAACAGATATGGATTCAACTGCATTATGCCCTCCTAGATTTAAATACGGATTAAAGAACTCACTTTTATGGAATGAGGCAATTGTTATTGTTGATATAGTTCAAATGTACTATATCTCATGAATCTTGATAAATCGGAAAGTCAATCTTAAGAAAGATATACAAAGCAGATCGGCGAGGTTCTATCATCACTGGACAGTTGAAAATAGACTATGGTTGTCACTCCTCGGTTTAAAGATGTCGAGAGTGCCAAAAGTAATATGCAGATATCAAAACGAGTCAGCTTCCTTTTGGGACTGCTAGCAATCACTCTTTTGGCTGTGGTATTAGCCAGTCATCTGACAACTGAGAATATGAGCCAACCCCATCCAGAACAGCGTTCTTTTTATCAAGGTTTTATCTATCAGCCTTATGACTGGAGCGATGAAGCCTTTGAAGAAACATTCCGGGTGATAGGCGAAAACAGTGACATCATTGGCTTCTATTTTGATGGTTTTGTGCCCTGGAATGAAGCAGCAGCAAAGAAACCCTATCATCAAGTGCAGGAACAGGAAATCCAAAAAAGAATAAACGGTATTAAACCTCACCAAAAGGTTTTCTTGGGGACGAGTCTTTTAGGGAGTGATCGAGTCAGTCTCTCGGGTTATTTAGGAGAATACGAAGTACCCAGATCAGGCAAGTGGCAAGATAAGACTTTCGATGATCCAGAAGTGATTGCTGCCTATCTTAATTGGTGTCGAGATCTCATTACCCGGTTTCAGCCTGATTATTTTATGTATGTGGCAGAGG
>JANQPU010000272.1 GCA_028285315.1 Acaryochloris sp. IP29b_bin.176
TGAACATCTGCAGATCGCCACCCAAATTAGCGTAGATTTCACGAAGGTCTTCAGGGAGCGTAAAGGCAAGTCCGATTTGCTTCGCGTAATCAGCACCGACATCGGATAGAACTTCGAATTCAAGCTCGTTCTTCTCGATCGTCGATAACGAAGAATCCGGCAACTCAGGCGTGACTGCGACTAGCTGGGCTCCAGCTTCCTTGAGCTGAGGTAAAATCTGCTGATATGCACGCAGCTCCAGATTGCAGTATGGACACCAGCCACCACGGTAGAAGACCATCACGACCGGACCCGATTTGCGAAGTTCAGCTAGGCTCCTCTGCTGTCCTAACTGGTTAGACAAGACAAAATTGTTGAGTTCGTCTCCGACCTGCGGGGCATGGTTTACCATCCCCGACTTATCCAGAGCTTGTATCGACTCGTCGAATTTCTGTAAAACGTCTTCAGGAATCTGAGTCTTGATGTTCGTTTTAAGCTCTAAAAGTTGTTGTTGAAGTGACATGGTTCTCTCCTTTGAGATGGATAATAGAGTTACCTGCACCTCCACCAAAAGACAGCGAACTTCTTCTGCTACTAGAACGAACTGTTTCACAAAGGTGGAGAGGGATGTAAAGCTTCAGAAATATGTTCAGTTTCTTAACTTCTAGCTTTGGGCTCTGGACTTGAGCCAAATCCGTAGATCGTTAAAGTCGAACGCCAGGGATATCACATTGATAATCAAGAGTGCCGTCAAAAACGCCTGATAGACTGCACTGCCGTCCGGCCTGGCAAAAATCAGCATTAAAACCAGTGGTGTCCAGGGTAGTATATGCCCCGCTGCTGCCTGTTTGGAAAATCCACCAACAGCGAAAACTATGGATACAGTAAAGATCATTCCGCTCAACGCCAACGTCGCGATCAGAACGCCAGCGGGTTGGCTAAGAAACGCGAGGGTGGCCAGGTTTATCGGGCCAAGGATAAACATCATCCAAACTTGTACCCAGATCGGCAGAGCGAAAAACGATGTCTGAATGCGTGCCAACCGACTGGTTTTTTGGTGTTTAGGTGACATGAGTTGCTCCAATTTAGGTGATATAAAGTTGTTCTTTTCTGCTTTTAGAATTTGATTCGCTTCAAGAAATCACGCATCTTTTCAATGACCTCCGGAGCATCTTCTTCCAGCACGAAGTGCCCGGTGTCAAACAAGTGGAAGTCAATATCGTTGAGGTGTTTTCGGTACGCTTCAGCACCCTTTGCTATGAAAATCGGGTCATTCACACCCCAGACAATCAATGTCGGTGGCTGGTGCTCGCGAAGAAAAGTCTGCCACTGTGGGTACAGCTTAATGTTGTTCTGGTAGTCGTAAAATAAATCCAACTGAACTTGCTGCTGGCCAGGTCGATCAATTCGGGCGAAGTCAAGAACCCAGTTGTCGGGATTAATGCCCTCGGGGTTCCGCGTGCCTTCGGTGTACATCCATTTGATGCCTTCGAAACTCATGAGCTGACCAACGACTATGGTTTCGTTTTCCTCAGTGCGGTTTTCCCAGAACTCGCTTACCGGCGCTGAGTTCTCTGGATGGAAACCCTCTTCGTAGGCATTGCCGTTCATCACGATCAGACCTTTGACTCGGTCGGGGTATTTCGTTGCCAACCGATAACCAACCGGTGCTCCGTAGTCCTGCATCACCAGCACAAACTCCGTGATGCCTTTCTGTTCAAGGAACTTGTCGATCGTTATAGCCAGACTGTCAAACGTGTATTCGTAATCCTTGGAGTCTGGAAAGTCGCTGTTGCCAAAGCCAGGATAGTCAGGGGCAATCAGATAATAGTCGCCACCAAGTGCTGCTAAAACGTCCCGATACATGTGCGACGAGGCCGGATAGCCATGGAGCAATACAACTGCTCGTTGTTGGGCACAGCCGGACTCCCGATAAAAGATGTTGATGCCATCGACCGGTTCGGTGCCGTATTGGACTTGTGTCAAGTTGTTTGCGAATGGAATGGTCATGATTCCTCTTTGGTTATCCTGAAGTCACGTTCATTACTTCCAAGATTTTTCATTTCTATTGCGGTATCCTGCCTAGACAGGTCTGCGGCTATCGAAGCCGCAGACCTTGGTGTAATACTCTCTGAGCCTTACACCAAGGCAATGAGACACAATAATGAGTTGCTTTACCGTTGTGTTGTTGCGAGCGCAAGCTTATCGAGAACCGGGAACAAGTCACTAGGCTCAGGACGGCGAGTATAATCCGGGTTTACTTCTGAGTAAGCAATGATGCCATCAATGTCGATGACATATCTTGCGGGCATGGGCAAGGTCCATTTGTCATCGTTATGAATCTTTGGCAAATCCACCTGAAACATCTTAAAGAATTCAATTACATAAGGCTGCAATGTCCAACGCAGACCAAAACGCTCTGCCAAATCTCCACCTTGGTCTGTGAGGATTGGATAACTTAGCTTGTTGTTTCGCTGGGACTTGCGACTACTTGAAGCTCCTTGCTGGGAAATCGCCAGAAGTGAAGCGCCTCTGGAGCGGATGTCGTCAGCAACTTCTTCTAGGGCTTGTAAATCCAAATTGCAGTAGGGGCACCAGAAACCTCGATAGAAAGTTAGTACCAAGGAGCCTTTGGCGAGCAAGTCTCTTGAAGAGACGAGGTTGCCGTCTGAATCAGGTAACGAAAATTCGGGCGCTCGGTCGCCGGCTTTGAGAGCGCGGTCGGCATGTCCTTTGTCTATCAATTCACGGGTGGAACGATGAAAGGCTTCCACCGCTGCGGCAGGTGCCTGGTTGGTTTCAAAGTCTGCTTTAAAAGCGTCGAGTTTTTCTTGAAGAGACATAATATTTTTCCTGTTTTGTAGTTTTGTAGTAGTAGGAGAGCTATATAAGGCTCTACATAAAGACTGGCAATACTTTCAGGCTTCTGTGAGCTGCTCAATTTGCTTATGGATTAAGTATTGCTTATTTGTTTGTTGATTGGTAGAGGTAAAATATGTCTAATAGTTATTTGTAAAACAGATGAGTGATCGGATCTCAACCTTGCGATTGTTTTGCCGTGTCGCCAAAACCGGCAGCTTCACTGCTGCCGGTAAAGAGGTTGACTTGTCCCAACCCTCTGTTTCCAGAATCATCTCCAATCTCGAAAAGGATCTGGGGGTGGCGCTCTTTATCAGAAGCACCCATGCAGTGAAATTGACTGAGGCTGGGGCGGACTATCTAGCGAGAATAGAGCCGATTCTGGCTGCTTTGGAGGAAGCTAACCATCTAGTTCGTGGCGATGGAACGTTGAAGGGAAGATTGAGAGTCGGTGTTGCCATAAGCTTCGCAGAACGCGAAATCATTCCTCGCCTTCCCGCCTTTCTGGCTAAGCATCCGGATTTAAAACTGGATCTCGTGTTGACTGATTCGTTCCAAGATTTGATTGATCAGGCCATTGATGTTGCCGTTCGTTTTGGTCCGCTCCGCGATTCAACCATGGTGGCGCGGCGACTAGGGTTAACACCACGGCTACTAGCTGCTTCTCCCACATATTTAGCACAGGCCGGAACACCAAAAACTCCCGCAGACCTTGCAGGGCATCAAGTGATTATTGGGCCGTCAAGTATGGGCTCGACTGGTTGGACCTTTAAAAAAAATGGCAAAACTTTGTCCGTCAGAGTTGAAGGTCAGCTTATGGTAACCGTCAATGAGACTGCAACGATTGCTGCTTTGGCTGACATGGGAATTATTTCCACTTCATTCTGGGGATGTAGAGCAGAACTTGAAAGGGGTGAACTCGTTCAAATTCTTGCAGATTGGGAAATTGGGGCTGTCGAAGTTAACGCATTGATTGCTGGAGGAAAAACTGCAAAACCTTCCGCTCGTGCCTTTGCGGAGTACCTTCAAGCATCGTTCCACAATAGCACTTAAATTGAGAGGAGATTAAAGCCAAATATGATGCAGGGATTGACTAGCAAGAGTTATTCAAGAATTCACTTAGCGAAATGGCTAGCTTTCGGGGGTTAAACTCAAGTTTTTACTAGAAATAACCAAGAGAAATAACCAAGAGAAGTTACGGGAAGGTTATGTCATTTGTCATCGACATTCCCCAACCTGTGGAGTTGGCAATTCAGCTTCCTAGTCCAATGGTGGAGACCATTACTGTTTGTCTTGTGATCCTTATTGAGAATAAAGCCATATAATTGAGAAATAATTAAATCCTAAAAGTCTTTGCAGTATTAACTTACAGCGATCCTGTAGGAAAAATTAGACGTATCTCGGCACAACCCCCTTTTCACTCAATTTGCCGGAACGTGTGAACTTAGCCCTGAGAAGCCTGAAGCTTGGGTGCTGTTCGGGGTATGGAATGCACACAAGCAGAGGGTGTTTGTGCAGCGCGATCAACAACTGGATCCAAATAGGAGGATTTTTCAGCACTCACCCCTGATAAGCGAGAAATCCTTAGAGAAGTTGGAGGATAGGAAACTCTATCGTTTCGAGTGCCAGCGGGAGGGGGTCATGGTCACGGTGGTGGATGTGGAGGCTATGGCGAATGAGTTGCCTCATGAAGTCTGAGAAAAGGGGTTACACCTCCAACTCCACAGGCTCATCGAAAATTTGCGTTTCCGAGAAAGGACAGGATTGTGGAAGTTCTTGGATATTGAGTGGTGTTTCTTGCTCGACTAAAGAGAGGGCTAAAGGATAAGCCAACTCGGTAGCTTCAGCGAGGTATGGCTTCAAGCTTGGATTTTCCTTGAAGAGGCGATCAATGCGATATCGTTGTTCTCGAATTGTACCTGTCCAAGAGCGAGAACGAGCCTCTGGCTGATGGTGCCACTTAAGCAGATGTCCTAGCAGTACACCTAATCGGTTGCGAAGCTCCTGGCGTTCCTGCCTACCCAACGAATCAATCTCCTCGATCAAGTTTTCGACATCCACTTGCTCCCACTGCTGAGTTTTCAACAGGTCGATTTGACGCTGAGTCCAGGCGTAATAGTCTTGATCATAGAGAGTGGTGGTTTGCATAAGAATCAGCGCACTGTTCTAAACTATTGTATCCAAATCCGCCTAAATCCACCCATGACCGCTCCCCAACCCTCCCTCAGCCTTACCATCCAACTGTCCGAGGAACAGCTTGGATTCCTCGCCTATCTCTATCCCAATGACGATCCTGAAGTTGCCCTGATCAAGCTCCTTGAGCGAGCCAGGAACCGAGCCATCCGCAGGGCAGAACAGCAGGTGAGGGTCTTGCACCCAGGCCAGGAAGAAGCTGAGGGGGAGCAGGAGAAATCCTCAGAGTATCCCGTCAGTCAAGTTGATAATGTTGCGGAGAATCCGATTGGAGAATTACAGGAGCTTTGCCAGAAGCAGCGAATCTCATTACCCAGCTACGAGTTTGAGGCATTACCGGATGGATTTCGCTGCACTGCCCAGGCAATGGGTCTGAAGGGAACTGGTGAGGGAGCATCGAAGAAGGTGGCGAAGGTCAGGGCTGCGAAGGAGCTGTTGGGAGTGATCGGTCATAGCTAGAATTACTCCCATTGCATGTCTATGGTCAGCCTAAAAATACGTAATATCGCTATCAGGGGAAACCACTAGAGATTAGCGTTTATCTATCGATATAAATCGGTAGTTACGCTGTTTTACTCCCAAATACTTTGCCTGATGATATAGAAGAACTCAAGAGCAAAGCACAGAAACCATGTTAACCAGTTTGTTAGCCGAAGCATTAGCAGTCACCTTTGATAACTTGAACATGACAGCAAGTATCTTGGATTGTGCAAAAGAAGCCTCTGAAGACCTAAGCCCAGATGCAAGACAAAGGTTAGGACTGGTTCATACAGGCGTAGCAATGGCTATTCAGGCGATGGAATGCGATGAACTTCAGCACCTAATCCGGCAGTCTGAAATCTATTGTGATTTCTAAAGAATATTGGTCTGGTGGTCTGAGAGTCTACTATTGAGCATCAAAGGATTATGGAATGGTGGACTTTTCGGTGTCACTGTCGGCCAGTATCCTAGTAATCATTCTCTCTCACAGCATTACCCGTGCCTTCTCAACCCTCCAAAGACAGCCAGGGACCGATATCAGAACCCATCAACCATTTGATTGATGAGCAGATGGAGCAGATCACTGATTCCAATCTCCCCCTCATGGAGAAATTTGGAGAGGCCGCTCGTCAAGTTGCGATCGCGCTACACAGAACGGAAGGAAAAGGAATTGTTCTGGGATTGCAAAGTCCCAACTCCAAGAAATTCCTGTATGTACAACAACAGAGTATCATCCCGGCATTGTGGATGACTGCCGTCTCCTTTAAGCGCAAAGTCGCTCAACGGGTTGAGGCGTATGACCCAAGTCAAGAGGCCGTCGTGGTCATGGTGG
>JANQPU010000217.1 GCA_028285315.1 Acaryochloris sp. IP29b_bin.176
AAAGCGTCAGCATCATTCTCCTGAGTGAGGGTAATTTTTACCTAACATTACCCTCCTCAACTTGAATCAAGCAACCTCCCTGAAACAGCTATTGAGCCATATTATTAACCTCAATTGGTTAAACCTCAATTTGAAAGCTTTCCGGTGCCTTATAGATCTGGCACATTTGTTGGCGCACCAGGATGAATAGCAACATCGATGGCAGTGGGAAGCGCAGCTTTCTCAAAGCGAGGAACATCGGCAATCGAGCTGTTCACAATTGTCAAGACAGGGTTAGACAGTACCCCGGCCAAAGAAGTGGCAATCACTGTGAGCACTAAACCAACTTGTAAGGGTCTCATACCCAGAGGCTTCCAGACAATGCTGGGATAGTTTCTGATCACCTCAGACATCTCTTGGGGCTCTTTGACCACCATCATCTTGATCACGCGAATGTAGTAGTAGATCGAGACCACACTAGTAATTAAACCTAGCAGGACTAAACCGTAGGCACCCGCCTGCCAACCGGCCCAGAAGAGGTAAAGCTTCCCGAAGAAGCCTGCTAACGGTGGTATCCCTCCTAAGGAGAGCAAACAGAGGCTCAACGCTAAGGTCAAGAGCGGATCCTTAAGGTAGAGCCCGGCATAATCGCCAATTTCATCGGTTCCGGTGCGGAGCGAGAACAAAATCACGCAGGTAAAGGCACCCAAGTTCATAAACAGGTAAATCAGCAAGTAGAAGACCATGCTGGCGTAGCCTGCTTCAGTACCAATCACTAAGCCAATCATGACAAAGCCCGCTTGACCGATGGAAGAATAGGCGAGCATCCGCTTCATGCTGGTTTGGGCAATAGCGACCACATTACCGAGAACCATGCTCAGAATGGCTAAGGCGGTGAAAATGAACTGCCACTGTTCCACCAAGTTGGGGAAGGCTTCAGTTAACAGGCGAATAGCTAACGCAAATCCCGCTGCTTTAGACCCCACGGATAGAAAAGCCACCACAGGGGTGGGGGAGCCTTCATAGACGTCTGGTGTCCATTGGTGGAAGGGGACTGCTGCAATCTTGAAACTAATACTGGCAATCACAAACACTAGGGAAATGATAAGGGCCAGAGATTTTGAACTATCGGTCAATGCCAGTGCAATTTCGTTGAGATGAGTTTTGCCACCGGAAAGGCCGTAGAGCAGGGAGAGGCCGTACAGAAAAACGGCAGAACTGGCCGCGCCAATCAGCAAATACTTCAATGCCGCTTCATTAGAACGAGAATCGCGTTTCATGTAACCCGTCATCAGGTAAGAGGCGATACTCAAGGTCTCCAGGGAAATGAAGATCATGACGAGTTCTTCGGCACCGCAGAGAAACATGGCTCCGACCGTAGCCGTTAACAGTACCGTCATAAATTCGCCAATAGAGCTGCCCGATTGCTCGATATAACGAACCGACATCAGAATGGTGACTAAAGTCGAAAGGGCAATAATGGCTCTAAAGATAATGCTGAGATTATCGGCATTAAAGCTGCCTAGAAAGCCAATGGGATTCGCTTGATCCCACTGGGCATAGAGGAGATAAAGTGAGGCAACTAAACTTGCGATCGCAAGATATGGGGTCCATTTTGCTGATGGACGACCAAAGGTGATATCCCCTAAAAGAACAAGGAGCAAAGAGATCACCAAAACACCCTCAGGTAGGATGGTGGTGGCATTGAGCTGGCTAGCGAGATTGGCAACGTCCATTAGTGCAAGAGTGGTAATGTCTTTGGCAACATAAGCCAAGTCATCAAATGATGAAATTTAACGGCAAGGATTATGTTGAGAATTTTAACGCGCAAGCGCCAACAACCAAGATACCAAGTTAAGGGACGTTCTGTCGGTCGAAGCAAGCTAGATGCAAATAGTTAGTATTTAATCGAGACACAAAAAACTTAGGGTACACTCGCAACATTTGCTATAAAAAATCTGGAGGGGTTCAGTCAATCACTCACCCAATCAACTGACTTAAGGTTAGGGTAGGTTCATATCGCAACTCAGCCCTCAACTTAAGAATTCCATGCTTCCTTTGTCTACCCGCATTGTTTGGGTTGGAATTGACAAAGGCAGTTCATTTTTGTCCAACACAACTCCCCCATTGAGACTATGTCCACACTGGTTATTGTTGAATCTCCGACTAAGGCGAAAACAATCCGCAACTATCTGCCCTCTGGCTATCGGGTTGAAGCCTCTATGGGGCATGTTCGTGATCTACCCCGAGATGCAACGGAAATTCCCGCAGCGGTCAAAAGTGAGAAATGGTCAAGCTTAGGGGTCAATGTCGAGTCTGATTTTGAGCCCCTGTACGTTGTCCCTAAAGACAAGAAAAAAATTGTCAAGGAACTGAAAGCAGCCCTCAAAAATTCTGATGAGTTGGTGCTGGCAACTGACGAGGATCGGGAAGGAGAGAGTATTAGCTGGCACTTATTGCAGCTTCTGAAGCCCAAGGTGCCCACTAAGCGCATGGTCTTTCATGAGATCACTGATGAAGCCATTAAAGCCGCCTTAACCAATTGTCGCGACGTGGATCAGCGATTGGTTCGCGCTCAGGAGACCCGCCGCATTTTAGATCGCCTGGTGGGATACACTCTGTCCCCCCTACTGTGGAAGAAGATTGCCCCCAGCTTGTCTGCAGGTCGCGTTCAGTCCGTGGCAGTCCGTCTTTTAGTCACCCGTGAGCGAGAGCGCCGCGCCTTTCGTCAAGGCAGCTATTGGGACTTAAAAGCCACCCTATCCAAGGACAAAACCACCTTTGAGTCACGCCTAGTGTCCTTGGCGGGTAAGCGGCTGGCTACAGGCAATGACTTTGATGAAAATACCGGGCAAATTATTGCGGGGCGAGATGTGGTCCTGCTGAATGAGGCGGAGACCTTAGCGTTACAAGCCCGTCTGACCGATAAGACTTGGACCGTGGCAGGCGTGGATGAGCGCCCGTCCACGCGCAAGCCTGCGCCGCCTTTTATCACCTCTACGCTGCAACAGGAAGCCAACCGTAAGTTACGACTGTCGGCTCGGGAAACGATGCGGGTTGCTCAGAGCCTGTATGAAAAAGGATTTATCACCTATATGCGAACAGATTCGGTGAACCTGTCTCAGCAGGCGATTGCCGCTGCTCGTAGCTGTGTGGAAGACCTCTATGGCAAAAACTACCTGAGCCCTCAACCCAGGCAATACAAAACCAAAAGTAAGGGAGCCCAGGAAGCCCACGAAGCCATTCGTCCTGCCGGACAAACCTTCCGTACTCCCAAAGAGACTGGGCTACAGGGAGCAGAGAGTAAGCTCTATGATCTAATTTGGAAGCGCACCGTAGCCACCCAAATGGCTGAAGCCCGCCAAACCCACATTACAGTTCATCTAGAAGTCGAAGATGCAGGATTTCGGTCTACAGGTAAGCGTATTGATTTTCCTGGATTTTTCCGAGCTTATGTGGAAGGGTCTGACGATCCTGATGCAGCGTTGGATGACCAAGAGGTATTGTTGCCCACTCTGAACCAAGGGGATACACCTGAATGCACAGAGCTGTCACCTATTGGCCATGAAACCCAACCACCAGCCCGCTATACGGAAGCCTCTCTGGTGAAAATGCTAGAGAAAGAAGGCATTGGCCGTCCAAGTACTTACGCTAGCGTCATCGGCACTATTGTTGATCGGGGTTATGCGCAGCGTCAGGCCAATGCGCTGGTGCCCACCTTTACCGCTTTTGCGGTCACCGCTTTGTTGGAGCAACATTTCCCGGACTTGGTGGATCTCAGCTTTACAGCTCGGATGGAGCAGAGTTTGGATGAAATTTCTACGGGTGAGGTCGATTGGCTTCCATACCTGAGTGACTTTTATCTGGGTGATGACGGGTTGGAAACCCAGGTCAAGACGCGGCAGGATCAAATTGATCCCAGCGAAGCGCGCACGATTGACCTCAATGACCTAGAGGCGAAGGTGCGAATTGGTCGTTTTGGCCCTTATATCGAAACTGAGCATGAAGAAAAACCAGTGAAGGCGTCTTTGCCAAAAGATATGACGCCTGCTGATTTGACACCGGAACAAATTGAGCAACTCTTGAAGCAGAAACTGGAAGGACCCGAAAAATTGGGGTTACACCCAGAGACAGGAGAACCCATCTATATCCTGCTTGGCGCTTATGGTCCTTATGTGCAATTGGGGGATGTAACGGAAGAAAACAAGAAGCCCAAACGCGCGTCTCTGCCCAAGGGAGTCGCCATGGAATCAGTCACCCTAGAAATGGCTGTTGATTTGCTCTCTTTGCCACGCTTACTGGGGCAGCATCCGGATACAGGTTGTAAAGTGCAGGTCGGTTTAGGTCGATTTGGTCCCTATGTCGTGCATGACCAAGGCAAAGAAGGGAAGGATTACCGATCCCTGAAAAAAGAAGATGATCTATTTACCATCTCCTTTGAGCGGGCCTTGGAACTGTTGGCGATGCCCAAAGGCACTCGGGGGCGACGGGGTGGCACGAAAAAAGCCTTGAAGGAGCTGGGTAATCATCCTGAGGATGAGGCTCCTGTCAATGTTTATGATGGTCCCTATGGCCCCTACATTAAGCACAATAAGACGAATGCTTCAGTGCCGGAAGGTCAAAAGATTGAAGACTTGACATTGGAGATTGCCCTGCCGTTATTGGCTGAGAAAGCAGCAACGAAAGGTAATAAAAAATCGACGAGTCGTTCCAAGGCAACAGCCAAGAAGAAAACTACGAAGAAGACGACCGCTAAGAAAACAACCGCTAAAAAGACTGCAGCCAAAAAGACCACCGCTAAGAAAACTGAAAAATCCTAATGATAATCGGATGAAAGTTGGCATCAGTCTGAATGCAGGTTCGCGTTGTCTGAGGGATAGCGGCTAGAATCCTAAGCCCTGAGTGTTGTGCTCTATTTGATTGTTGCAATTCTTGTAACGACAGCTTTGTGCTGAAAAGGTTTGGGCTAGCATAGACCGAAATTCAGTGACGGTTTCTTGGGATCATGAAGATTAAACGTTTCCTTAGTGCTTGTCTGGTAGCTGTGCTGATGTGGACCAGCCTGCCGCCTGATGTTTTGGCTTTTTGTGGGTTTTATGTCGCCAAAGCCGATACGGCTTTATATAACGAGGCGTCTCAAGTTGCGATCGCAAAAGATGGCAAGCGCACGGTTCTGACCATGGCTAACGACTTCAAAGGAGATGTCAAGGACTTTGCGATGGTGGTGCCCGTGCCCGTTATCCTACAAGAAGACCAAGTCCATGTGGGTGATCCTGCCATTCTCAAACGGTTAGATGACTTTTCTGCACCTCGCTTAGTGGAATATTTTGACGAAAATCCCTGCCAAGTTTTTCGTCAATCTCTCGATATAGAGTCTTTACGGGTGCCCACTGCAGCGATGCCACAAGAATCTCGAAATGAGGCCGATTTAGGGGTCACCATCGAAGCTCAGTTCAGCGTGGGAGAATATGACATTGTTATTCTCAGTGCCAAGGAATCGAATGGACTCCAGACTTGGCTGAATCGGAATGGTTACAAAATTCCTAAAGGGGCACGGTCTTTGTTGAAGCCCTATATTCGCCAGAATATGAAGTTTTTTGTGGCGAAGGTGAACCTAGAAGAATTTGAGAACTCCGAGTTCCAAAAGCTGCGGCCGTTGCAGATGGCCTTTGACTCTCCCAAATTCATGTTACCAATTCGGCTGGGCATGATTAATGCCAACGCAGAGCAAGATCTGATTGTGTATTTGCTCTCTCCCAAGGGGCAGGCCGAGCTGGTCAACTATCGCACTGCCAATATCCCTACCGATGCTGAAATCCCCGAATTTGTGAAGGATGAGTTTGGTGATTTTTACACCGCTATGTTTGAGACGGCCCACACCAAAGTGGGCAAGCGCGTGGCCTTCCGAGAATATGCTTGGGATATGAGCAGTTGCGATCCCTGTTCTGCAAATCCGCTCACCCCAGAAGAATTGCGCAAAGCAGGCGTTTTCTGGCTCACAGAACGACCTCAAGGAGACTTTGTGGTGCCTCCACGCTCTACAGGGGTGTTTATCACCCGACTACATGTACGCTATAGCCGAGAGCAATTTCCCGAAGATTTGATGTTCCAAGAAACTAGCAACCGTCAGTTCTTTCAAGGGCGTTATGTGATGCGCCACCCTTATAAAGGGGAAGCTGATTGTCCGGCAGGTCGCCGCTACCAGCGATCGCTCCCCGCTCGGTTGGAGAAGGAAGCCCAAACTCTTGCGAAGCTCACTGGATGGGACATACAGAATATTCGACAGAAGATGAACTTTCAACCCCCTAAACCGGAACCTTGGTGGAAATAGCTGTGGAAATAAGTGGATGCCATTCTCCCATTGAACAGTCCAAGCCTTCTCGGTCTAGATGATCTCCAGTATGCTTGATTGTAGTGAGAGTGTGGGATATTGCAGTTCAACAAACGGGTATGCTAAAGCCGAGAGCACAACCTAACTCTCTTACCGACTGAATTGGATATTCCCCAATGGTGAAACGATCTGCCCGCCAACTCCTGTTGCCCTTTCAGGCTGCGTTATTAGTGACGTTGAGTGCTTGTACTGGTGGCTCTAATGGCCCCTCGTCGAGCAGTAACCAAGGGATGGAGGTCACCTTTTTGGTTGGCAGTGCCATGGGGGAATTTTGCCAACAAAGCATGGATCGCTTCAACCAAAAAGGCCCAAAGCTGAAAGATGGTAGCCCTTTTTATGTGAAGTGCATCGCCAAAGGGAGCGGAGATATTGTTGCTGAACTGTTGACACAGGCTGAATCTCTCAAAAATGGCAGCGTTTCAACTGAGGATCCAAGCTGGCCCACCCTGGTGTCCTTGGACGGCGACATTTACGTTGATCAATTAGCCTATCAATTTAACCAGCTCTTCCCCGGACAAAATTATTTGCCGACCGTGGCGGATGCTCCCCTCCTCGCTAATAGCCCCATGGTGTTTATGGTGCGGGATGATTTAGCCCAAAGCCTGCGGAAGACAAAAGATCCCTTTCAAGCCCTGCTCACTGCCAAAAGCCATCAAGACCTAGATCCTGCAAGTCAAGCGTTGCCCCTACGATATGTGCATACGGCCCCCACCCGGTCTAACTCAGGTTTACAGACCCTAGTGGCCCAGTTTGCTTCGGTATCGGGTAAGCGACCGGAGCAGCTCACGGTTGCTGATGTGAGCACTCACCAAGGAAAAGTCGGAGAAATTCAGAAAAAAATTACCCGTTATGGGACATCGACGACCTCCTTAGCCAAGGCAATGGTGGCCAATGGCCCCTTTTGGGCCTCGGTGGGGTCTGTGTATGAGTCTTCGGTCATTGCCGCTAATGCGCAAGTCCCCGCTGGGCAGCCACGTTATCAGGCGGTTTATCCCAGTATTACCTACACATCCAACATGCGAGGAATTTTGCCCACCGGACCGTGGATTAGCTCAGCAGAGAAAGAAGCGGCAGGGCAGGTTATTGAATATCTACGCACACCAGAAACCCAGAAGATGGCAACAGCCCTGGGCTTGCGTCCGGGGACGCCAGGCGTAGCCCTGGGGTCCAAATTCACCCAAAATTGGGGCGTTGAAGCTCAACCGAAATACGATTCCTATCGGGTACCTAAGCCGGAAGTGGTCGAAGCGATGCTCCAGTCTTGGCAAACAGCAGCTAAGAAACCCTCGCAAGTGGTGATTGTCGTTGATTCTTCTGGATCGATGACAGGGACAAAACTAGCAGCCGTGCAGTCTACTCTACAAACTTACTTGAAAGGCTTAGGGCCAAAGGAAAAAGTCACGCTCATTGACTTTGACTCAGCAGTGCGTAAGCCCGTTTCAGTGGATGGCACCCCAGAGGGGCAGTCGCGGGGCTTAGATTTTGTGGTGAACTTAAAAGCAGATGGCAATACGAAGCTGTATGATGCCATCCTTGCTGCTCAGGCGTGGCTGGTTCAAAACTTGCGTGCTAATGCGATTAATGCGGTGATTGTACTAACCGATGGTGAAGATTCAGGCTCCAATCAACAACTGCCTCAATTGTTAACAGCGCTGAAAAAAAGTGGTTTTGAAGGCGATCAGCGGATTGCGATTTTTACGGTTGGATATGGGAGTGCGGGAGATTTTGCACCGGATGTACTGAAACAAATTGCTGAAGCGAACGGCGGTTATTATCGTCAGGGAGATCCAGCTTCGATCGCAACCTTGATGGCAGATTTACAAGTGGAGTTCTAGAGCAGATCAATTGGCAGTGGTGAAGACGTCATGGTGAAACTCGTAAATCCCTTGTACCAACCCTTGGCGGTATTAGCAGGTGGGATTGTCTTATTTGGAGGCGTGCGAATTGCGAAACTCCCGAGTCTTGTGATGCTGCCCCTGTCTGTGGGGGTCGCCACAGTTGGGGCTGGAATTATGACTTCTGAGTCTTCGCAAGCTGCAAAGCCGAAACGGCGAAGTCCAGCCGTGGAACAGGAGTTAGGTAATTTGAGGACCCAGGCTAACAAACTTGCTCAAAAAGCCCAATCGCTGAAGGCAGAGGCGCAGGAACTGCTGACCCAATCCTTGCAGATGGAGTTATTGGGGACTTTGCAATATGCCTGCGATCGCACCGCCGAACTGCCGCAAAAGATTGAAGCGATGGCCGAACGATTGCATGGCGATGATTCTATCTTGTCTGTGCAGGAGTTACAGCAGCAGCGGGTCACGCTTCAGAAGAAACTAGCCCAGAGTTCCGGGGCAACCTATCAGCAATTGCAACAGCTTGACCAAAGCTTGCAACGCAACATTAGTTTGGCCCAGCAGGGGCAGGATGCCCGACAAGCTCAGCTACTGAGTTTATCTCAGCTCATTGCCGAGTCGGCTGGCGTCTTGCAGGCCATGCAGAATCAGTTGCGCAGTGCTGATTTAGCGGAGGCCAGTCAATCCGCAGAACTCAAAAATCTCAGTGATGAGCTGCGTGATTTCCAAGAAAACCTTGATGTGTTGGTCTTGACTTAGGGAAAAGCATGGTGAAGTCTCAGCGATCGCTGTATATTTCTCTAGCCATTATTGCGGCAGCTTTAGGATTGACGTACATTCCTTTGCCAGGTGATCAGACTCGCACTCTGGTGGTGGTCAGTGGCTCTGAGTTAGAGTTACCCCTAAAACAGCTAGTTGAGACCTTCCATCAACAGCAATCCCAAATCCGCATTGACCTCAAAGTTCAGGGGTCTTTGGATATGGTCAATCGCTATATTGATGATCGCAATGCTTTCCAGCCGACGGTGTTAATTCCCGCCAATCAAGATACCCTCAAACGCCTAGAACAGCGGTGGACGGCCCAAGCCTCAGAACCTGCCTTTTACGGTGAACCTCAACCCCTGGCGAAAACTCGTCTGGTTGCGATTACCTGGCCGGAGCGGGGAAAGGCTCTGTTCCCGGATGGCAAGTTTAGTTGGAATCGATTAGAAACTGCCATGAAAGCGCAACAATGGGGCTCTTTCGGTGGCTCTGCCAATTGGGGAAGTTTTGACTTTGTAATGACGGACCCCACCCGCTCGAATAGTGGGCAAATGACCTTGAGTTTGTGGCTGTCCCATAAACTTCAGAAGTCTCCCCTGCAGACGGCTGACTTGAATAATCCGACCGCTCAGTCGGCGGTGTCTACCCTGAAGCGGTCCATCTATCAGCCTGCCCGGTCTAGCGATATTTTGATGCAGGAGTTTGTGGCGCGGGGAGCTAATGATGCCGACATCATCACGAATTACGAGAGTGTGGCTCTGAATCGTTGGGAACAGTCCAAGGTCTCTCAGGGGCAGCCCTACCAAATTTATGAAATTAACCCCACGGTGGAAACCAAGCCCACAGCGGCTATTGTTCGCCGTCAAGTGGATGAGCAAATGGCCCAAAAAGCCCGAGACTTTATTGACTATCTGTCACAGCCAGATCAGCAAAAGGTATTTATTCAATATGGCTTTCGCCCGGTTCATCCTGATGTCAATCTGGAAAATAATGCGACAGCTTTATGGCAACAGAACACTGGAATTTTGTTGAAGCCTAAAGCCAAGGTGATGGACTCGCCGACCGTGCCTGTCTTAAAAGAGGTAGGAAGATTGTGGGAGCGATCGCAACCTTGATGAATTTAAACTATGCTATTCATCGCAAGCTGTCGTCTTGAAGTGAGGTTCCTAATTATCTCTTAAGGTTACCTAAGGCGATGTGCAACTTTCCTGAAAGTACTGATACTACGTTGCTACTGATCACAACATTTAGCCAGAGGAAACGAGGAATCAACGGTTACAGGC
>JANQPU010000329.1 GCA_028285315.1 Acaryochloris sp. IP29b_bin.176
TTGCCCTACATCAGTTTCTGAATTGCTTTATCTCAGAAGCTTATGATGCTGGGGCCTCCTTATCTTCACGGTCTCTCAATTAAGTCGCACATCGCCTTAACTTAAATCCCAAATCATCTGGGCTTTCATTAGCTTGGATATGACTCAATGTTTTGTTTGCTCCAAGTTGCTGGGTTTAAACGATTTAAGTCTAAGCTCTTACACCATTTCAAACGGTTAAAAAGGGCCATCCCAGATGATGAACAAACGCTCTCAAGTTTTTGGCATCCGACCCAATTTGCGGAGAACTCTAACGCAATGCTGACACTCACAACAATTTATAGGTAGGGATCGCCCTCAATAACGTAGTCAAAATTACCTTCACCCACACTTGCTGTGAGAGCTTTCAAAATTTTATTCGGATCATCGTAGGGACCGCAAAAATAGCAGGGTTTCCCATTGCGGCCACATTCCAGTTTACCTTGGCCATTCCATTCTCCTAAATGAGCTTCAGATTGTTGGAAATCTCGATGGGGTTTGAATCCTAACCCCTCTGCATAGTCAATAACGCTATAAACCATAGCTTGAGCTTGTTCTAAGGAGATCTTTTGAGGCGGTTCATCAAATCCTTGATAAACCTGGTCAATCAAATATGCATAGTCCTGGGTGTTGTACTTGCGAGGTCCCATCGTATCTTTGAGCCCTAAACACCAATAGTCCAGTAGATAAGTACAAATCACCACACGGTTATGGCTAGCTTTACGGGCAACGGTAACAATCGCCATTCCCTGTGATTCATCCTTCACTGTTGCCGTTGATGGAGTTTGGGCTTTAAAGAAATGTTCAATTGCGCCTCCATTGGCCCAGCACTCTAATAACGGATCAAGCGTAGCCGTTTTGCCATGAGCAAGGGCATTTTCTTCTGCCTGAGCCTGGATCACTGCTGAGACTTCAAACACCCGCAATCCCAGCTTGCGCGCAATCTGCTTTGGAGTCAAATTCAAAGCCCGCAAATTCGCAATTTCTTGCTTTCTCTCAGATTCCATAGCTCTCCTTAAACTGAGATAAATGTCTCCTTAACAAGGCCAAATTAGGCCGTAACAGATAGCCTGACTCAAAATGTCCCCAAGTATGTTGTCACTCGAATATGGAATTCAGGAATCTTATGCCAAGCCCCACGGCTGTTCAATAGGGTTTCTCCAGCAAACATAGAGATCTCAAATTGAGCGCCATTTATATCTAAATACTGTCCATAATGTGGCCCCACTCCATCCTTTGCAGGGCTAGGCTCCCAACCACAACAGAGGAATCGGAGGGGAGCCATGCCAAATTGCCTTTGCAGAAATTTTTCGATTTCTATGGCGTCAACTCCCTTGACAATATAGGACGAGACGAGTCGATCAACCTGTGGATGTTTTACGGTTTCATAGCGGACAAACTTCAATGGGGCTGGCTTTTTATCCCACCTGGTTAGAAAATCACCACAAACCTGAGTCGAATAACGCACCTTAGTTGGCTGCTGAGCCTCCACCCGATCAGAGACTAAGCCTAGTAGCATTAAAAGCATGAGAAGACTCGACTGCCAATATTGTCCGATTAGCCTCTTAGGCAGCATCCAAAGCATACCCACTCTTTTGTCTTTTCTAGGGAAGCGAACGATAGGTCCAGCTAGGCGTCGACTGGATCTACTTGTGCCATCCTAGCACTCTCGTTTCAGCAGATCTTGAGTGGGTAAGGGTTTACAGCCTTGAGCATCATGTAGTCGCTAGCCAAGCTCGGGCTGTATCAATTTGCGATCGCTCAAACGCCTTAATCTCAGCCGGGAAAATCGTGCTCACCGCTTCCGCAATGGTCCGCATCCACTGGGCATCGGCCACCAGCGCCACATGGGTAATGTCCTTCACCATGTACGCCTGTTGCAAATCCTTCCACAACGCCATCGGATCCATGCCCTCAAAGCTGCGAATCTCTTCTAGCACTTTCACCTTCCCGTGCTTAGCAAGGTCTGCTTTGACTAGAGGCACTATGCGATCAAAGTCGGCAGCGGTAATCTTGCCCTCAATGATAATTTCAACCACGTTGCTCTCACTGCTGCTGCGATATGTCATACCGGGCACTTGGCTTGGATCAGGGACCGTGAGCAACCAGGTCCGGGCCGCTTCCATTTGTGAGGGTTCAAAGGCTTTCACCTGAGCAGAGAGGATATTGTCGGCAGCTGCAGAAATCGTCCTCACCCATGCTGCCTCTGCCACCACCGCGACGTGGGTAAAGTCGTTCACATGACTAAGGCCAAACTGGGCATCCTTCCACAGGGCAATGGGATCTATACCCTCAAAGCTCCGAATTTCTTCTAGGAGTTTTAGTTTTCCGTGCTTTTCAATATCGAGCTTCATCCGAGTAATGACCTGGTCTAAGTCAGCCTCGGTAATCTGGCCTTCAACGATCAGTTCAACAACGTTACTCGTGGGGTTGTTACGGTACTCAATCATGTGAAACCTTCTTGATTTGATGGGTCGTCACTATCTACAGGCTATCTCAGGAGGTTAAACGGTGACACTGTCTTAGGATAGAGCTTGATCAACAGTTCTATGGGCAACTGTTGATTGAGTTTGACGCCCCGTTACCATCACCCAATAGTCATGGACAATGACAGCAGTTTCAGTCTCAACAGCCTGATGCACAACGTTAATCTACTCAACTTCATCAACTGATGATACTCCAGCCAATCGGTAACGTTGGTCCTGCCTCCTGCCCTACATCCGAGGTATCGGGTATTGTCTCCTCATTCAAGATTTCGATGACGCGATTGTAGATCGTGTCTGCCTGCTCCGGCGAATTGGCAATACTGGTCAGGCCAACTTTACCAAACTCTGACAAGCATCCCATCAGGTGAAAGACTGTTCCCATCTCACTTCCCGTTTCAAAATGCAGATGATGGCGAGCTATAATATCCATCAAGTCATCAGGCAATAGTCCTCGGTATGAGTGTTTGCAGAGGTTATCTGATGCCACATAGTACTTTGGCAGTCCTTGCTGACCGAAGAACAGACCGCTATGCATATCGTAGAAGCCATTGGTCAGTAGCTTTAATGTCATGAAGGGATGAGTGGTTCCCCCCTTCCTCAAGTTAATTTCAATGGCTTGGACATCCCAATCAACGGTCCCGTTTGGCAAGCTCCGTTTGGCGACGACAAAATCAACGCCAAATCGTTCAAGCACCCCTTTCTTCGCTAGGTTCTCACCCACCTTGAGCCCAAGCTGCTGGAGCTGTAAGCGATACTCTTCTGAGGCAGGAAACCGACAGCCTAAATAGATTTGTTGGTGGGGACCGCCTAAGATCTGATCGTGGGTCGAGAGAATTTCTACCTCGCCACTCGGGGTAATTTGGCCCTGCACACTGGGAGACATTTTATACTCCCCCTCAATAAATGCTTCGACAATTGCGCCCAGCTTGGGGATGCGATCGCAAAAATGAGACCAAGATTCGGTTGGGGATTCAAAGGCCAGATGCGGGAGACAATCACAAATCACGTTGCGTCGTTTTTCTGGTGTATCAATATCTCCCACATTGCGCAAATCTAATAGGGCATTCCCTTCCCCAGAGAACCCTTCATTCAACTTAATCACCATCCGTTGAAGGTGGGGTTGACGTTGCCAGAGCGCCACAGCTGCCTCCACCAATGCTTCCTTATCCCATACCAACTGGCTACCATCAGGATGAGGAATGCCACACTCCGCAAATACCTGCCGACTTCCACTCTTTGTTCCCAAATATAGAAGCGTTGGATCAGCAGCCAGCAGCGGGATATTGAGTTTGACTGAAATTTCCCGCTCTAGGTCCGTCGAATTAAAACAAATCATGTAAGAACAGCCTGGCCGCATCGAATGACGAATCCGATCCATCAAGCGGGGACGGTCTAAAATCTTTTGGCTAAGCGGTTTGAGAGATTGATCATAAATAGGCAGTAGCAATAAGCGATCGCGGGCATGGGAAAAGGGAATTCCAGGTAACAGTTGGAGATAATAATCGATTACAATTGGCGGCAGCGGCTGTGAGGTCACATAGATTAAGCGGGTTTTCGGATCACGCAGCCGAATCAGCGAAAACAGCAGCCGCTCCTCATAATGCAAAAAACCATCAATCTTTTGCAGCTCTTGTTGATCCACGCTAAACGAGGGAATCACCAAAATATCGGAATGGCCCGTTTCAACGGTTTCTATCTCCTGCCAGCGATCACACAGCTGGGCTTGAAGCCGTTTAAACGTCTGTTCGACAGCCGCCAAATCTTGCATCTTTCATGCCTTTGCATTCAATATCCGTCATCTTAGCTGCCTCGCTGCCATTGATCGTGATTTATATCAGCTTCTTAGAGCTAATATCCGACAGCAAGGCAGCTAAGATGACGCTCCCCCTATCATTATTTCTCTGTGTCCATCCGTATAACCTCGCAGATTATTAAGAATCACAAATTCCACACGCCATCAGGAATTCAGTAGTTTCTCAGTGGTTGATCTCTGTTCAGATCGGACAGATTAGATATATGCTCTGCGAAAAGAAATCGTTACCTTAGATTACGAAGCGAACCGTTTTCTCCTCCAGGTTTGTATTTATCTAGAACCAGCCTCTAACGACCGTGACTGACCCCCCTGATCAAACCCTGCCTCCGTCCCTGAGCTATATGTTGTCTCAGTTGTCCTATGTAGAACAAGTGCGACTGATCATGACACATCCCTTTTTTACAGGTCAGTGTCCAGAGTGTAAAACCAAACTCCATATCACAGAGCGGGCAATTGGTAGTTGCCGTTGCCCAGCGTGCAATTGGACTGATCGCCGCAACAGCTAGTGCTTGGGAGGACCCAATTAGAGTATTTTGGAGAAAGGCCGAGGATAGAATCTCAGCTTTATAGCAGATGAAAAATGAAAGGATAGTTGTAAGGAGCGTCTGGGTTCTGGAAACAATGGCGAATGGCTAAAATTGGCATCACCCACTGCACAATAAACAGTAAGCCTAACAGTGGCCATCCCAATAGCACCCAACATAGAATGCCGAACAAGATGCCATAGAACCAAACATTAACGTGGAAATTGATCGCTTCCCGAGCATTTTCTTTCACCACGGAGTCATCGGAAACGAGCAAGATGACCAACGGAATGCCAATGGACAACACCAAGGCACTTAGAAAAATAGAACCATGACTCAAAGACGACAAGAGTTTGCGTTTATCTGGATCGTAGATATTGGCAACCATGAACTAGCCTTTTTTCAAGCAACGGTAGTCAAGCACAGCTCGTCTTGAACTGGCCTTGAACTGTTTCGATCTTATACCAATTCACCTATTAGGTGACCTGCATAGCTAAAGCATCCAAGATATAAGAATATCTCGTGAGTGAAGCCACTACCTTTTGGGAAAGAGCATTGAT
>JANQPU010000344.1 GCA_028285315.1 Acaryochloris sp. IP29b_bin.176
TGCAATTCTCGATCCGCAGCCGTTCGATGGGCATGATCAATCGCTTCATAGACACCAAAGCCACTGAGGGTCAAAATAATACCCATCACCCCGGCATACCAGCTTGCCAACCGCCATCGAGTCTGACGAAATAACGTCCGCTCATTCATGGGTTAGATGGAGACGATAACCCACCCCATAGACGGTCTCAATGGCATCGTTACAGCCCAGGTCAGCTAGCTTACGTCGCAGTTGACGCATCAGGGCAGCTACCACATTACTGATGGTGTCGGCTTCCGCTCCCCAAAGCTGATTAAGGATCTGATCGCGACTCACAATTTGTCGGGGATGCTGCATGAAATATTCTAAAAGCTGGAATTCCTTATGGGTCAATAAGACACTCTGACCTTTTCCCTCATTCAGGATAGAGACATTGTGGGTGCCATAGTCTAATGTGAGCGGCCCCACTTGGAGTTGCTGGGGTTGAAAATGGGGCGATCGTCGCTGTAGTGCCCGCAAGCGAGCCAGCAATTCAATTTTGCGAAAGGGTTTAACCAAATAGTCATCCGCTCCAGCATCCAGTCCTGCTGCGGTATCTTCCGGTTGATCCTTCGCCGTCAGCATCAAAATGGGCAAAGGACTACGCTGAGCCCGGAGTCGCTGGCACAGATCTATCCCGGACAATCCCGGCAATAACCAGTCGAAGATCGCCAGGGTGTAATGGGTCCACTGGCTCTCTAGATAGCCCCAAGCCTCCATGCCATCTCTCGCCCAATCGACAATATAAGCTTCCTGGGTGAGGGTTCGCTGAATGGCGGCTCCCAGATCCGGTTCATCTTCGACCAGTAATACTCGCATAAACGTTACAAAGAAACAGTTGAAATCAAAGGACAGATATCGCCCAGTTGAGGTCGGGGCTGGTTGGTGGCCCAGCGATCTCGATAGTGTTCCAATTCAGATTTAAAGGACATCATCTGCTGGATTTGATGGTCAAGCTGTGCAATCTTGTCTTGCAGTAGGGACTGTACCCATTCACAGGGAATGTCCCCTTTTTGGTGAATGTTGAGAATCTCCCGAATGTCTTCTAGAGAAAAACCCAAGGCTTGCGCCTTCTTGATAAACTGCACCTGCTGCACAGTCTCTTGGGGATAGTAGCGGTAGCCATTGTCTCCGCGTTCTGAGTGGATTAACTCTAAGCTTTCGTAGTATCGCAACGCCCCAACAGCAACCCCAGTTTGCTGTCGAACCTCACCAATTTTCAAACGTGTGGTTGTTGTCATCTTTCTGCTTGGTTGAGAACTACCTTCACTTTAAACCCTACAGTCGGCTGTAGGGTTAAGTCGATGATTCAGGTAAGAAGAGAGTATTCCTCTTGACTCTCTAGTTAACTGTAGGGTTTAGCCTATGAATGACTCTAGTCGGACAGAGAGGTGCGTTATGACGACTTTAAACACAACCCAGACACCTGTTAGGCTCTATCGAATGTCTAACTGTCCCTGGGGTCTGAAAGCCATCAAATTGCTCAAGGAGCAAGGTATTGCCTATGAAGATCACCAATTGCGCTCTAAGGAAGTGGTGGAGGCATTTAAAGCAAAATATGACGTTCCTACCACACCACAAATCTTTTTTGGCGAGGAGCGCATTGGCGGTTATAGCGATCTGGCAAAACATTTGGGTGTTGAAGTAGGCGCTGCTGACTACTCCTACACGCCAGTGATTGCCCTCTTTTCCACCGCTGGCCTAATTACCCTAGCCACTTCATTGGGGATGACAGGTTTTATGGGGGTGTCACTTTCAATGCTGGCATCCCTGAAGCTGATGGACCTGGATGCTTTTGTCGAAGGATTTCAGAAGTATGACCTTATTACTAAAACATTCAAGCCCTATGGTAAAATTTACCCCTTTGCCGAACTGCTGATTGGCCTGGGTTTCTTATCTGGAGTGGCACCATTGCTAACTGGGATCAGTTCACTGTTGATTGGAACCAGTGGCGCTATTTCAGTATTCAAAGCAGTTTACATCGATAAACTGACATTGAACTGTGCCTGTGTGGGCGGGAATGCCAAGACACCACTTGGCATCATCAGCTTTGTGGAAAACGCGATCATGGCTGGTATGGGAGCATTTTTGATCTTTACAGCAACCAGCGAGGGTAAGTCAGACACTGCTGCTCGATTGCCAGAGACGTTACCACCTATCGTTGTCCTGCACAGTTCACACTTTTCAAACTCACCTCGTTCCCTAAACCAATAATTTTTCCATAAAGATACGACATAAACTGTTGTTATATCTGGCAATGGGGTAAAAGCCGAGCTGTCGATAAAATTTGAGCGCTTGCATCTGCCGTTCTTCATGTGCCAGATCAAGTCGTACTTTTTGATAGCCTACCTGTCTGGCAAAACTAAATAGCTTTTGGGCCATTTGCCAACCCCATCCTTGACCCCGATATGCATTGAGAAACCACATCCGCTTGAGTTCACAGAGCAAATCATCTAGCTTTCTGATAGCCCCAGTTCCAACAATCTGATCATTATCCATGAGTACTAGAAATATGCCGAAATTATCAAAATAGTGCTGTCTAACCTGCTCAATATCTAACATCGGGTCATGGCGGTCCAAACTACCCTCAGTCAGAAGATATTGAAACACTTCAAGAACAACGGTTTTGACAATTTGCTTGGCTTGTTCAGTCTGGTGCTCTTGTATCGGCCTCATCTCAATCATTTAGCCCCAATCCCTCCAAGTACTGACAGGAGTCACCATTACATTCTGAAGAGGCGGCTCTCAATGCGATTCATAACACCTATAGGTTCTGAAAGCCATCAACCCTACTGCCATGATATAAGGCTAAGCGATACCCCCCTTACCGAACACCAATCAAAATCATTAACTGATAAGGATCCAACATCAGCTTTTGGGTCGCGGTAATCGTTGTTCCCGACACGATATCGGTAAAGGTTTTCCGCATCCCTAGCAGCCGCAATTGTCTCCCCACAATCGATTGCTCATTTTCCGTAATATTCGCGAGCACTAAAACACTTTGGTCGTCATGATGACGGAAATAGCCAAAGACATGGTCATTTCCTGGATCCATAACGAGCGTTTCCGATCCCGTAAAGGCTCGATTCTGTTGACGAATATGGATGAGACGCAGCAGTCCTAGGTAGATTTGCCCGCAGACTTGTTCTGCATCGCGGCGTAGCTCTGCCCCTTGCCAGTCAAACGCTAGCCGATGGGCCCATCGACTATCTCCGTCTTTCTCAGGGGACTGACCATAATCATAATCATTGAGAATTCCTAGCTCATCGCCTAAGTAGATCAGCGGAATCCCCCCAATCGTCAATAAAATGCCGTGCAGCAATAGGATTCGTCGAATCGCTACCTCAATTTGGTAAGGGTCCTGCTCGTACAATCCTTTTTCTAGCCCACACAGAGACGCTGTGGTCCCAGAAATCCGAGCTTGCTGTGTGTCTGGGTTTTCTTGAAAGGGTAATCCACGGGCAAAACTATTTTCAAACCGATTGGTATAAAAGGCTGTCAAGAACTGACGATGGTGAAAGGGATTGATATTGAGTTCCCAGGCATCGTCATCGGAAAAGGCCCAGCCGATATCGTCATGACAGCGAATATAGTTAACCCAAGCACAGCCTGGTGGTAGGTCAAAGCGTTTATGCATGGCGTGGCGTAACAGCCGCGCATCGCGAGTGGCAAGCGCCTCCCACAGCAACGCCATCAACTGTGGGTTATAGGACAGCGGGCATTCTTCTTCGCTGACGTAGCGCCTCACTTCGTCGGGATGAACAATCGCCTCCGATTTAAACACCATTGCTGGAGCCGCAATTTGCAACACTGCATTAAAGGCTTGAATGAGCAGATGGGCTTCGGGCAGGTTCTCACAACTGCTGCCGAGACGCTTCCACAAAAACGCCACCGCATCAAGACGCAAGACTTCAACCCCAACATTCGCCAGAAAGAGCATTTCTTCGGCCATATGGGTGAAGACGGTGGGATTTTCGTAGTTCAAATCCCACTGGTAATTGCAGAAGCTGGTCCATACCCATTTGCGAATTTTGGTGCGGTAGGTAAAGCAGCCGGGGTGCTCATCGGGAAAGACGGAATTAACGGTTTGCTCAAAGGCATTGGGTAGCTCGCGATCGCGATACATCCGGTAGTATTCCTGGTGGTCTCGATCTCCGGCGAGCGCTTGCTTGGCCCATTGATGCTCATCTGAGGTGTGGTTAAACACAAAGTCTAAGACAAGGCTAATGCCATGCTGCCGCAGCTCAGTGGCTAGCTCTGCCAACTCTTCCATTGTGCCCAAGGCCGGCTCCACTTCACGGTAACTGCTGACGGCATAGCCCCCATCGTTGTCACCCTCTAAGGTTTTGAACAAAGGCATTAGGTGTAGGTAGGTGATGCCTAGCTCGGTGAGATAGGGGATGCGATCGCGAATGCCACTCAAATCCCCTGCGAACAAATCGACATAACACATTGCCCCCACCATTCGATGGGATTGATACCAATGAGGATCCGCTTCCCGCATCACATCCAGCGCCTTTAGTTCGTCGGGCCGCTTCATCCACATCTGGGTGGTGGAGTCCAAAATTTGCTCTAGATGGTAGAAAAAGTCGTACTGGTTGCCATACAGCTGATAGAGCAAGCCAAATAGACGAGGAAAATGGGTTTTGATCCGCTGGACATAACTTTGCCAGGTCCCTTTATCAATTTGGTCCGCATATCTCACTTCTAAGCGAGGCATTAACCGAGACAGTGATTTGATACTGTGTCGCTTGAGCGTTACAGTATCCATCGCATTTTCCATAGGCTTGAGGGAGGAACGATATTGACACAGTGTATCTGCATTCAGTCAGTCAGGAGGGTGATTGCCCAAATAACAAGAAAGCATATTCTCAAATGCCCAAGATCCAAGATCTAGCCTTGTTGGACGACCTACTGACACCTATCCAACCCATCAACATTGATCCACGGCAGTTTTATCTCCAATGGCGGCATAATGGCTGATAACGCAGCTACAAGGATTGGCTCCAGTGTTTATTGACCATTTGCCCAAATAGAGTGGCAAAATTCAGATGCCTATTGGATCCGAACTATTCAATACTCATGAATAGAGTTGAAAATCCGCTGATGCAGGGGTAGGCTGGCACAGTCCTGACCAGACATGCTTCAAGGATCTATTAGCTAAAATCACGGAGCATTTTCTTAATTTCAAGATTATGCATTTCTTCCTGCCCAATTTTGGTACGGGCATATTCTTCCAGGTAAATACTGGCATTTTCGACAATATCTAACAGTTGCTTGTAGAGACTCAATGCCATTTGCTCATGGTTCAGACTTTCTTGCAGCAAGTTTTTAACCGCATGTTGGTTGGTTTCTTCAATGGGAGCAATCTTTTGGCTAGGATGCCCCTCCAATCCGGTGATGATTTCTCCAGCTTCCTGAGCATGTAACAGGGATTCACTCGCTTGTGACTTAAAAAAGTCTACGATGGGTAATCGATTGGGTCCTATCACCATTAAGCCATAGTGGGTATAGCGCACGACTCCTGCCAATTCAAATTCCATAATCCGGTTCAGTAGAGAAATGGTTGCTGTGGTATCGAGGGCTTTCATAGGTTGAGGAACTTCAGCTTGTAAGGGTTTAACTGCATAACCCTCAATGGTTTACGCCAAAAACGTTGAGGTGCAATAGAGGAAATCCAAGTTTAACACTTGTTTTCAGGCAAGCACTGTATATCAACTCCAAAATAGTCGCAGGATAATCATGGCGCTAGCCGATAATACCGCCAACCGTCATTAAGTCGTGAACAGCACAGGACTATCCCATTTGCCTGAGCCACACCGGAATCTGTTCTGAGAACTGATGATGATAATCCTGCGCTTCACTGGCGCTCATCCCTTCATGGCGAGCATCTTCCAGGAGCTGGCTCATGGACCGCATTGAGTCTTCTACATCGGTCCAGGAATCAGGAGACGCTTTTAATAGGGTATTTAACTGGGACCGAATGTGATCGGCGGCAGGGGTGCCATTGACTGGCGAAGATGCTGGCGTCGAAGATGCAGACTGGAGTCGAAGAGCAGGCACTTCACAAGCCACAGGAGGTGCATGAGTGCTAATTAAATATTGCTCTAGTCGAGAGGGCAAGCTGGGTGGCTTTTCTACGAGCTGACTTTGAGGCGGAATATAGGTATGGGTCTGGTCGTCATAGGCAAGCACTTCACCCGTCTCGATATGATATATCCAACCATAAATTTGCAGTTTGCCCTGCAACATCCGCGATCGCACAATCGGGTACGTCTTCAGATTATCAATCTGAACTAAGACATTTTCGGCGACTAAAATTTCAACCCGCTCTTCACCCTGGGACTCAGGGTAGTTTTCCATGACTAGTCGTCGGGTCGTTTCAGCATGCTGCAACCAGTCATACACCAAAGGCATATCTGCTTGCAGTTTATTCAGCTTCATCAGCCCTTTCATTGCCCCACAATGGGAATGGCCGCAGATGACAACTTGTTCAATCTCCAGAGCGGCAATGGCATATTCAATCGTACCGCCTTCGCCTCCATTGGCTGCCCCATAAGGCGGCACAATGTTGCCGGCATTACGGATCACAAACAATTCCCCTACATCCGTCTGAGTAATGAGGTTGGGGTCAACCCGAGAATCAGAGCAGGAGATAAATAAGACACGGGGTTTTTGACCGTGAGAGAGTTCTTCTAAGAGTTCTTGATGTTGGGCAACGTAGCTTTGCTTAAACTCTTGTAGACCACGAACTAGCTTTTTCACGACTGAACTTCCTTGACACGACTTTTCGTGAACAATGTAATTGGACCAAGTTCACGCAAGTTCTGGGATGGTAACCTTCTCAAGACTTCAGTTTAAACTATATTCAAACAGTCAATTTATATAAAAAGTTTATGGTTTACATCATTTCATTACAAGTTGATTGTTAGGCGCTGCTAGCACTCTGATGACCATATGATTTGACATGTAGATACAACATGAGAGATAGACGCCACCCCTATCAAGCATTCGATTCTAAATTAATCAGCCCATTTCTGGAGTCCGTCGGCACTCATCTCACGATCTATACTATCGAGCTATGCACGACAGGCAGAAGCAACACCCATTACAAATTAACCCTGAGTGATGGCAGCATTTATATCCTCAGACTGTATGCACAAAGCAAGCCTGAGCAAGATGCCTACATTTTTAATTTGGTGAAGGATGTCGTCCCAGTGCCTAAGCTGTTGGCCCAAGGGCCACGGTGGGCAATCTTATCATTTTTGTCCGGCAAGCTGTTGTCTGATTGTCCAGAACATGTGGGCAAGGCCGCCACTGCGATCGCCCATCTTGCTGCTATCCAATTCAAGGCTCCTGGCCATCTGCAAACTGATGGTTCGATTACTCCCTTTGGGTTTGCGGGACTCTCTGGTTATATTGCACAGCAGCTTGATCATCCTGTGGTTCAGCATTGGCTGAGTCCCACCACTCTGATACGTCTGCAGAAACTCCAGCATCAAGAGGCCAGTCTCCTCCAAGAATTAGACGCAGAAACTTGCTTGGTTCATGGGGACTTTAATCCCACTAACATTTTGATCCAGGATGGCCAAGTCAGCGGCATTTTAGACTGGGACTATTGCCATTCAGGAACGCCCTACATGGATATTGGCAATCTGTTACGATATACCCCCATCAACCAGCATCAGCAGATCAAGGTAGGGCTGGAACGTGGGGGCATGGCATTACCCCCTGATTGGCAGCAACGGGCGGAGTGGGTTGATCTCACCAGCCAGCTAGAATTCCTAACCTCTAGTCGATCGGATGCTTTCAAGCAGCAATGTGTGGACAGAATTAATCGCTATGTCTTGAGGTGAGTCAGCATCGGATGGTGGTGGTTCAGTATCACCGGAATGCTGTTATTACATAGGTACCTCAGTTCCCGGTCTGACCATAGGCGGAGATTTGGACTTATTGAGTTTACGCAGCCACATCCAACCGATTACAGCGATTGCCAATGAGATCCAGCCAGTCATGGGTTGGAGTAACAGGAAGCCACCTACCGTGAACATAGAGCCAAACAGAATTAAGCTGGAAGCGAGTACTCGCAGGACATCTTTGCCTAAATCTTGTAAGGGAGCTAGCCCAGTTTGAGATTGCTGCCGAGTCCACCCTGGTCCACCGGGACGAACTTTGGCATAAAACTTGTTTAATGTGGCTTCAGATTCTGGTGGGGTGAGCAACATGGCGGCGACCCAAATCACGGTTGTGATTGAGGTTGTCACTAGCAATTTCAAACCAAAATCATCGATTGTGAGGACTGGAATTACAGTCGTGAGTAGACCGATGATGAATCCTCCCAGCATAGAAGCTAATTCAGCGGCTGCGTTGATTCGCCACCAATACCATCGCAAAATCAAGACCAGCCCTGGTCCCGTGCCGATTGCAATCACAAGCTGGAAGACAGCCACTACACTGTCAGAGTAGAAGGCTGCAACGGCACCAATCACGGTTACCAATACAGAAGCAACACGTCCTGCTGAGATTAGCTCCGCTTGAGACGCCTGGGGATTCATGAACCGTAAATAAAGGTCGTTGGTCAGATAGGATGCTCCCCAATTGATTGAGGTAGATACCGTACTCATAAATGCAGCCACTAGAGAGGCAAACACGAGTCCTAGCAACCCTTGGGGCAAATAGTCTCTCATCAGGAGGAAATATCCTAACTCCTGATCTTTAGTGTCGGGATACAGCACTACTGCGGCTAAACCTACTAAAATCCAGGGCCAGGTTCGCACCACATAATGCATAATATTGAACAACCAAGCAGATTTTTCAGCTTCTTGCTCATTTTTGGCTGCGGCTAGACGTTGGACAAACTCACCGCCACCATCACTGCGTCGAAAGGACCACCATTGCAGAAAGATATAGGCGAAAAAGGCATTAATGCTAATCCCAGCAGATTCACTCCATTGTAGCCAGCCGCCATCTCCACCTAGGCTCAATGGCACGAAGGCTAAGACATCATGGCTGGTTGCTTGCTGGGCTTGATCAACCAGTAGGTTAACGCCTCCAATCTGCTGTACAGCTGCTACAGCAACCACCAAAGCCCCGACCAAAGCTAAGAAAAACTGGAAGAAATCAGTAGCGACCACTCCCCATAAACCAGAGAGTCCGGCATAAATTAAAACAAATACGCTAATGGCGACGACAGTCCACAGTTTGAGATTGCTATCGGCCCCAATCCCCATACTTTGCCAAATGCCCAGAGCATCCACCATTTTCACCATGGCTAGCATGGCATATCCGATGCCAATGCAGTTGATCGGAACTGCAAAGAGAAAGGCTTTTGTTCCTCGCAGAACTGCTGCGGTGTTGCCGCCATAACGCATTTCCGTTAGTTCTGCATCGGTAATGATTTCTGAGCGCCGCCATAAGCGCGCGAAAATATAGATCATGACGATATGGGCAAAGCCAAAACTCCACCACAGCCAATTGCCTGCAATGCCCTTAGTGGCGACGAGGCCCGCCACTACTAAAGGTGTATCGATGGAAAAAGTTGTTGCGGCCATACTGGTCCCAGCCAGCCACCAAGGCAAAGAACGACCCGATACGAAAAAATCAGCTAGGCTACCCGATGCTTTTCGCGATAAATAGATACCTACGAAAAGAGTAAACACCAAGTAGGCCGCGACAATAATCCAATCAAAAAGCTGCATAAGTGATGGTGTATACAATTTTGTCTGCCGTCATCATGCCATAGACTAGCCGAGTTACAGGATGTTCCGCCTTACACCTACTTGCAAGTGAGGGTTGAGGTTAAACATTCCTGTCGAGCACTAGAATCAAACATTTGCAGGGCAAAGATGTGGCAACCAATGAGTTAGCTGACTTTTATCTCTCTTAAATAAAAAAGATATTGGGTTGCATAAACTAAGCTGTTTAACCCTACTGAGTGAATGAAGAGACTTGCTTCTCTTGGATGAATCTCACAGTAAGGAACAACGCCATGCAACGCACAACTCTATCTCAACTGACAAAGACAACGACCCAACGTCTGCTTGCCTTAGGTGCTTTAGTAACCCTCTCGGCAAGCAGTGTGATGGCAACACCACTCCAATCCCAAGATCAGTGTCCTGATGGTTGGGAGCCCGCCCCCAGTCCTGCAGTTGAATGCCAACCGGGTCGTTTGACTCATCAAGCCCCTCACAAATTCCGTTTTAGACGAGCAGATTTAAAGGTTCGGCAGTATCGCTTCAGTCGAATAGGGATGAAGCGGATCAAGATCCAGGTTGCTAATTTAGGACGAAGAACAGCGCGACCCACCGTTCTACGCCTAACGGTTCGTAGGATTGATGGCACGCCTGTGGGGCGGATGATGCGCATCAAAGTGCCTGCGATTAAAGGCCATCAAACCCAATGGGTGGAATTGAACACAGCTAAGATTCTGCCCAAAACAATGGCCCTCAAAGAAACGACCTTCTGCATTGATGTGGATTCTACGAACTTCGTGAAAGAATCTAACGAGATGAATAACACGACTTGGCACAATCTTTAAGGGTTGTCGGTAAGGAGAGAGCATTTTGATCGCCCTCTCCCAATTGCTTCTTGTCTCAAGATAGATAGCCTATCCATTATCCATCGGTGATGACTATCACTTCCCTTGTTCTCAACTATCACTGTTTTTGTGGACTAACATCACGGCTATCAGCATGATTAATGACTAATAATTTGGTCATTCAAGCTTAGATCCATAGCAATGGTGCCTGCCCCAATTAGCCCCTGATCAAAAAAGTAAGCCGCTTCTTTATCCCCTTTACGTTTAGAGACGCATCCCCAAGACTTTGAGCAGAGTTCTCAGTTCGATCGCTATGGTGCTGGATCTACACTGAACCTCACAGTCGAAATTTCTAGTCGCCCGCTTTATCGCCAAATCCGTAGGTAGCGATCGGGGATGACGCCCACGGAATCTATCGAGTTTGAAGGAACAGCATTAGATCATTTATCCCAAGGTAACGTTGCTTGGTGGGTTGCGATCGCAAGTTGGTTTATCTATGGCATACCCATGGGAATAGAGACTCACAAGTTCCTCAATATTCATCCATAAGCTGAATAGAGGCTACGTGACAGGAGTCTGAGAATGAAGACACAAAATCATCGTGGGGATTATCGTCAAAAAATTATTGCTTTATGGGCGGCCTTTCTCTTAGGCATGCTGTTCCATACCCAACTGGCCTTAATGCCCCTGTTTCACGGTTTGAGTGTCGCCCACTCCCATACCCATGATTATTTGCAACTCACCGCGATCTTTTGGCTTATGTTGGGCGTATTTGGCATGGCGATGGCAGCGATGATCGCGACGGCTTTGGTGAGCGGACAAAGATACAAAACCCTACATTTTGGACTGACGCTACTGTATACCATCATCAATGGTTGCCATCTGGCTCTAGATGCGATCGTAGGGGTTCCCAGCTATCAGCTTTGTCTCATGGCATACCTGTTGATCATCGGCCTCATTCTGAACGTGGTGTCTTACCAATGGTTTCACTCAGAGTCGAATAAACAATCGGTCTTGAGGTCAGCCCATTGACCGTCAAGACCGATTTTCCTGACCATTTGACAGAACGCTTTCTGGTGCGATCGCAAAATTTTGCCGATAATTGGAATAGCGATCCCTCCAGAGATTCTATCGGACCCAACGTCAGGAGGCCGATTATGAGAATCCTCATTGTTGAGGATGATCAGCCCACTGCTGAAGCCTTAACCACGCTCCTTAGCCATTGCAGTTATGCGGTGGAAACCACCGCTGATGGCGAAAGTGCCGCAGAACTTGTGGCCGCCTTTGAGTATGACTTGCTCTTGCTGGATGTCATGTTGCCCAAGCTGGATGGTATTACTTTGTGCCGCCAACTGCGCAATCAAGGCCATACCATGCCCATTTTGCTGCTAACTGGGCAGGGGAATAGCCATGACAAAGCCGTGGGGCTCGATGCAGGCGCTGATGACTATGTGGTCAAACCCTTTGACCTAGAAGAATTAGAAGCTCGGATTCGGGCCTTACTGCGACGTGGCCATCTTCATACGACACCCATTTTAGAATGGAGCAGAATCCAACTCGATCCGAGTTCTAGCCAGGTGAGCTACCACCAGCAACCTCTCGCCCTCACCCCCAAAGAATATGCGCTGCTAGAACTGTTGATGCGCAACCCCCGGCGGGTTTTTAGCTGCGGCATGTTGTTAGAGCATCTCTGGACCTATGAAGATATGCCGGGGGAAGAGGCTGTCAGAACCCACATTAAGGGTCTCCGACACAAACTCCGCGATGCCGACGCTCCCCCAGACATAATTGAAACCGTCTATGGTATTGGCTATCGCCTCAAACCCCTTGCGGAATTAGAGACAGAAGAACCTTCCTTCGAGCAAGAGAACCAAGCCGCAATTGCCAACATCTGGCAGCGGTATCAATCCCGTATCAGTAAACAGGTTCAGGTTTTAGAGCAAGCCAGTACAGCATGCCAAACTCACCAAGGCCATCTGGATCCCAAACACCAACAGCAAGCAGAACAAGAAGCGCATACCTTAGCTGGTGCCCTCGGTATGTTTGGCATGCATGATGGCACTCAACTGGCACGCCAGATTGAGCAACTGCTGGCAATGCCCAAGCCACTTGCCATAGAGCATATCGAGCAATTCGCTCATCAGGTCAAGACCCTGAGGCACGCCATTGATCAGTATGGCCCTGCCTCACCGACCGATGTGATCGATTCTCTCCCTCCCCTACCGTCATTACTGGTGATTGACGGGGATCGAGATTGGCTCGCAGACTTAACCGCACAAGCTAGGCACTGGGACTGGTCTGTGCAGACCGTTACCGATTTAGACGCTGCTCAAATGGCTCTGACCCAAGATTCCCCTCAAGTCATTCTGATCGATCCAGCCGTGGCTAACCACAAAGACCAAACCATTACTTTTTTAGACAAAGTTAACCATCATATTCCCCCAATTCCGGTCTTATTCTATGGAGCTCCCGATGGATTACATTCTCGTTTAGAAGTGGCTCGCCTCGGCGGCAAAGCCTATTTAGAAAAGCCCATTGCCCCTATTCAGGTGTTACATGAAGTGGATCGGGTCCTCCACCAGTCCCAAGCTATCACTGCCAAAATCCTGATTGTGGACGATGATCCACATCTTCTGCAATTGTTGCCCTCGTTGTTGGAACCTTGGGGATTTAAAGTGAGTACCCTCGCAGATTCCAGACTCTTTTGGCAAACTCTGGTCACTGTTGCGCCTGACTTACTCATTCTCGATGTTGAGATGCCCCATGTCAGCGGCATGGAACTCTGCCAAATCGTGCGAAACGATGCCTACTGGTATAATCTGCCCATCATTTTTTTAACGGCTCATACCGAAGCGGAAACCGTTAATCAGATTTTCGCCTTAGGTGCCGATGACTTTGTCAGTAAGCCGGTCGTGGGTCCAGAGCTCGTCGTCCGTTTAGTCAATCGTCTAGAACGCATGCAGTTATCGCAGCAGTTATGGCAGGTGGATACTCTCACCAAAGCCTATAAGCGGCAACCCGCCATGTCTCGCCTAGAGCAGATGATCAAACGGGCTCAAGATCTACAGCAAGCCTTGAGTCTGGTGCTGGTCAAGGTGGCAAACCTGCGGCAAATCAACTCTGATTTCGACTTGGAAACCGGAGATGCGATTTTGCGTCAGGTAGGCTATGCCCTCTGCCAAGGCTGCGGGCAAGACGATGTCGTTGCTCGCTGGAGTAGCAATGAGTTCTTAATTGGTCTGGATGGCGTCCAGGCCGATGACGCAGAGCATCATATCCAACATTTATGCCAAAACTATCTCCAGGCTCACCCACTGGCGAGTGATGCTGTTCCGGTTCATCTCAACCTAGGGGTCGCGCAATATCCTGAAGCAGGGGTGACGTTATCTGCCCTTTACAACGCGGCAAATTGCCACTGGATCATGAGGCAGACTGATGATGATTGAACGCGAGTGCGCTTTGCACCTTCTTCCCGATCAACAGACCTGGATGACTACCCTCCTGAATACTTTGCCAGCCCTAGTGGTGATTCTGGATGTGCAAGGCCGGATCGTCGGCTTCAATCAAGCCTGCGAAAAGGTTTCTGGGTATACTTTTGCTGAGGTCAAAGAGCAATTTCTCTGGCAGGATTTACTTCTCCCGGAGGAACAGGAAAGGGCACAAGCCGTTTTTAAGCAATTGCTCACCCAGCACCGCCCCAATCAACATCAACATTACTGGCGGACAAAAACCGGCGATCTGCGCTTGATTGCCTGGTCCAATTCTGTGATCAATCAGGAGCAGGACGGACTGTTTGTGATTGGAACAGGGATTGATATTACCGAACAGCAGCAATCGGCTCGGGCCTTACAGCAGCAAATTGAGCATGAGCAACTCTTGAGTGCGATCGCAGCTCGGATTCGCCAATCTTTAGACCTGCGCACCATCCTTAACACTACTGTTGCCGAAGTTCGGCAATTATTAAAGACGGATCGCGTTTTGATCTTCCGCCTCGAAAACAACTGGAACGGTATCGTGTTGGTGGAATCCGTTGATACAACCCAATGGCCCTCCATTCTGGGCACTAAAATCCATGATCCCTGTTTCCCAGACATCTATGGGGGAGAGCTAGAGCAAATTCACACCAGTGCCATCGACAATATTTATACAGCCAACCTCACCCCCTGCCATCTAGAGTTACTGATACAATTCCAGATTCAAGCCAACTTAGTAGTTCCCATTATCCTAGAGAACCGAGTGTGGGGGCTGTTAATGGCCCATCACTGTTGTGGCCCTCGCCACTGGAAATCTCTAGAAATTAAGCTACTCAGTCGGCTGGCAACTCAACTTGCGATCGCGATCCAGCAGTCTGAACTGTACTGCCAACTGCAAGCCGAACTCACCGAACGCGAGCAAGTAGAAGTCGTTCTGCAAGAAGCCAAGCATCATTTAGAACAGCGAGTGGCAGACCGAACGGCAGCGCTACGGGAGGCCAACCAGCAATTACGATCTGAACTCCACGCTCGTCAGCAGACCGAAGCTGCCCTACAGCGATCCCAACAGCGAATCTCTGGCATCTTGGAAATTGCCGAAGATGCGATCATTTCTGTGGATGCGTCTCAGACGATCTCCCTCTTCAACCAAGCAGCGGAAAAGATGTTTGGCTATACCCGCCAAGAAATCCTCGGCCAATCCTTGGATATTCTTCTACCCACCGAGCTTGCGGGCTACCATCAAGACCAAATTCAAGCCTTTAGCAAAGCCGACACCCCCGCCCGTCAAATGGGAGAACAGCGACGTCCCATCACTGCCCGTCGTCGAGATGGGACCTACTTTATGGCTGAAGCCTCCATATCCAAATTGCAGATGGGCAATGAACTGGTCTTTACCGCTATTCTGCGAGACATTACCGAGCGGCTTGAAGCTCAAGCGTCCCTGGCAAAGCTAACTCGCCAAAACGAACTCATTCTTAACTCCATGGGTGAAGGGCTGTGTGGATTGGATCAACAGCACCATATTACCTTTGTGAATCCTGCGGCGGCTGAGATGCTGGGATATTCCATCCCAGACTTGATTGGTCAATCCGTGGAGATCCTTCTGGGGCCTGATCCTCAACCTCTCAATCTTGCTCCTAATTCTCCTTATCCCTTTGTGGATTCTTTAATAGTTGGCACAACACACCGCTTTATTACCGATGAATTTCAACGACGAGACGGTACGATGTTTCCGGTGGAATATGTCAGTACCCCCATTCGCGAAAACGCCACAATCACGGGAGCGGTCATTACCTTCAAAGACATCAGTGACCGTCAAGTCGTCGAACGAATGAAGGACGAATTTATTTCCGTCGTCAGCCATGAACTGCGTACCCCTCTTACCTCCATTCACGGTTCTTTACGAATGCTTACCAGTGGTCTATTATCCGCTCACCCTGACAAAAGTCAGCGGCTACTCAAAATCGCCGTCGATAGTACCGATCGATTAGTGCGGTTAATCAACGACATTTTGGATGTGGAACGCATTGAATCGGGTCAGGTCAGTATGACCAAATACCCGTACAATCTTGCGGATTTGATGACCCAAGCCACGAATACGATGCAGGGAATGGCCTCTCAGATGCAGGTCAAGTTAGCAATGATGCCCCTATCGGTGCTGACGGACGTGGATGGCGATCGCATTGTCCAAACCCTGACCAATCTGCTCAGCAACGCCATCAAATTTTCTCACCCAGGTGGCACCGTTGACCTGAAGGCTCAACTCATCCCCCAACAACCGCCGAGCTGTACCCTACCCTCAACCGTAACCGCCACAGCATCTCTATCCCCAGCAGACACTCCTCTGGTCTGTATTCAGGTCCGTGATCAAGGAAGGGGGATCCCTCCAGAGAAGATCGACACTATCTTTGAGCGCTTTCAGCAAGCCGATTCTTCAGATGCTCGCAATCATGAGGGGACGGGCTTAGGATTGGCCATTTGTCAGAGCATTGTCCACCAACATGGCGGTCAAATTTGGGTGGAAAGTCAATTGGGGAAAGGCAGTACCTTTTCTTTCACATTACCCATAAAGCAGGATAATACTCCAAATAAAGGTAAAACGGATACATGACAGCAAAGTGCATCCTCGTGGTTGATAACGAGCTTTACATTCAAGAAGTCGTCCAGATTGCTTTGGAAACGATCAATAATTGGCGTGTTATTACCGCTAGTTCAGGTGCCGAAGGTCTACTCAAGGCGGAGAAAGAACATCCCGATGTCATTCTTCTCGATATGATGATGCCGGATATGGACGGTGCGACCACCTTTCAGAAGCTACAAGCCAATCCGCTCACTCAGAAGATTCCCGTTCTGCTACTGACCGCCAAAATTCAAGCGACCGATCAAAAGCGGTATCAAGCGTTGGGGGTTCATGCCACCATTTCCAAGCCCTTCGATCCCTTACAACTCCCCACCCAAATTGCAGATGTATTAGGCTGGCAGTTATAGCTGGGCAGCCATACCCCTAACCGCCTAATTCCTCTTCTTTCCAAACATGAAGTTATCCGAACCCTCCTTCACCCTTTCCATTGCCAGTTTGATGCGCGTGGGAGTGATCAGTTTAGGGCTGCTGTTGCTCTGGCAACTGCAGAATTTAGTGGTGGTCTTAATGATTTCTATTGTTTTGGCGGCCACGCTGGCCCCCATTATCCAGCAGGTGGAATCCTTACGAGCCCCTCGCTGGCTAGCGGTCCTTTTGGTGTACATCAGCCTTATTGGAGCTGCCATTACCGCAACCTTAGTCATCGGCCCCACGATTACAGAGCAAATTCAGCGAATTTTCACTGCTCTCCCAGGCTATCTCGATACCCTAACAACATTGATAGAGCAGTCAATCATGAAGATGGGGATTAGCAAACCGGAAGATCTGGGCATGATCAATCAATTATTCGATCTACAAGCCCTGACGGCCTGGACGTTCCGATCGAGTCAAAAGCTGATCCTTCAGTCCGTAGACATCACCAAAGGCTTATTAGGAGGTGTCTTCAATTTACTATTGGCTCTGATTATCTCGGCTTATATGCTGTCCGATTCCCAACGGTTGCTGCAAGGGCTCGTGGCCCTCTTTCCTCAACCTTGGGAGCAACGGCTTGCCGCCCAAATTCATCCCGTCAGCCACCGCATGGGAGCCTATATTCAAGGTAGATTGTTGGTATCTCTTATCCTGGGAACAACGGTCAGTATTGGTTTGAAGCTGATTGGGATTACGGAAGTGGCTTTGGGGCTCGGTGCGATCGCAGGTTTGACTAACCTCATTCCGTTCTTTGGACCTGTTCTAGGAGCCATTCCAGCATTACTCGTGGCCGTCGCCCAGGGTGGCTGGACCGTTGTGTGGGTGCTCTTACTCTTTGTAATTATCCAAAATCTAGAAACCTATGTCCTCGATCCGTTAGTGGTGAGTCCATCCGTCAATGTCCCTCCGCTCTATCAGCTTCTAGCAGTCTTAGGTGGTACTCAAGTCTTAGGGATTATTGGCGCTTTAATCACTCCACCTTGGGTTGCTGCAGGGGGGGTCCTCATCGAAAATTTATACTTACAGCCCAAACGTGAAGCTGAGCAGAATACTGAGCCTCCCGTAGATACAGTAGCTCTGTTTGATTAGAGCCAAAGATTAAGAGGCAACCTCCTGCCAGCACACCAGCCCATGCATCCTCACACTTTCCCCATGTTTAGCAAGTATTCTCCACTTCAAGGATACATAGAATAGCAAGCTTCTATATGGAAGCGGACAATCATCTGAATTACTACTCTCTAACCCCCCTAACACTTATGACTAGAACCCTTGTCAATCTCACTCTATCCATAGTGAAGGAAGAAGCGGCGTTATTAGCAGAGCATTTTCCTCACCCAATCTACCAGGATGTTCTCGGGAATGCAGAGGCTAAACAGGAACTGATTACCTATGTCCTCAGTCGAATTCCCAATACCTACGCACTCACAGCAGCAACAAGACCTATTAACGCCCGTGGACAGACCACTGCCTACCGCCTACAAATTGAAACCCTCCTCAAACAAGGGATAGACTATATTTTTGGCCATCGACTCATTACAGTATCTACCGATGCTAGGGAAGCACAGTCGATTTGACTCATCGATTAAGTGTTTAGCAATTCAATTCTTTATTGACACATTTCAGTCCGCGACCCTAGACTTTTCTGTCCTGATTTATCTACTCGATTTTTTAACCAAGCATTAGCCGTGCCCAGGTGCTTGAGATGACTGCCAAACGATATCAACAACTCATTGACTTTTTGACGCAAGATTTGGGCGTATCAACCGAATCGATCAACATTGCTCTCAAGTCTTGTCAGCAGCAACAAGGTCCTTTGCCCGTGATTCTGTGGCAGTACGGTCTGATCACCTTAGAGCAACTCAATGATGTCTTCCACTGGATAGAGACATCCTTGAACCCCGAAGAGATCTAAACATTGCAGCCAGTTACGACAAGATGAGGTTTTTATGGCTTCTATTACGACTAGAGACCCTGATCAGCCTTGGTGGGTACACATTCAAACGACGGTTCCTGCATGCCAATATTATTTTGGTCCCTTTGCTAGTCTCGAAGAGGCAGAGGCACATCAACCGGGTTATGTTGAAGATTTAGTCCGTGAGCATGCCTTAGAAATTGTTGTCAAAATCGGCCGCTGCCAACCAGAAGTGCTAACACTTTGCGATGAAGCGGATCTCTACCCAGCCAGCAGCCTAGATCTATCCCCCTTCGAACGGCCTACGGTTCTGAGTTATTGTTGACACCTCTCGCACGCTTCTCCATCTAATCTGTGGTGATCGTAAAAAAGCCTGGATCAGTCCGCCGTTGATCATCCAGTAACTCAGATTCCCAAACATCCAGATTAGCTATTGCTGATAAGGGGTGCTTGCCCGACATTTGCAGCTCCAGATCTAGCGTTTGAACTGAGTTGCTATCATCATCTCGAGAGAACAAGGTAATTGAGGGCTGAACTTCACCCCCCAGAGCCCTAGCAGGTTCTCGCTGAATAGTGGTGTTGGTGGTCCCAGCCCAGGCTGGGTTACCGAAAGTTATGACAATACCAGCAAGCAGAACTAGTTTCAGAGACATCATGGCGATTGTGAGTGTTTCAGATTCTTGCAGTCTAGAAAATTGCTGCAGGAGTTAGTGTGTCTCAATCCAATTCAATACAGTGATCTAGATCATTGTTAGAGTGCCCACCCTCGCAGAGGTGAGATCCTATTGAAGGTGACAAGTTGCGATAGAAGCAAAACATCACCCTGCTTGCTTTGTCAGCACTTCACCTCCACCGCGGTCTGACTCAAACAGTACAACCGCAAAAGTACTAAGGAGTCCATCTCCACAGACAGCAACAGGAGACACACCCTTTCCCAAAGACGGGACATCATCCTTGCGAGTTGTATCAATCGAGAAGGTATGGATTTTGCAAAGTTATGTTTTCAATTGACAAGAAATGCTCTTCGAGAGAATGATGTACGCATAGTCTCTACATCCACTCATCCACACTGATGCCATCACAAGGGTCGTATATCACTAAACCGCATGGCATGGCATCCGTGCGTTCTGCCGTCGCTCCACCATTACAATCCACAGATAGAAAATTAAGTATCTCTCTCAAACTCACTTCACCGATATGCAGTGAGTTAGGCATTTGAGTCTTTTTCCAAGATAAAAATTCAATCATCTATCGCTACAGATGGGTTAAAAATATATGACAGTATGTAGTGAAGCAAAAAAAGTGCTCCTTCAGCATATCGTTCTGCTAAAAACCCCAATCTTCTAAGTAGCAATGGAGAAACCTAGAGCGTTTTGGCTATTCTTTTCAAAATAAGAGGCTTATTTTAGAGGTAGAAGGGCTCTTTAGCCATAGTTAAAGGCCATATTGTCTTTATAGATTCTAGCGCTAAATAATGGCCCGCTGCTGCCAGCCTACTAAGACGCTAATTGCAGCCAGCAATAAAAAAGTATGCACAATATACACCGTTAAATTCAACCTAACAACCCAGAAATGAAAAAATTTTTGAAGCAGTTTTTATATATACTGGCAGAGCAGAAAATCATGTTAATAGTTTTGCTAGCTGCTGTTTTAGGAAATGCTGTTATAGAGACATTGGGCATTGGTCTCATTGGTCCTTTTATTGCTTTTGCTAGTGAACCAGATCTAGTAGAAAAAACAATTGTTATTAGTCAAGTCTATGAATGGTTGAATTTTGAATCCAGAGAGAGATTTATTGCTATCCTGGCCTTATTTATTATTTTAATTTTTTATATAAAGTCTTTTCTGAATTTCATTATTCGCCGTTATATTTTTACCTTTGTTTATCAGTATCAAGGCAAACTGAGGCTGAGATTGCTAAGTGCTTACATGCAAATGCCTTATACCTATCATTTAAAAAATAATTCAGCATTCATGATTCAGAGCATCATGAATCATACCGTTAGTTTTTGTAATGGCATCTTGCTAGAACTCTTAAATTCTTTTGTAAGCCTGACCATTATTACATTTCTAAGCATATTACTTATTTATACCAGTTCAATAGCGACAATCGTAATTGGTCTTATTTTATTTGTCGTTTTCGCTATTATTATTCGACTAAAAAACACGCTTTCTCGCTGGGGTAAAACGATTGCTCAATCTCAAGCAGAGATGATTCGAGTGGTGAACCATAGCTTGGGTTCTGTGAAAGAGACTAAAGTTATTGGATGTGAATCCTTCTTCTTAGATCAGCTCAATACTCAAGCCCTGCGATATGCTACTTCCCTCAGCGATTTCATGTCCTTCAATCAAATTCCGAGAATTACAATTGAAGCGATGATTATGACCTTCATCTTGGGTTTTATCTCTTTTTCAATCTTAACGAGCCAAGATTTCCAAGGACTACTCTCTACATTAGGTATTTTTGCAGTTGTATCAATACGACTCATACCTTTAGCAACGCAATTGAGTAAAGGCTTAAGTACGTTAAGAAGCTCAACCTTTGTATTAGGCAAACTGTATCATGACTTGAAAGAGTTAGAAAATTATCAAGCCTTAATTCCACCTACAGAAGATGTGGTCTCACAATTTAGACAAAGAGAGTTAAGCGGAAATATCGAACCTCCCTATTGGACATTTGAGAAGGAGATTTTATTAGATCAAGTCTCTTTTCAATATGAAGGTGCAAAAAATCTATCCCTAAACCAGATAGAACTGCGGATCAAAAAAGGAGAGTCCATTGCCCTCATTGGCAAGTCAGGTGCAGGTAAAACTACCTTAGTAGACATCCTCTTAGGTCTACTCACGCCTACCGATGGAGATATCAAAATTGATGGTCAATCAGTTTACCGAGATTTGAGAGCCTGGCAAAATCTATTGGGTTATATTCCCCAATCTATATTCTTGATTGATGACACCTTAGAACGAAATATTGCCCTTGGCGTCCCTGACAACTTAATCGATGCGACCCGATTAAACCGAGCTATTGAACTAGCACAACTTTCAGAACTAGTCCAGCAGCTCCCCGACGGAATCAATACCAATCTAGGAGAACGTGGCGCTAATTTATCAGGTGGACAACGCCAACGCGTCGGTATTGCCCGTGCTCTATATCACGAGCGTGAAATTTTAGTGCTAGATGAAGCAACCTCCGCCCTTGACAATGAGACAGAAGCACTCGTATCAGAAGCAATTCGCTCTTTGAGTGACTCGGAAACCATGATTATCATTGCCCATCGTTTAACAACTGTTGAGCACTGTAATTGCATTCATTTGATGCAAAACGGTCAAATTATCCAATCTGGGACGTATGAGGATGTTGTCTTGGCTGCAAACGCCTCCTCCGAGTCAAAAACGCCCCCTCCGAATCAAATTGATTAACCCATTTGTTCCTGCCTACAAGAAAGACTATGGTGCACTCATAGGTTAATGCGCGTTACCCTCATCTCAGATGTGATGCTAGTGTTTGGGCAAAGATTCTCATAAGGTGACAGGATTCAACAGAGATTGATGGGGTGGCAAGATTGTAATGTTGTGAATTGAAGTCTTAAAGACAAGCTGAGGAAATTGGGTCAAAGAACTCCTAAAATCAAATAGCACAAACTCTCCAGTCGTTTAAAACTAAAATACCCCTTTAAACGTGATCATTCTTGCCCTGATCAGTGATCTCTAGGTGACAAGGACCAATATTTTGACCCGTCAAGCTTCCGTCTCGTTTAACCCGATTCTTATTCAGCGAATTGTGGACCGGATCAATGCTGCACCTCAGCAATGGATCACGTTTGCTGAGTTTATGGAGTTAGCCTTGTACGAGCCTGAGCAGGGCTACTATGCCACCAACCAGGTCCAAATCGGGGTAGCTGGAGATTTCTTTACTTCTCCCCACTTATGTCCCGACTTTGGTGAATTGCTGGCTGAGCAATTTCTGGATATGTGGACGATTATGGGACAGCCTGAATCGTTTACTTTAGTTGAGATGGGGGCAGGCCAAGGCTTAGTGGCTGCTGATGTGCTCAAGTATCTAGCAACACAAAAACATCATGCCGATCCGTCTAGCCTATATTCGGTATTTTGGTCAGCCTTGGAATACATCATTGTTGAAAAAGCCGAAGGCTTAATAGCGGAGCAAAAGCGGCTGCTGCGACCCTTTCAGTTTGTTCCTAATAAATTGCGATGGATGAGTTTAGAGCAGCTCCCCGAGATAGGCATTGTCGGCTGCTTCTTTTCCAATGAATTGGTAGACGCATTACCTATTCACCAGTTTGTCGTGCAAGATGGCGATTTAAAAGAAGTTTTTGTGACAGCTGATGCCGGATCACAATCCTTTAATGAAGTGTTGGCTCCCCCTTCAACCAATCGTTTAGCAGAGTATTTAGCATGGCAAGACATCGACATTGGAACAGGTTATGTAGATGGATATCGGAGTGAGATTAATTTGGCTGCACTAGATTGGCTAGCAACGGTGTCCCAAAAACTGGCACGAGGATATCTACTCACGATTGATTATGGATACTTAGCTTCGCAATATTACAGTCCACAACGACAACAAGGCACTTTACAATGTTTTCGACAGCATGGCACTCATCAAGATCCCTACATCTATCTTGGACAACAAGATATCACTGCCCACGTTAACTTCACGGCCCTAGAAAAACAGGGTCTGACCCAGGGGCTAAGCCAGATTGGTTATACCCAGCAAGGGTTGTTTTTAATGGCGTTGGGACTCGGCGATCGCTTAATTGCAAATAACAACACCAGCGATATAACGCAGCTTAATGAAGTTATTCGTCGCCGCGAAGCCCTACAGTCTTTAATCAATCCCCTCGGTTTAGGTAGTTTTCAAGTCCTCATTCAAGGCAAAGGCTTGAGTGAGGGCGAACAGAGTCAGACTCTTAAAGGCTTAAAAATCCCTTGATCCTCAGATGACCCTCAATGTTACTAAGAGGCCATTTATAAAGTGAATCTTTAGGCAGTCAAACGACGTAGCATCACGCGAGTCATCACAGCATAGATCGTCGCTTCACTCATTTCTGGTCA
>JANQPU010000219.1 GCA_028285315.1 Acaryochloris sp. IP29b_bin.176
GGTTCTTTGGGCATGGGAAAGCTCCTCGCTAAAACCATAGCTTACAGGCAAGGAGGCCCACAGATGAATGTCTTAGTATTTAATTTACGATGTACTAAAGAACTGGCTCAAGGCGTCTGTTTCATCGCCTTCTTGATCGATTGATGGAGCAGAAAGAACTTCCAGCCCAGCTTCTCGTGCAGCGCACCCCAAGTTCTCCAGTACGCTTCCGAGGTCGGCTGTTTGCGGAAGAAGCGCACCATCTGCCGGACCAGAAACATAGGGACATCGAATTGCTGTGAAATCTCGGCCAGCTTGTCATCCAAGACCTTGGCGAAGGCCAACAGATCGTCGCGTTGATTCTTGAGTGCCTTGTGCAGGACACGCATCTGCTTGCCACCCAAGTGTTCATGCTGCTGGAGTTCAGTGACGATGAAATCAAAGAGTTTCAACCGCTCTGCATGAGATGGGCCAGCCAGTTGCTGAGCCACTCCATCAGGATTGTGGTGTCCCTGGCCAGTTGCACGGCTTGCTGCTCCTGGGCTCTTGCTCTGCCCCATTGAACTGAAACCTGACGTCCTTGTCCCTGCGCTCATGAATCACTAATAGCTGCGACTCCAAATAGGTTTCTTGCGCTCTCCAGACGGAGGAGCAGTGAGCTGCAACCACCACTCCAATAGTCTTGGGGCTAGGCGATTGCCCAGAACGGCCAGGTGACTTTGCCAACCGACTAGAATTTCCGGTGATTCCTTTTCCAGACTCTTGACTAAGACCTTGGCCACTTTTTCTGGTGTCATAGAAGCGACCCAGCGGAACCGTTGGGTATTGCGAGTCATATCCGTTTCTGTGAGAGAGGGCAAGAGAGCCGTGACTTTGATATTGTGGGTGGCTAGCTCACTACGGAGGGCCTGGGTAAATCCCAAAATCGCAAATTTGGTGGCTGAGTAGGTGGCCATAGTGGGGGCACCTATTTTCCCCATTAAGCTGGAAACATTGACGATGCGCCCTTCTTTCCTATGGGCCATCCGACGCGCTAGGAATTGGGTCATGCTGTAAATCCCCATCAGATTAAGGGTTAGCTCTTCTTGCACCTTGGGCAATTTAGTTTGCAAGAAAGGGGCCTGATGGGCAACCCCAGCACAGTTGATGAGTAGGTGTATCGGTCCATGCTGCTTCCAGGTTTTTGCGATCGCAATATTCACCTCGACGGTCTGAGTCAGATCAAGGGGAAGAACCACAGCTTTAGTTCCCATTGCTTCTATATCTGCGGCTGCTTCCATCAATCGGGCCTGGTTGCGGGCCACGAGAATAACTTTCTGCATACCCTCCTTGGCCAGCTCTTGAGCGATCGCTCGACCAATGCCTCGTGATGCTCCGGTAATGATTGCTGTTTTTCCTTGTATGTTCATGGGATGCCTCCCGAAGAAATGGTCAAAAAATAAGCAAGTTCAATCCTCGGTTCACTGGGGCAATATCCCTAAGACCTCGACAGGATATGTGAGTGAATCGATGGGTAGTGATGTGAGAAGGCAGTTTTATGGCTAACCTCTCAGAATATGACGACGAATATGCTGAATCTTTTCTGAGAAAAGTAGTTACAAAAGTGTGAGATGAAGTCTAGTTAGGGACCCTTAGGATGCCTACTCACACTTCAGCCTTTAGGGTAGCTATCGTCGGTTTGAATTGTTCTATAGATTACATTTTTTATGGGTTTCAATCCTATATTCAATATCTCATAAGGGGCTAATTTCCTCTTATGCATAAACTAGCAACGATATCAACTAACTGCAACAATTTTTATAATATTCTTATTGGCGAAACATAAGTACATGTTTTTCTCAGCTTTAAAGAGCAGGGAGATTGTTCTTAGCAGCGGCCAACTTAACTCACCATGGGGAAGGTCAGGGGCCCAAAGTGGACCACCTCAAACCTGAGAAAAGGGAGCATCTACCTTGGGTTTCTGAGGAGCTGCTCACGGCTAAAACCCTGTGAGCAACTGTAATCCAGAGAACAAAAGTGCCCCTAAGCCCATACATATGGGTAAGGTGAGTCCCCAAGCTCCCGCAATTTGACGCAGGGTAGTCCACTGAATGGTCGGCCCCTGTTGTGATAGCCCAATACCAATGATCCCTCCGACTAATGCATGGGTTGTAGAGACGGGTAATCCCCAGCGAGATGCCAGTAATATCGTTGTCGCGGCTGCCAATTCGGCACAAAAACCGCTACTAGGTTGGAGGGAGATAATGTTCTCACCCACAGTAGTCATCACTTTTTTGCCTGAAATGGCTAATCCAGCCACGATACCCAATCCTCCTAAGACCATGATCCATAGGGGAACTGCTGCTTCGGGAGTCGGAATTTCCTGGGTTGCAAAAATGGCTGATACGACGACGAGAGGGGCAACGGCATTGCCGACATCATTGGAGCCGTGGGCAAAGGCCACAAAGCAGGCACTACAGACTTGAAAGGAGGCTAGTTGACTCTCTGCCACTGCATGATCTGTCGTTGGGTCTGATGAAGGGGGAATCTGAGCTAGCCTTTGCCAACTCCAGATGGTCAGGATCAGAATGGCTGCAAGACCGATTGCGATCGCCAGATCTTGTTCGGGGAACTGCCAGTGCCAGTGGGTTTGCAAAATCTCGTGAACTGGATGGGTGACTTGGGGCAATACAATCACACCAAAGATACTCACCAGCCCTGTACTCAGCCAGGGAATCCATTCATTGAGTTGGTGGAGGGGATGAGTGGATTGCAGAATCCCTTGCCAAATGAGGCGGTAGAACAGGGCTGCGATCGCACCGCTCACCACTGGAGTGAGGAGCCAAGACAGGGAAATGACTCCCAAAGTGGACCACTGCACATCAGATGTCCCTAGGGCTACTAGACTAAATCCTGCTAAAGCCCCAACAGTGGCATGGGAAGAGGCTACTGGCCATCCTTGCCAAGTTGCAACCTGTAGCCACAGTCCACAGGTGATGAGCACTGACATCATACCTAAGCTCAAGGTTTGGGGAGTATTGTCAAAGGCTTGGGTATCTACCACCCCTTGGGTCAGGGTGTTAATGACTTGATGGCCAAACACAACTGCCCCGGTAAATTCAAGCATGCCAGCAATGATCAGGGCTTGCCGCAGAGTAATGGCCTTTGACCCCACAGATGTGCCCATGGCATTGGCGACATCGTTGGCCCCTAAATTCCAGGCCAAATAAAATGCCAATCCACTCACAAAGAGAATGTAAAATATGGCCGAACTCATGGAGGCTCCATTGTGTTGCCCAGCAATCTAGGGGATCTCAGAACTTGTCATTCTCCTATTCATCAATCCCATTTCTGCAAATCCATCATTTTTACTGGTTTAATTTAGACTTAACGTCAACAGCGATATACCATTCGATTGATAATAGAAAGACTCTACCGGGTGAGGATCAAAAGAATACTAATGAATAAACCCCAAACAAGGCTCCATACCTTAAGCCCTCGACAACTGCGTCAGTTTACCGCGTTCGCCTCTGTTTTGTTGCTCAGTGCCTGCCAAGTGGGGGGAAATACCCCTGGTTCGGGAGATAGTGAAGGGCTAAAGATTGGATCGCTTTTGCCATCAACGGGAGACTTAGCGCCGTTAGGGGTGCCCATGATTGATACGGTACCTTTGCTCGTAGAAACGGTGAATGCCTGTGGTGGCGTGAATGGTAAGCCCGTTGAGCTGACCTCTGAAGATGATGAAACAGATCCCACCAAGGGCAGCCAAGCGATGACCAACCTTGTAGAGGTGAAAAAGGTGTCTGCTGTAGTGGGCTCCTTTGCTAGTAGTGTGTCCCAAGCTGCTGTTGATGTGGCTGTTCGCAATAAAGTTCTCCTGATTTCCCCAGGCAGCACCAGTACTGAATTTACAGACCGTGCCCAAAATGGAGACTTTAAGAATGAAGACACCCAATATTGGGCTAGAACTGCGCCTCCAGATACCTACCAAGCCCGAGCCCTCGCGAAGCTGGCAAAGGAAAAAGGTTTTCAGAGCGTTTCCACTGTCTCCATCAATAATGATTATGGTGTTAGCTTCGAGCAGGAATTCATAAAGTCCTTTAAAAAACTGGGCGGGACGGTGCTCAATGAGGCTAAACCCACCCGGTATGACCCCAAAGCCACCACCTTTGATACAGAAGCCGCCGCCGCCTTTGCCAACGAACCTGATGCGGTGATTGCGATTCTCTATCCCGAAACGGGAGCTCTACTCTTGAAATCAGCCTATGAACAAGGCTTAATGGAGGGCGTACAGGTGATGCTCACCGATGGCGTCAAGTCAGATGAGTTTGCGACTCAAGTGGGTAAAACCAGTGATGGCAACTTTATTATTACCGGAGCCATTGGCACTGTACCAGGAGCGGACGGAAATGCCCTAGAGTCCTTGACAGCGCTGTGGAAATCCAAGAAGAATGAAGCCCCGCCTGCCTATGTTCCCCAAAGTTGGGATGCGACCGCTTTAGTTTTACTAGCAGCACAAGCGGCAAAGTCTAATTCTGGTGATGCGATCGCAGCTAAACTGCGTGATGTTGCGAATGGCCCAGGTACAGAGACTACCGATGTCTGTGAAGCCCTCAAGCTATTGGAGCAAGGCGAAGAAATCAACTATCAAGGCGCCAGCGGCAATGTTGATATTGACGAAAATGGCGATGTTTTGGGCGTTTATGATGTCTGGACGGTCAAAGAGGATGGCAAGTTAAACGTGATTGGTCAGGTTCAACCTGCTGAGTAACGCAGGGATTCTGTCCTGCACATTCATAACGATTCTCACCACTAGAGGCGGAGACATCAGGTGCCTCTGCCTCTTTTGTATAGCAGCGTTGTCAGCCTGGCTGATGTGATGCCTGATCGCGTCTTCAGTTGTCCTCTGATTGAGACCCCTGACCTTTAGAAAATAAGGACTTCAAACTAATCGGCTCATTGAGCTTAGTCATTACGGCTTTGATGTCCACAGGCTCATTGAGCTTGGCCATAAGCTTTTGGTACTTCCTACTCGGATCAGATGGGCTTTCCTCAGCACCATGATTATTTTGAAGATCTGCTGATGGTGCCGAAGACGGCATTGGGGCTGGAGCCGCCGCTGTTTCTACCCAAATCGTAAAATGACTCTGGTAATTGACGATGAGGCTCATCAATCCTGCATCCAACATTTGTCGGCAAGACGCAATCGCTCGTTCTCGTTGGGAATTCTCAAAGGTTTGACCTTTCTGAAAACACTTATCCAGAAACACAAACTCTGAAACCCCTTGGCATTGGATGCCTCTTTCTTCAAGGTCTACCTGATCAATTAGCAACATACTGAATATTGCCCAGTCACTTATCACTCTATTCTTAGAATGCCCATCATTCAGGCAAAGTGTGCGCTACTGAAGGTTTGATTCGAAGTGTGGATGCGATCGCAACAAACGATTTACTGGCCTTGCCCGATCAGAACACTCTCGATAAGCTTGCGAGTTTTAGTCGGCACTGGTCTCGAAAATGGAAGACTTTGAAAAAGTTGTGAATGTAGGGTATCTACTTGTAATGAACTGAAGAAATTGACAGTTTCTCTACTGAACATTGAGCTGCTAGCATAGGTCTGTGGGTTAACCCTTGAAAAGTTGATAAAGTTGGCATTTTTAGCCCTAATTGACGTAAAAGTTAGCGTTTTTAGCTCCTACGGTAGAAACAGATTGAAGCTGGGAATAATAGATTCGCTATGAGGATATGTTAGCCATTGCTATTCTTCCAATTTATAGCTAATTTTATTGGCGTCAATTGACTTCAGTGAGGCGGCCAACTCTGGTGCAGATGATAGGTCCAGGAAATGTACAATCCAGATGATAGTCTTATGCCTGATACACCTATCTTTGTCATTGAAGACGACCCCAGTGATAGTAACGGGCAGACGAGCGCGTCTGTGTTACCCGCCTGGAAAGTTCTCATTGTTGATGATGATCCAGAGGTCCATGAAGCGACCCTGCTGGCCTGTGGTTCCTTTGAATTTGAACATAAACCCCTGCATTTGCTGTCTGCCTACTCGGGGGATGAGGCAAAGGCGATCCTGCAAGAACATCCTGATATTGCTTTGCTGCTGCTCGATGTGGTGATGGAAACCAGTCAAGCAGGGTTAGAGCTCGTTCAATATGTTCGTCAGACTTTAAACAATCAGATGGTCCGGATCGTTTTGAGAACAGGGCAACCGGGCGAAGCACCTGAACTGGACGTGATTCGAGACTACGATATCAATGACTATCGATTGAAGGTCGACCTCACTCGGCAACGATTACTCGCTACTGTGATTACGACGTTGCGGTCTTATCGAGATTTGGTCGCCTTGGAAACGACTAACCAGGCGTTGGATACCCTTTACAACCAGCAAAAAGCAGCCACTCAGCAAATTGAACGGCAACAACAAGACCTAATGGCTCAAAATCAGGCTTTGACTATCGCTAAACGGCAGGCTGTTGAGGCTAATCAAGCAAAAAGCGTTTTTTTAGGGAATATGAGCCATGAACTGCGCACACCCCTCAATGCAGTTTTGGGCTATACCCAACTGTTAGCCCGAGAACCCCAGCTACAATCTTTTACCAAAGAGTTAGAAACCATTAATCGCTGTGGCAAACATTTATTGGCATTAATTAACGACATTCTAGAATTGTCCCGCATTGATTCCGGACAAGTGATTCTGAAAGTTGAACGGGTCAACTTTCATGACTTACTGACAACCTTAAAAGAAATTTGGATGGCCAAAGCCCAGCACAAAGGCTTGGTTTATCAGTTGGAATGGGGGCCAGACTTGCCTCATTATGTGCGTGCGGATGTAGGTAAACTGCGCCAAGTGTTGATGAATTTATTAAGTAATGCGATCAAGTTTACTGAGCAAGGTCATGTGACCTTCCGGATTTACCAAACAACAGTTGCGCCTGAAGAAGTTAGCGTTTGTCCTCAGCTCCCCCTCACTCCCCACTACTGGTTACATTTTGAAGTTCGTGACTCTGGTCCCGGCATTTCAGTTCGTGAGTTAGAGCATATTTTTCATCCCTTTATTCAAGGAGAACAGGCCCGTACCATCGTTGATGAAGGAACGGGTTTGGGGCTGGCGATTAGTCATCAATTTGTGGCTTTGATGGGGGGAGATTTATCCGTTACGAGTTCGGTCGGGACCGGGAGTTGTTTTCAATTTTCTATTCCTGTGGAGCAAGCTCAAGCCTGTGTGAAAAAAGCCTTGGTAGCGACAACTAGGGTGACGGGTCTTGCTCCTAATCAACCTACCTATCGAATCTTAGTGGTAGATGATCAGTCTGATCATTGCAGTTTCCTTACTCAGCTTCTCTGTATGGTGGGATTTGACGTTCAGGCTGCCTATAGTGGCGAAGCAGCCATTGCGCTATGGCAGGATTGGCATCCCCACCTAATTTGGATGGATATCCATATGGAAGGGCAGGATGGCTATGAAACGACTCAACAGATCAAAGCATCTGTGTCTGCTCCAATTCCGATTATCATTGCCCTCACTGCCGTTGCTTTTGAAGCAGATCAAGACAAAGTGTTAGCGCTGGGATTTGATGATTGTGTGCGAAAACCGTTTCAAGAGGCAGAAATTTTTGAGAAACTGGCGACCTATTTAGAGGTTGAATATCTCTATGATGGGTCTGGCCAGCCGCAGCCACCTGAATCGTATCCTCCCCTCACGTCTGAGCAGCTTACGTTCATGACGACAGACCAACTTCAGCATTTATATGATGCAGCTGTGAGTCTGGATCCCAACCGCACAGCCAGCTTATTGGCCGAATTACCGGCAGAATATGAGGTGATTCAGACCCAATTGATGTCCTTATCTGATAATTTTCGCTTTGATATTATCATCCAGCTTTTGGATCCTCTGATTAAAAAATCAGGGCCACGACGCTAAATTGGGTCTAACCTAACAAATTTGGCTGGAATTTTCTTCTGATGCCAGTTTAGATTTGCTTGGAACCCAATAGTTCTGGGAATGAGGGCATCCCTCACTTGGAGGGTATGCTGAAAAAAACAGCTTTGCCAGGGGAATGATGATGAATCTAAGGGGCAATCAACCACTCCTCTCCACCTTGACTCAGATTTTGGTTGAATCTGGCTCACTTCACCAAGAACTTATCCAGTATTGTCATCAATTAGAAGCACAAGTTGCGGCTTGTGCTTTTTCCCCGGAGACTCACCGCTCTGTTCAAGCCACAGATGACCTAGGCGTCCATCAATATTCTATTTTTGATACTGCCCCAGACGCGATCGCACTGTGCAAGGCTGGATGCCTCACTTACGTCAATCGTGAACATTTGCGCCTGTTTGGATACTCTGCGCCAGAGCAACTATTGGGGCAACCCTGGCAGATTCTCTATCCTCAAGATGAAGCCCAGCGAGTGGAAACGGACATTTTTCCCATATTGAGGCAGAAGCGTTGCTGGCAAGGTGAAACCTATGTTCAACGGCAAGATGGTGAGGCATTGATTGCCGAAGTGTCTTTCTCTTTGACCCACTCCGATCAATTGCTATGGGTGAGTCGAGATATTACGCAACGGGCATATGCTGAAAGCTGGCAGGATGCTCAAACTATTATTCTTAAACAACTCGCCATGGGAGCCCCCACCCTAGATGTTCTAGAGACAATTCTTGACAGCCTTGAATGCTTATTGGGGGGCAGAGGGGCGATTCTCACTCTAGATGCTTGCCATCAACTGCGGTATGAGACTGCATCTAACTTACCCGCTGAATGTATAGATAAAGTTGAGGGGATAGAGATTTCAGACAACGGCAGTGCTAGTAGCCGAGCGGCTTTTACCAGATGCCCCGTTATCCTCTCAGAACTCACCCCTTGCTCACCACTCCATACGGTTGAGCAAATCTGGATTGAAAGAGGGTTTCAGTCCTGCTGGTCCTTTCCTATTTTGGACAGCCAGGGACAGGAAACAGGGGTGATAACGATCTATTTCAAAACGTCTAGGGTCCCTACAGAACCAGAGCGAAAATTGATTGATACTGCGATTGACCTAGCAGGTCTTGCTTTAGAGCAGCAAAAAATTAGGTCGCCACAGGCGGAAAGATCGTCTAAGGTTCTGCGCACCCATTCAGAGTGGCAGGCTATCTTAGATACCTTTCCTGATTTGCTCCTACGAATAAACCGCGATGGAACGTTACTGGGCTATCAAGGGAGGCAACCTCAAAATACCCTCTTCTCGCAACCTGAGACCTTGCTGGAACAGCAAATTCAGTCGTTTTTGCCTGAGAAGGTCTCTGCGCCATTCCTGAAGGCTCTGGCCGATGTCTTAGCGTCACAACAGCTTCAACAATTTGAGTATGGTTTGCCCAGTGGGGATACGACTCAATATTATGAAGTTCGATTACTCCCTGCTCAGCAGGAACAAGTCTTAGCTTTGATCCGAAATATCAGCGATCGCAAGCGCGTTGAGCTGGCGTTGTCGAGTTTATTTCAAGGGACAGCCGATAAAACGGGTGTAGATTTTTACCAGTCCTGTGTCCAGTCTTTGGCTGACGTCTTCCAGATTCACTCCGCTTTTGTCGCCCAAATCAAGGATGACACGTTGACCCAATCTCGAATCTTGGCAATGTGGACCGGAGAGGGGTTTGCTAAGCCTTATGATTGCGATTTGGCTGGCACCCCTTGTCTAGAAACCTATCAACGGGAATGGTGTCTAGTCCCCCACTCCCTATCGACTAAATTCCCCAATTTCTTTAGGGGCTTATCTTTGCAGGGAGAAAGCTATATTGGCTGCCTAATCAAAAACTCTCAGGGGCAAATTGTTGGCAATTTAGGCATGATTGATACGAAACCTCTGCCCATTGATACTAGCAATCTGGAGTTTGTGCTCCAATTGCTTGCAACTCGGGTAGGAGCGGAAATGGAACGACAAGCCTCAGAAGCGGCCCTGCGGCTTAGTAAAAAGCAACTTCAAGCGTTTATTGATAACTCTCCTGCTGCAATCTACCTAAAAGATTTAGAAGGGCGATACCTCATCTTTAACCAAGTTTTAGGGGAATTATTTGATATTAATCCCCAAACCTTTCTAGGCAAGACGGATTATGACCTATTTCCCCAGCAGATTGCTGACACATTACGGGACAATGACCGTAGCATCTTAGCTGTTGGCCAACCCAAAACGGTAGAAGAAGTGGTGACCCATGTTGATGGCAGCCGCCACACCTACATTGCCAACAAATTTCCGGTATTTGACCCTCAAGGCCGGGTCTATGCATTAGGAGGCGTTTCTACCGATATTAGCGATCGCAAGCGAGCTGAAAATCAACTGCGGGAATCCCAACAGTTACTCCGCCTCGTGATCGATAATATTCCCCAGCTAATCTATTGGAAAGATCATGATTCGGTCTACTTAGGCTGTAACCAAAACTTTGCTCAATCTGTGGGTTTAGAGGTTCCCGAACAAGTAATTGGCAAGACCGATGCCGATCTCACGCCCTCCAACCAGTATCTTGCCGCTTGTCAACAGAAGGATGCATTCGTGTTGTCTAAGGGGATTCCTGAGCGACACGTATTGCAGGTTTTCAATCCAGAAACTAGCGAAACCATTTGGGCTGATACCAATAAAATCCCCTTAAAGGATGCTTTCGGTAATACTGTAGGTATCTTAGGCACCTATGAAGATATTAGCGATCGCAAACGAGCTGAACAAGCGCTTCAACAGATCAACGAGGAGCTTGAAAATCGAGTTGTTCTGAGGACAAGGGAACTCCAAGCCGCTAAAGAAGCAGCAGATGCGGCCAATCGAGCCAAAAACGATTTTTTAGCCAACATGAGTCATGAATTACGGACTCCCCTTAATGGCATTCTAGGGTATGCTCAGATTCTCCAACGCGATCACCATCTGTTGCCTCATCATCAACAAGCCTTAAACACCATTCACCAAAGTGGTGAACATCTCTTGACCCTCATTGAGGACATCCTTGATATTGCCAAAATCGAGGCGCGAAAACTCGAACTGAATGCCTCGAATATCCATTTTCCCTCCCTTTTAGAGAGCATTGTGAACCTAATGCGGATGCGGGCGCAAGACAAGCATATTCAATTTATCTATCGACCTACAGACTCTCTTCCTCAGGGAATACAGGCTGATGAAAAGTGTCTTCGCCAAATACTGCTTAATCTTTTAAGTAATGCCATCAAGTTTACGGATCAAGGCCAAGTCATTCTATCTGTAGAGATCGAGCAACAAACGGCCGAGCAAGTCACCCTCAAATTTGCGATTACCGATACGGGTATTGGCATTGCTCCAGATCAAATGGAGCAGATTTTTCGTCCTTTCGAGCAAGTGGGGGAACTCCACCGTCGAGCTGAGGGGACAGGATTGGGGTTATCCATTTCTCGTCAACTGGTTGAACTGATGGGCGGTCGTCTCCAGGTCGATAGTAGTTTGGGGCAAGGCTCCACGTTTTGGTTTACAGTTCCTTTCACTCCCTCGGAACAATTTATCCCTGTTCAGGCGGCATACGGTCCCATTATTGGCTATACCGGGCCGCGACGTCGGATATTGATTGTTGATGATAGCGCGGTTAATCGATCCGTGCTGGTTTCTATGCTTGCCCCTCTGGATTTTGATTTAGAATTGGCGGAAGATGGGCAAGACGGCTTAGCAAAAGCGATGACATACAAGCCAGAACTAGTTGTCAGTGATTTAGTAATGCCCCATAAAGATGGGTGGGCAATGATTCAAGAAATGCGACAAATTCCAGAATTGCAAAGGATTCCTATCCTAGGGATTTCTGCTAATGTCCAAGCCGTTGATCAACCCCATAGCCAAGCTGCTGGATATGATGCCTTTATCCCCAAACCCATTGAAGCAATCACCTTGTACGCTCTCATCGCTGAATATTTAGGATTGGAATGGATTTTTACCCCGACTGCTGCCCTTCAAGGAGAAACTGGCACGATCCCAACACTTGTTGTTCCTGATCAGGACTGCTTACAAATGCTGCATGAATTAGCCATGTTGGGCAATCTGACCCAACTGCAGCGGGAAGCGACGAATCTAGTCGCCTCAAAACCCAAATTTTCCCCTTTTTCTAACCGATTAATCGCCCTAGCTCAGGATTTTGAAGATGAAAAAATCATGGCCTTTCTCCAGCAATATTTGCTTCGAGAATAGGTCCATTAAATTTTTCTCATATTAGCCTATCTGCTACTGAAGGCTAGCAAAAAATGTATTTTTCGATGATAGTACAGCTTTTGTTTATCGCTTTGTTGTATTGGGTGTGTCTCTAATGGCTGGTGATTTTAATTTTCGCGATTACACCATCCTGATCATTGATGATAACCCTAATAATTTGGGTGTTGCTGTATCAGCCCTCGAAGGCTTCGGGTCTACCGTTCTAGTGTCACGAAATGGTGAGAGTGGTTTGCAAAGAGCGGCCTATGCTCAGCCCCATATCATTCTCTTAGATGTGTTGATGCCAGATATCGATGGTTTTGAGACCTGTCGGCGTTTGAAAGCTCATCCGAAAACGGAGCAGATTCCAGTCATCTTTATGACTGCCCTGACCAGTCACAATGACAAAGTGAGAGGATTAGCAGTAGGAGCCGTTGATTATGTGACTAAACCGATTCACCTGGATGAATTGCTTGCCAGGGTTAAAGTTCACCTCCAGTTATGTACATTGAATCAAACGTTACAAACCCAAAATAACCAGCTGAAATCTGAGATTGAGCAGCGAATCACCACAGAAAAAGTGCTCACGGAAACCATTGAGCAACTGCAAAATGCTCAGAGGCAGTTGATAGAGTCTGAGAAAATGGCAGCTTTGGGGAATTTAGTAGCTGGGGTCGCCCATGAAATTAGCACGCCTATTGGAACGAGTATTATGGCTGCCTCGACCTTAGCCGATGAAACCCAAACCTTTCTGAAGGCAGTGGAAGAAGGACACATTAAACGCTCTGTTTTAAGTCGCTATACGCATGTTGCGCAAAGCAGTTCCAAATTGGTCCTCAGTAATTTACACCGGGCAGGTGACCTTGTTCGTAGTTTTAAGCTGGTTGCGGTGGATCAGTCTCATCAGGAACAGCGAGAATTTAATGTCAAGACTTATCTGCAAGAGGTGATCAATAGCCTGAGACCTCAGCTCAAAAACGCAAAGCACCAACTATTACTCACCGGGGATGACTCTCTTATCATCACGAGCTATCCTGGGTTGCTTGCCCAAATTGTCACCAACCTGGTCACTAATTCTCTGATGCATGCCTACGAGCCCTCTGAACTGGGGCTTTTGCAGATGGATGTTCAGAAAAAGCATCAGGGCATACGGCTAATTTATAGTGATGATGGTTGCGGTATCCCACCGGAGCAACAACGTAAAATTTTTGAGCCCTTCTATACGACTGCCCGCCATCGCGGTGGAACAGGTCTGGGGCTACATATTGTCTATAACCTGGTCACTCAGTCTTTCTCAGGTAAGATAGAGGTCGATAGCCAGGTTGGCAAGGGAACAACCTTCCTGATTACTTTGCCTCAAGAATCTTTGAACGTTGAGTGATTGAAGATCGAGTTTCGTTCCTTTGAACAGAATGGACGGAAGACACTAGAGGAGATGCTGACCTTGATCGTTAGCGTCTGATGACTATTCTAGGTTTTACGCTTTAAGCCAATCAAAGATTTCTCCTATTGTTAGCTGCACCGCTTGAGCAAAAGCAGGAGTGGGTAAGATGGAGTCTGCATCTTCAAAAATTTGGATAGATTTATCTTTCCCATAAACGAACACAGAAGATTCTCCAGGATCTAGGAGCCAGCCCATCTCTGTGCCGTGATCAAGGCAATAGAGAATGTTGCGAATGGCTTTGGTCTGATTCTGTTGAGGGGATAGGATTTCAATGGTCCAGTCAGGTGGAATATGAAAGGCATTTGCTACACGACCATCTGGTCGACGCGGAATTCGTGCCCATTGGAAAACCGATACATCTGGTACGATAGAGCGCTCTCCAAAGGTACAGCGTAATTCTGGATAGGCTCGACCGACTTTTTGGGGTTTTAGGGTTCCATTCAAAACACTCACTAAGTCGCCTTGAAGGGTACTGTGCTCTCCTTGAGGCATTGGCTTTTGGATAATATCTCCGTTGATGTATTCACAGGCAGGTTTGGTTTCAGGAAGATCCAGAAATTGTGCCAGTGTCATCGGTTTGGTGGGGACTTGCACCATGGAATGTCGCTTTATTTGAGTCGCATGATTTATTGTACGCGATCGCTTTTTGCTTCTGATTCCCTTTGGGTAGGAACGATCTAGGAAAAATTGTGATCTTATGCCTTGATCTTTAGGAAAGGTATTAAAGTCTTGAATACGGCTTCTCCCCTTGACTTTACGGAGGCATGGAGAAAAAAATAAGAATCTTAGCATCCTTTCTTTTTCACTAAAAAGTGAAATTTAAGATCAGGATGACGTTGACTTGGCTCAAGATTACTTCTCTAAGACACGACTATGGGTAAACCTACTGGTTTCATTGAATTTGTCCGCGAAATTCCAACGGATCGCCCCCCGCTTGAGCGGATTAAGAATTGGGATGAATTCCATCAGCACTTACCTGAAGAGCGCCTTCGCAATCAAGGGGCACGGTGTATGGATTGTGGTACGCCGTTTTGTCATACGGGGACCGTCATTAGCAATATGGCTAGTGGATGCCCCATTAATAACCTGATCCCGGAATGGAATGATTTGGTGTATCGAGGGCTATGGCGGGAAGCTTTGGATCGGCTCCACAAAACTAACAATTTTCCAGAATTTACAGGTCGAGTCTGTCCTGCTCCTTGTGAAGGCTCTTGTGTTTTAGGCATTAATAATCCTCCGGTGACCATCAAAAATATTGAGCAGACCATTATTGATAAAGGTTGGGAAGAGGGCTGGATTACCCCTCAACCCCCCGAAAAGCGAACGGGTAAGAAGGTTGCCGTTGTGGGATCAGGGCCAGCGGGATTATGTGCGGCTGCTCAGCTCAATAAAGCGGGGCATTGGGTCACGGTTTTGGAGCGAGCCGATCGGCCCGGTGGTTTGTTGACCTACGGGATTCCCAACATGAAGTTGGAGAAAGAGCAGGTGGTGATGCGTCGCCTCAAAATCCTAGAAGAGGAAGGGGTGGAGTTTGTTTGTAACACCGAAGTCGGCAAAGACCTTCCCGCTGAATCCTTGTTGAAAGATTTTGATGCTATTGTTCTGTGTACGGGAGCAACACGTCCCCGTGATTTGCCGATTGAAGGTCGGGACTTGCAGGGCATTCACTTTGCCATGGATTTTCTAACGGCCAACACGAAAGCGGTGATTAATCCAAGCCTGCAAGACCAGGTGATTTCAGCCCAGGGAAAAGATGTGGTCGTCATTGGCGGCGGCGATACCGGAACGGACTGCGTGGGAACCTCGATCCGCCACAACTGCAAAAGTTTGGTGCAGCTAGAGATTATGCCCAAACCGCCCCTAGAGCGGGCTGCTAATAATCCTTGGCCTGAATGGCCCAAGATCTATCGTCTGGACTATGGTCAGGAAGAGGCCGCCGCTGTCTTTGGCGACGATCCAAGGGGCTACTTAACGATGACCACCCGCTTCGAAGGGGATGAAAATGGTCATGTTAAAGCCCTCCATACCGTGCAGGTGAATTGGGAAAAAGATGAGCAAGGTCGGTTTACGCCTGTTCACGTGCCGGGATCTGAAAAGGTGATTCCAGCGCAGCTTGTGTTGCTGGCGATGGGCTTTTTGGGACCAGAACAGCCGCTCTTGGAATCTTTAGGATTAGATCGAGATCCACGAGGCAATGTCAAAGCTGAGTATGAGCAATACACGACCAGTATTCCAGGGGTGTTTGCGGCGGGGGATTGCCGTCGCGGTCAAAGTCTGGTGGTGTGGGCCTTTAACGAAGGTCGGGGGGCGGCTCGTGAATGCGATCGTTACCTGATGGGTCAAACCGATTTACCGTAGTTATAATGTTTGCTTTAGAGAATGCTTGTCCTCGACCATTAAGGAATGGAATGACATGAAACCTTCTCCCCAAACCGTTTATGATAATCTCAACTTGCTTGAGCAAGTGGATAAAGTGAGGAGTGCCCGCTATCGCGAGATGGCCCAGGAAATTCTGGCGGACCCTGACGTGAGCTTGCAATGGCGAGAAGCGATCGCAGAGCGTCTCAACCAGGCCAACCGTCAGTTAGGGCTGCAAACTGCTAGCGAGAACGATAGTTATTAAAGGCTATCTAGTCAGGATGTGCTTGGATGAGGTCAAAGATCGTATTGTCCAGCTCATATCCAAACATCTCGGCCATTTGAATGACTTTAGTATTGCTTTCATGGCCTAAAGATCTAAGCCAGCGGGTGATTACAAAGATCTTGTGCATGATCAAAATATCTAAGGCTTGGGGATTGAAGAGAATGCCTTCTCGCTCGCTGAACTGGTGAGGGACCAGCATGGCGACATAACGGACCAGTTCTCCAGATCGCCAGTCCAATAGTAACGGTAACCAAGGATAGAGACTGTCCAGTCGAATAAACCACAATCGAACCTCTGGTATCTCTGACCACTCTTGTTGGGTATCAGCCGGTTGGGGATAGTCGATTTGAAAGGTTAATTCTTGCTCATGGGCCAGGATATCCTTCGCCAGCCAATTTTCCAGGAGCGGACGAATGGGCGACAAGTCTAGGTTATCAATATGGGTGGCGTTGATAGCAATCGTTTCGGTCATTGTGCAGATTAAGGTGAAAGGCAGATGTAGGAAGACGACAAAACGGAATCGGTTCGGGTTTAGGTATGATAGAGGAGAATAGCAATGCGGCTCAGTCCCGTTTGCGCTATTGAGCTTGGGTTGACTATGACTGGCTGTCAAACTCAGATCATATCCAACTGGGTTTGAACTGGCTGAATTCTGATTAGGTTTACTTTGACCCATTAAAGCTCGAAATCGTTGTTTAGTGTTGGGATGTATCGCGTGTTCGACGTTGAGCCTGAGACCACCGCCAAACCAATCACTTCCCTAGAAGATGCGATTAACCAATGTCAAGCCTTGGGAATGCGTCTGAGTCGGCAACGGCGGTCTATTTTGGAGCTGCTTTGGCAAGCGGAAGAGCATCTCTCTGCCCGACAGATCTATGATCGGCTCAATCAGGCCGGCAAAGAAATTGGCCATACCTCGGTTTACCAGAATTTAGAGGCATTATCCCAGCAAGGCATTATTGAATGTGTGGAGCGATCGGATGGCCGCTTATACGGCAATTTAAGCCATTCCCACAGTCACATTAATTGCTTAGACACGGATCAAATTATTGATATTCAGGTGGAATTGCCGCCAGAACTGATTGCTCAAATCGAGGAGCAAGCGGGTGTAACCATCTCAGATTATCGAGTTGACTTCTTTGGTTACCGCCACTCAAATCCGAAAATGTAGCCAATTAATCCTAAACTAGATCCAGCAAGCAGATTGAAACGGTAAGGTGTGGCTTGCTTTCAGATGGAGTGATGGCTGCAATTTGACCCCCTTGCCTTTGACTAAGTTAGGAGTAAAAACTACAGATGGCTGGATCTACCCAAGATGTCCCACTTCTTTTGCGGGCTGCCCGTGGGGAAGTATTGGATCGCCCCCCCGTGTGGATGATGCGACAGGCGGGTCGATATATGAAAGCCTACCGAGATTTACGAGAAAAGTATCCATCCTTTCGGGAACGCTCAGAGATTCCTGAAGTGGCGATTGAGATTTCCCTCCAGCCTTGGCGCGCCTTTCAGCCGGATGGCGTGATTCTCTTCTCAGATATCGTCACCCCGCTGCCGGGCATCGGTATCAAAATGGATATTGCCGAAGGCAAGGGACCGATCATCGAAGAGCCAATTCGAACGATGGAGCAGGTGAATAACCTGCATGCCTTGGAGCCGGAAGAGTCGTTACCGTTTATTCGCCAGATTTTAACCACCCTCCGGCAAGAAGTCGGTAATCAATCAACCGTTCTAGGTTTTGTAGGGGCCCCTTGGACCCTCGCAGCTTATGCGATTGAAGGTAGAGGCTCCAAGCATTACTCCATCATTAAGGGGATGGCCTTTGATGATCCGTCCATTCTTCATGCCTTTTTGGAGAAAATATCGGATGCGATCGCAACCTATGTGCGCTACCAAATTGATAGTGGTGCCCAGGTCGTACAGATGTTTGACTCTTGGGCAGGCCAGCTCAGCCCCATTGACTTTGAAACCTTTGCCCTTCCTTACCAGCAGCGGGTCTTTCGCCAGGTGAAAGAAACCCACCCCGATACGCCCCTGATTCTTTTGGCTAGCGGTAGTGCTGGCTTGCTGGAGCGAATGGCTCAGTCCGGTGCCGATATTATCAGTGTGGATTGGACGGTCGATATGGCAGATGCTCGCCAGCGGTTGGGGCCGAACCTACATGTGCAGGGGAATATGGACCCCGGTGTGCTATTTGGATCGAAGGCTTTTATCCGCGATCGCATCCTGGATACGATCCGCAAAGCTGGAAACAAAGGTCATATTATGAATCTGGGACATGGTATCCTCCCCACAACGCCAGAAGAGAATGCGGCCTTTTTCTTTGAAACCGTCAAGCAGGCCGATCAGCTGTTGGCTGTTCCAGCTTAGTGAGCTATACTCCTTCAGGCTAGTTGCTCACCCTAGCATCATTAAATGGATTCAGCAGATTGGAGCAGATTTGACTGATGTCTAGTAGCCAGAAGAAATCCACTCAGTTGACAAGTTGGTCAAACTCAAAACAAAGTCTGGATGAGGATAGAGGTGGATCCTTCTCATTCTGGGATTCTGGGTTGGGCAGTGGGGGATCATAGTCATGCCTCTTCAATCTCCCCTCCCCTGAGACCTCAATCCCATGGATGGAGTAACAAAACTCTCCCTGTTCGCGTTCTCTCTACATCTCACATGTTCTGCTTAAGAACCATTCAGATCCTAGTTACAATCATTGGACTTAGGTGGAGTTTTCGAGGCTTTGGATTGGGCTTGATTATCATTTTCGCCGAGAGAGCCCAGGACCTTACTGAGGGGGAACCCTTGGCGTATTTTTCTATCGCTGGGGGACTCCAATAAAACTGAATCGGAGCCTGAACGGATTTGCTCATTGGATTGAGATGATTCTGATAATCTCTTACTAATCTGACATAAATCTTGTCGTGAATATGAATTCTTTGACTCCGATTCTGACAAGGAGGCTGGAGAAGTATCCTGAATATCAGAGGCTTTTGGGGATGGACTAATTTTCTCTTGAGCCAGCAATACAGAAGGTGGAAAATATAAGCCAGTACCGAGCAATAGAACTGCTAACTTTGAGTACCATTTCATCGAGATACCCTCAACTATTTAGAAGGAGAAAAAGACTAGACTCCTATTCCAAGTCTAACGAAATGTTTAGTGAGGAAAGGGATATCTATTGAAGCGATGACATTAGGAGCACTGTTGAATGGGTTACGAACTGTGATAGGGCGCGTTTAATAACTGAAGATCTGAAGCTTCTATCAACACAGTTGTAGATACCGAACTTGGTGTATCTCTCATTCAGTCAGAGGCCATTTATAAAGTAAGTGTGAAATAGGGTCTAGATGTGTGGATTGTAGGTTTAGGTTCAAAGTGCTGTGCTGAGCCAAACCGATGTCTGTCAAA